>NZ_CP014571.1:1263482-1579352 GCF_017357425.1 Arthrobacter sp. D5-1 | reverse complement strand
AGATCAATACTGCCGGGGTGGCGAACGGGGTACACCAGTAGTTGGTACTCGATTAGTCCGGAGCTTTTTCCGGGCCTCTACCTTGTTGTACTCAGTCCCTCAGAGGCGCACTACTTGGTTTGGGCGCAACACTCCCACGGGTTACTCCAGTGATTGGCCAAAACCCGTGCGGTGGCGGGGCCAAGTGGCGTGGTGGGTGGTTAGTGAGTACTCGAGGAACACTGCCGTCAATGACGGACAGCAGCCCCGAGATCTTCGCGACGGCGGATGCCCAACTTGGCGTAACTGCGGTAGAGGTGGCCCTCTACCGTGCGTACGGACACCATGAGTTTCTCCGCGATCTGGCGGTCGGTGAGCCCTGAGACTGCCAACGCCACGATGTCCTGCTCACGGCGGGTCAACGGCACCGAGCGGTCCGCTTCGGTGCTGGGGTCATGGACCAGGGCATCACCAAGGCTGGCTTCGCTGACATCGCGCAGCACCGCTGCCTGCCGGGCCTCCGGTCGCTTTCCTTCGGCGTCGAAGGACAACGCCGCTTTATCGAACGCCACGGCGGCTGGTCCGGGCATGCCGGCCGCGGCCAGAAGGTTGCCGGCGTTGACGAATCCTTGGCCGTCAGCGCCCAGATGTGCTTCCGCCAGGGAAAGCCATCCGGCGGCCCAGGCACCTGACATGGATGGTGTGATCCCCTTGATGGACTCCATGGCCTGTACGTCGCCGAGCTCGGCACGGAGCACCAGGTTTTGCAGCAGGACACCGGGCTCCTGATGCAGCCGTATGGATTCCGGGAGCTTCCTGAGCTTGTCCAGTCCTGAGCCTTTGGCCACCAACTCCTGGCCGGCCAGGGTAAAAAGTTCCGCAAGGGCCTCCACGTAGGCTCCTCCGGCCGCTGCACCGGCCTGCTGGCCTGCCTGGCCAGCCTGTTCCCCGGCCAGGCGCTCAGCAAGCGCGGTGTCGCCGGACCTCGCCGCGGCGTAGAACGCGAGTGCATTGCCCAGATTCTTCAGCTGTTGGGGGTCCCTGACCCTGAGTGCCTCGACGGCCGGAGTCACCAGCTCCGCGGCCTGCTCCAGCCTGCCTTGACGCAGCAGTGACAACCCTTTGAGGGTTTGGATGTCCCCACCAAAGACGATGAGGCCCATGGCCGATCTCGCTGAGTAACGTTCCAGGGCAGTCCCTGCGGCACTCCAGTCCCCCGCTCCCAGTGCGGCAAGGGTGTAGCGCGCCAGCACAAAGTCGCTGAAGTACAGGAGGTCATCAGCCTGCTCGTCCAGCAGCGCCAACGCTTCACGGCCGGCGTCGAGGGCCTCCACGGCCTGGCCCTCGACCGTCAGGAGTTCGCACTGGATGGCCAGGAGGAATACCCGGTTCATGACAAAATCCGGTTGTTCCGGGCTGAGCGCTGCCCCAAATCTCTCCAGGCCTTCACGGACTTCTGCGTAGTGGCCCTCGTGGGCAAGCGCCGCCAACTCCAGTGCCTTGGCATGCCGCCCCACAAGCCCCACCACGGGGTCTGATTCCGGAAGTCCGTTGACGAGGGCTGCCGCCGCGGTCCGGGCATCGGCCACGATGTCCGGCGATGAGTCACCCATGGCCGCCCGCGCGGCGGCCCACAAAAGCCCTGCCCCCAGGGGACCCGACGGATCGGCGTCCAAGTACCCCAGGCCCTCTTCCAACAGCCGCACCGCAGTGCCAAAGTCGCCGTCGTTGTAGCTGACCATGGCCATGACTGCGCGGGCGCGCGGGCGCAACGCCTCGGAGCGGACCTTGCCGGCTGCTGCCAGCGCCAGGGGGTTCTGGAGCAGTTTTGCAGCCAGGAAAGCTGCCTCCAGCAGTTGTTCATCATCGACGTCGGCACCACAGTCCAGCGCCCAGCTCACCAACCGGAGCAGCCCCTCGGCCGTGGGCGGCTCCGCGATCAGGTGTTGGACCATGCGCTGGCGGATCTGGAGGCTGCGGGCAGGCGAAACAAGCTGGCGCAGCGCCTCGCTGTACATGGGGTGCCACATCTTGAGGGGGCTTCCGGGCCCGTTGGTGGACAGCACCAGCCGGCTGTCCATCAGCGCCCGCACGGTTTCCCTGCCAACTTGTGTGTCCAGCACGGCGGCAGGGACGGGTTCGGAGAGAGCGATGACGTACATCGCTTCCCTCTCAGCCTCGCTGCTCCGCAGTACACGGTTCCGCACTACCTCGGCCAAGCCTTCGCCGCTGCCCGAGAGGGCTCGTGTCAGGAACCAGACACCGTTCCGCCGGACCAGGTTTCCGTCCGCCCTTGAGTCGTCCAGGAGGCAGCGAAGGAGTAATGGATTGCCCTCGGACACGGAGTGCAGCACGTCCGCGGCACTGGCCATGACGGTTCCGTCCAGTGTCTTCTCCGCGAGCTCGGTGACGCCCTCATGGTCCAGGGGATGAAGCTCCAGCCGCTCGGCGAGGCCGTCGTACCACAGCTGAAGCAGCGCGGGGGGCAGACCCGGGCGAGGCCTGCCCGTGGCCACGAGCCTGGCCCACCCTGCCGTCACCAATTCGGCCAGGATCTGGGTGCTGCCTTCGTCAAGGTCGTGGGCATCGTCCACAATAAGCAAGAGCCGTGCACCTTGGCCGCCACGGCGTTTCTCGAACTGTGCCCAGAACTCCCGCAGGATCGCCACCGGCGAGGTAGCTTGTTCCACAGGCAAGTCCAGCAAATAGGGCGCCAGGACACCGTAGGGCACAGCAGACAATGCGGGGCTTCCGTGGACCCGCATTACCACCATTTCCCCTGCCAGGCGGCTCGCAATTTCGGCGGCAAGGGCCGTCTTTCCGATGCCGGGGTCCGCTACCAGAAGCACAGCCCCCGCACCTTCCTGGCGCAGGATCTTCATGGCCAGTTCCAGCTCGGCGTCCCGGCCTACAAGGTGCTCAGCCCGCATGGGCGCTCCGCACTTCTACAGTGTTGCCTGCCTCATAGGAGCCCATTGAGCTCGCCTCGAGACGAAACACCCAACTTTGTGAACACCTGGTACAAATGGCCTTCGACAGTTCGCACAGACACCCCAATATCCATCGCGATTTCACGGTTGCTGACACCCTTCCCGGCGAGTTTAGCAATTTGGCGTTCCCGCTCCGTCAATACCGGCGCGTCGCTGCGCGGTTGTATCGGCAACGCGGACACGGAATGCTCCAGCCGTTCCAGCCTCAGCTGCGCCGTGCGGGCAACGGTTGTCTCACCCGCGTCCCGGGCAAAGTCCAGTGCCATGGCCACGCACCTGGCTTCGACCACCAACAGGTCCAGCGCGGCAGCGGCGTCGGCTGCCTCCAGCAGGGACCGTGAACTCCTGTCCAGTGCACCGCGGGCGAGGTTCCCGGAAATCCGGGCCAGTGGCCCCTGGCGGCGCCCGGCAATATCCTCGAGCAGCCGGTACTCTTCGTCGGTGCCTTCAACCGTGGCGCCGAAGAGGCAGATGCCGGCAGTGGTCACCCGCTGTTTCTCGACGTCGTCGCGGACCCGGGCCAGGAGCCGCTGCTTGACGTCCGGATCCCCCATCCATCGCCCAGCCATCTCAGCACAGAAATCAGCCACGGATTCGGAGAAATAGGTTCCCTCACCACGGCATGTCCTGTACAGGTCCAGATAACGGCCCGCTTCCACGGAATTGCCCACCTGCGCATAGGCAAAAGCGGTGGCAGCGTAGGCTACCTTGTTCATGTTCATTGCCGGGCGGAGTTCCAGCTGGGCAACCGCGGATCTGAGGGGCTCAATGGCACTGGCAGGTTTACCGGCGTAGGCGTAGGCGAGGCCGATGCCCAGTTCAGTCAGGGCACCCCTGTACTGAAGCCGCGACGACCGGGACGGTGTGCGACGCATGAGTTCGATGCATTGCCTCCACTGCCCGGACAGCAAGAGGACCAGGAAAGCGTGCTTGGCAAAGGCTTCTTCAAGCTGGGCAGGCCGGTCAGTATCGCCCAGATGCCGTGAAACGGTCCGCGCAAGTTCCTGCGCCTCAAGCTCCCGGCCCAGAATGCAGCGGGCCTCAACCAGGAAGAACGCCGACCTTAACCAGTGCTCCCGGTCCACTTGAGGATCCTTGGCCAGTTCTTCCTCCAATTGATCGATGATGGAGGCGTACTCACCCATGTAGGTGTTGTACTCATAACTGCACAGGTGAAGGCGGTTATAGGCCTTGGCCACTGTCTCAGGCGGGTAGTTGCCGGCCATGGCCCCGAGAGTCTCAAGTCCGTCGGAGATGACCCCCGGCACCATGCCCGCCCGACCATCAATCCACGTCATTGCCTGGCATTTCGCGGCGGTTACTTCCGCGAACTCCACCGGGTCCAGCGCGGCAAGGTGGGACTCGGACACCTCATCCAGAGCCTGGGCGGCGTGCAACGGCAGGTCCAGCATGAGGTACGCCGCAGCTTTCAGCCGCTGCCCCGGGACCCACTCTTCGTCTTTGGGATCCAAGGACAGCGTGCACTGGATGGCAAAGTTGGGATCGTAGTTGTCCAGGGCTGCGCGTCCGGCTGCCAAGGCGTGGGCAGGCGAGGGCATTGGTTCGTCTTCGCAGGAGTGCATCCATGCGGCATAGCTCAGGAGATCCTGCGCGGCGAGGCCCTGCAGTTCAGGCTCTTTGGGGCCATGAAGCATCAGCCGCAGTTCGCGTCTGCGGCGGGTGCTCAGCCAGCTGTGGACCACCTCGCCCACATAGGGATCCCTCAGGGATACCCAGTGGTTTTCGCCCCGTTCAACGGCGAGCAGCCCGGAGTCTTCCATCTCTACCAGAACTTCGGTGCCAAAGATGCCTGCCAGGTCCACCAGGGTTGCGCGCTGCGCACAGGCGAGGATTTCGACGACGGTCCTGCTGGCCTGTGTTTCGCGCGCCAGTTTGGAGCGGACGAAGTCCTCCACCACCGTGGCGCCCTCCAGTTTGATCCGGTCACGCAGCGTCCAAACGGAATCGTTGAGTACCAAGTTGCCGGTTTGCCGCTGCTCTTCCAGGAGGGCATGCAACAGCATCGGGTTTCCGCCCACTGCCGCGTGCAGCGAACCAACCAGCGTTGATGATACGTAGTGTCCCAGGACCGATCCCAACACCTGCTTGGTCTGTTCTTCGCTCAGGGTATTGAGATGGACCTCCCCCAGCTCGCCTTCGAGGACCAGACGGTGGAAGTCGGCTGGCAGGTCGCTGGCTCGCTGCACTGTGGCAACTACCTTGGCGGTTCCGGTGGCCATGAGGTTCAGCAGCACGCCTGTACTCATGGGGTCCATGCCGCCGGCGTTGTCCACAATGAGAACGGTGTCCCGGCCCGCCGCTTCCTGCCTGATCAGGCTTGTCACTGCATGCAGGATGCCGGTGGGAGAACTGACGGCTTCGGATGGCAGGCGGGCCAGCAGGAAACCCAGGCATCCATACGGAGTTTGGCCATTGGCAACAGTGTTCCGCAGTTGAAGGCTGTGGACCTTGGGGCCCAGCGAGGAGACTACGGCGCGGGCGAGGCCGGATTTGCCGATTCCCCGTTGACCAGTGAGGACCACCCCATACGAATCGGGTGAGTCGAGGAATTTTCCCGCCTTGGACAGATCGCGGCTGCGGGCCAGCAGCGACCACGTTTGCCTGTCCGTTGGTCCGCCCACAAGATCGGGAGCCGCAGCCCTTGCTGCGCCTCCCCCGCCCTTGTTTAGCAACTCCGCCGACATTCGCATCCTTCGCTACACATCCGCGACAGTCCCCCACCGCTTACCTGCGTACCATGCACACTACCGCCGGGCGCCGACAGTTTGTAGGCCTTAGGGTCTTTGGGACCGTCAGGCTTTCCTCAGGCTTACCTCAAGATTTGCTCAAGCTTTGGCGGGGTGGTGTTTCTGCTGCGCAGACAACAAGCCCTGGTCCATCAGCAACTGCACGGCGTCGGCGGCCTCGTCCAACAGGAACGGCAGTTCCTTCTTTTCGGCGGTGGCGAAATCCCGGAGGACGTAATCGGCGGTCTCCATCCGGCCCGGAGGCCGCCCCACTCCTACGCGGACGCGCAAATAGTCCTTGGTGGCGAGAGCTTTGGAGATGTCCCGCAGGCCGTTATGCCCGCCCTCGCCTCCGCCCAGTTTTAGCTTGACTGTGTTAAAAGGAATATCGATTTCGTCGTGGACCGCTATGACATGGTCCGCGGCGATGTCGAAAAAGTTGCACAAGCCCGCAACCGGCCCCCCTGACGTGTTCATGTACGTCATGGGCTTGGCCAACACCACGCGGGGGCCACCGATACCCAGCCGGCCGTCCACTACCTGGGCCCGGGCCTTATGGACCTTGAACTTTCCGCCCATGCGGGCAGCAAGTTCATCCAGCACCATCTGGCCCACGTTGTGCCGGTTGTTGCTGTACTCACTGCCGGGGTTGCCGAGGCCGACAATCAGCCAAGTGTCACTCATGGTCTCATCCTAGGGAACGTTTCGATGTATCAGCGGGAACTGATGTGCCGGCGGGACTGGTCTTGAACAGGGCAAGGACAAAGGAAAGTGGCCGGGACCCGAAGGTACCCGGCCACTCAACGGCTTGCGCCTCAAGCAGTCACAAGACTACTCAGCGGCCGGTGCTTCTTCTTCAGCCTCGGAAGCGGTCTCAGCGATGCGGACCACCAGGGTGTCGCCTTCGGTGAGGAGGGTGGAACCCTTCGGCAGGACGAGGTCGGAAGCGTGGATGCTCTCGCCGGCCTTGAGGCCTTCGATGCTGACCTCGACGGCGGTGGGAACGTGGGTTGCCTCAGCCTCGAGGGAAACCGTGGTGGCTTCGAGGCTGGCAACAGCACCCGGAGCAACTTCACCTGAAACGTGGATCGCGATGTCGACGGTAACCTTCTCGCCAGCCTTCACGGTCTGCAGGTCAACGTGCTCGATGATCTGCTTTACGGGATCGCGCTGGATGTCCTTGACGAGCGTCAGGTGCTGCTCGCCCTCGACGTCGATCGCCAGAAGGGCGTTGGAAACGCGCACTGCCAGCGTGGTGGCGCGGCCCGGCAGGTTGATGTGGATCGGCTCTGCGCCGTGGCCGTAGATGACAGCCGGGATCTGGCCGGCCATGCGTGCACGGCGGGCGAAACCCTTGCCGAATTCGGTGCGCAGTTCTGCGGTGAGCTTCTGCTCAGACATGTGTACTCCTTGATTACTGTGGCGCCCGGTAAAATCCGGGCTGGTCTATCAGCAAGGGCGGAGGTCTGGAGACCTTCTACGCCCGGCTGAGGGCGGCCGCTGCGCAGCCGTTCCGCCTGTGTCGAAGGAGATGCAGACCCAGTCGATAACGGAGACCCGCAACCCAGGCCCACGCAACGTGGACCGGATGTGCTCTCCCTCGCCAAGGTATCCCCAAGAGTTTAGCAGCGGAACACGTCCAACATGAAAACGGGCAGCAGAACGGGCCACCCGCATGCCCGGAGGCAGCGGATGGCCCGTTCTGATTCAGGCAGTCTTATGCCTTGCCGTCAAACAGGCTGGTGACCGAACCGTCGTCGAACACTTCACGGATGGCGCGTGCAATCAGCGGTGCGATCGACAACACCGTCAATGACGGGAAGCGCTTCTCGGCAGGGATGGGCAGCGTGTTGGTGACCACGACTTCGCGGGCGCCGGAATCGGCCAGGCGCTGCGCCGCGGGGTCGGAGAAGACCGCGTGGGTGCAGGCGATGATGACGTCCTTGGCACCGGCGTTCTTCAGGACCTGGACAGCACCGGAGATGGTTCCACCGGTGTCGATCATGTCATCGATCAGGACGCAGGTGCGGCCTTCCACCTGGCCAACAACGGTCTTGGAAACAGCCTGGTTGGGAACCGTGAGGTCGCGGCTCTTGTGCACGAACGCCAGCGGGGCGCCGCCCAGTCGTTCGGCCCACTGCTCGGCAACGCGGACGCGGCCAGTGTCGGGGGAAACAACGGTGATGTTGTCAGCCTCAACCTTGGTGCGGATGTAGTCAGCCAACAGCGGGATGGCCATGAGGTGGTCAACGGGGCCGTCGAAGAAGCCCTGGATCTGCGAGGTGTGCAGGTCCACGGACATGATGCGGTCCGCGCCGGCAGTCTTGTACAGGTCGGCAACCAGGCGGGCCGAGATGGGCTCGCGGCCGCGGCCCTTCTTGTCCTGGCGGGAGTAGGGGTAGAACGGCGAAACAACCGTGATCCTCTTGGCAGAGGCGCGCTTCAGGGAGTCGATCATGATCAACTGCTCCATCAGCCAGTTGTTCAGCGGTGCCGGGTGGGCCTGGATGACGAAGGCATCGGTGCCTCGCACGCTCTCGGCCGAACGGACGTAGATTTCCCCATTGGCGAAGTCGTAGGCGTCGATGGGCAGGAGCTCAGTCTCCAGCTCCTTCGCGATTTCCTGCGCCAGCTCCGGATGTGCCCTTCCGGCGGCGAGAATTAATTTCTTCTCTCCGTGTGCGGTAATTTCGCTCATGCCTATTTGCCTTCTTCTATGGTTGCCGGGGATTGTGAGGATGTGGAGGCGGACGCCGGTTCCTGGGCGGCTTCAGCCAAAGCAGCGGAAGAGGTCCCCGGACGGTTGGCAATGACCCAACCTTCGGCGTTCCGCTGCGCGGCCAGGCTGAGGGCGAGGGCGCCTGCGGGAACATCCTTGCGGATGACGGCCCCGGCGCCACTGTAGGCACCGTCGCCTACCGTCACGGGAGCAACGAAGACCGTGTTGGAACCGGTGCGGACGCCCGAGCCGATGACCGTACGGTGCTTCTTCTCGCCGTCGTAGTTGGCCGTGATGTTGCCGCAGCCGATATTGGTGTCCTCACCGATTTCCGCGTCGCCGGCGTAGCCCAGGTGGGACAGCTTCGAACCGCGGCCGATGGTCACGTTCTTGGTTTCGTAGAACGCGCCGATCTTGCCGGTCTCCCCCAGCACCGTGCCCGGGCGGAGGTACGTGAACGGTCCTACGCTCGCCTTGGCGCCAATGGTTGAACCGGAACCATGCGTGCGGATCACCTTCGCGCCCTCGCCCACGTTGACATCGGTCAAGGTGGTGTCAGGACCCACGACGGCGTCGCGGGCCACTGTGGTGGAACCGTGCAGTTGGGTGTTGGGCAGCAGACGGACGTCTTCGTCGAGGGTCACCGTCGAATCGATCCAGGTGGTGGCCGGGTCAACCACGGTCACGCCGGCACGCATCCAGGATTCGATGATGCGGCGGTTGTGCTCGGCGCCCAGCGCCGAAAGCTGGATGCGGTCGTTGGCGCCTTCAACCTGCCAGCGGTCTTCGGTCACGACGGCGGCAACCCGGCCACCGGCGTCGCGCGCCAATCCCAGGACGTCAGTGAGGTACATCTCGCCTTGCGCGTTGTCCGTGGTCACCTTCGCCAGCGCGGTGCGCAGCACGGCGGCATCGAAGGCGTAGATACCGGAGTTGACCTCGCGGATGCTGCGCTCGGACTCGCTCGCATCTTTGTGTTCACGGATGCCGGTGACAGTTCCGTCTTCGGCGCGGAGGATCCGGCCATAGCCCGTGGCGTCGTCCAGGACCGCGGTGAGTACCGTGACAGCGTTGCCCTCGGCCTCGTGGGTGGTAACGAGTTCGCCGAGCAGTTCGCCCGTCAGGAGCGGAACATCGCCGTACGTCACTACGACGGTGCCGGTAAGTTCGGCTTCGGCGTCGAGGGCCTTGAGGGCCACCTCCACTGCGCGACCGGTACCGGGGACATCGTCCTGGTCAACAATCAATGCTTCGGGATCCAGCCCGGTGACGTGCTCGGCCACGCGGTCGCGCTCGTGCCGGACAACAAGCGCCAGCTTCAGCGGAGTGATGGAACGGGCTGCCAGGAGAGCGTGGCCCACCATGGAGCGTCCGCCAATTTCGTGGAGAATCTTGGGGGTCCGGGACTTCATGCGCGTTCCAGCGCCTGCGGCCAAAACTATGACCGCTGCGGGACCGGTGGATTCGGGGCTCACGTACTGGCTCTCCTTGCTCGGTATGTCCCGGGTAACCCGGCTTCGGAATGCTGCCATCCCAATGGACCCAGGCACCGTTCGAGCCGTTCCAGGTACAGAGAGGAGCGCATTTTCCGACCGTTCCGCCCATAGGATTCGAACCTATACTCCACGGCTCCAAAGGCCGGGGTGCTGCCATTACACCAGAGCGGACCGTGCATGATTCACACCATCAAGCAGCAGGGCTTGACGGTTTCCCGGGCTACCGGGATGCACACACAAGAATCTAGTTTGCCATGACCATTGCATGCTTCGCGACTTGACCGCCCGGCACCCCGGCCCCGGCGCACTCCGCGATGCCTCCCGCGCCCCTTTCCGACCCGCCATGCCGGGCCTGTAACCGGCCGGTAAGGCATGATGGTCACGTGAGCAAGCGCACTGAACTCCCCCGGCCCGAGGACACCGTTGCACCCTTGGACCAGGTTTCCACCGGCCCTGCAGTCCGCATCAGGATGACCGGCCAGCAGCGCAAATCCCAGCTCATCGGCATTGGCCGCGCACTCTTCGCTGCCCGCGGCCTGGACGGCACCACCATTGAGGAAATCGCTGCCAGCGCGGGAGTTTCCAAGCCCGTCATCTACGAGCACTTCGGCTCCAAGGAAGGCCTGTACCGGCAGGTTGTGGAGACCGAATTCCGGATCCTGCTGGACTCCATTACCGAAGCCCTCAGTACCGAAGCCAAACCCCGGGTACTGGTGGAACGCGCAGCCCTGGCCCTCCTTGGCTACATCGAAGACCGCACCGACGGATTCCGGATCCTCATGCGTGACGCCCCGCCATCGCAGCCCGAAGGCGCCTTTTCCACACTGCTCTCCCACGTCACTGCCCGGGTGGAGCACCTGCTGTCCGACGAATTCGCCCGCCGCGGGTTCAGCGCCGCAGACGGTGCCATGTATGCGCAGATGCTGGTAGGGATGGTGGCAATGACCGGCCAGTGGTGGCTCGACAGCCGCACGCCGGACAAGCGCGCCGTCGCCGCCCACCTGGTGAACCTGGCATGGAACGGCCTCACCGGATTGCAAAAGGAGCCCGGGCTGCGTTCCGAGGCTTAGGTCCCTCCCTTGGTCACCCCCACAGCGCCGTCGCCCTCAAGGCACGCTCTCTCACATCCCACGCCCTTAAACCCAACCCTCTCTCACCTCCCATGTGGGCTCGGGTTCGACCGTCGAGGCATTGTCGTCGTTGGGCTGGAAGGGGATGGCGGGTTGGCGAGGTGTCAAGGGTGTGTGCCATGGTACTGGTTCGTAGGATGAGCTCATGACGGCACCCCAGCTCTATATCACTTTTCCCGGAACAGCCCGCGAGGCGCTTGGCTTTTACGCGAAGATCTTCGGCGGTGAGCTTTCCTTGCACAGCTTTGAGGACTTCAACCGCACGGACGGTCCGTCGGATGCCATCGCCCATGGGGTCCTGAGCGGTGCGGTCTCTTTGTTCGGATCCGACGCTGCCGGCGGTGAAACGACAGTCAAAATCCAAGGCGCGATGCTCGCGCTGTTGGGAGCTGCCGATCCCGAAGTTCTTCATGAATGGTTCGACAAATTGTCGGACGGCGGCCGAATTTTGGACCCACTCGCACCGAAGCCGTGGGGTGCATCAGACGGTCAAGTAGTGGACCGCCACGGCCTCCACTGGCTCATAGGCTACGAAGGGACGCAATAGCATCCACCCGAACCCGAGGGATGTGCAGGAGGGTCGGCCGCAAGCCCGAGGGATGTGAGAGAGCGTCGGAAGGCGGCCCCACCCTCTACTCGCCGAGGGTTTCAGCGGCCTCCAACCACTCCAGCTCCAGCCCTTCCTTTTCCTCGAGCAACTCCTGCAGCTTGGCGTTGAGTTCCCCCAAGGCATCGAAGTCGCCGGATTCGGACTTCGCTGCCATTTGGGTGTGGAGCTTCTCTTCCTGCTGCGAGATCTTGCCGAGTTGGCGGTCGATCCTGTTGAGGTCCTTGCGGGCCTCCCGCTTTTCGGCTTCGCTGGCACCGGACGGAGCAGCAGCGGAAGCAGAGGACCCGCTGGCAGAGGTCGGCGCGCCGGAGCCCCCACCAACAGCGCCGGATGCAAGGGCGGCTTCACGCAGCTCGAGGTACTGGTCGACGCCACCCGGCAGGCCACGGAGTTTTCCGTCGCCGAGCAACGCCATCTGGTTGTCGGTGACGCGTTCCAGCAGGTAACGGTCGTGGCTGACAACCACCAGGGTCCCGGGCCAGCCGTCCAGGACGTCTTCGACGGCGGCCAGGGTGTCGGTGTCGAGGTCGTTGGTTGGTTCGTCGAGCATGAGGACGTTGGGCTCCCCTACCAGGAGGCGCAGGAGTTGGAGCCTGCGGCGCTCACCACCTGAGAGATCGCTGACGGGTGTCCACTGCTTTTCCTTGGTGAACCCGAGTTGTTCCACGAGCTGGCCTGCGGTGAATTCCTTGCCACCCACGCTGAAGGACCGCTTTTCGCGTTCGATGACTTCAATGACGCGCAGGTCGGAGACGTCGTCGAGTTCTTTGACGTCCTGGGTGAGCACGGCGGTGACCACGGTCTTGCCGCGCTTGACTTTGCCGGAGGTCGGCTGGATTTCGCCGTTGAGCAGTTTCAGCAGGGTGGACTTTCCGGCACCGTTGACACCCACCAGGCCAAGGCGTTCGCCCGGTGCGAGCCGCAGCGTGATGTTGTCAAAGAGCTTCTGCCCGCTCTCGCCGCCCAAGAAGTCCAGGGTGATGTTCTCGAGGTCCAGCACGTCTTTGCCGAGACGTGCGGTGGCCATCTTGCTGAGCGCCACCGAGTCGCGGGGATCGGGCACGTCGGCAATGAGGTCGTTGGCGGCTTCGATGCGGAACTTCGGCTTGGCGGTCCGGGCGGGGGCGCCGCGCCTCAACCACGCGAGTTCCTTTTTGACGAGCTGCTGGCGTTTACCTTCGACGACGGACGCCATGCGGTCACGCTCGGCGCGGGCCAAAACGTACGCGGCGTATCCGCCGTCGAACATGTCCACCATGGCGTCGTGGACTTCCCAGGTGTAATTGCAGACCTCGTCGAGGAACCAGCGATCGTGGGTGACCACCAGGAACGCGCCTTGGTTGGCGCGCCAGCGAGTCTTCAGGTGCCGGGCCAGCCAGGCGACGCCTTCGACGTCGAGGTGGTTGGTGGGTTCGTCCAGCATGATGACGTCGTGGTCTTCGATGAGGAGCTTGGCCAGCGCAACGCGGCGCTTTTGGCCACCGGAAAGGGCGTGGACGTTGGCGTGCCAGTCGACGTCGCCCACCAGTCCGCCCATGACTTCCCGGATCTTGGCGTTGGCGGCCCATTCATGGTCCGCGCGGTCGCCGACGATCGCAGCGCCCACTGTCAGGTCGCCGTCGAGCACGTCGCCTTGGTCCAGGTAGCCCACGTTGACATCGCCCCGTTTGGTGACCCGTCCGGAGTCCGGCGTCGAGCGCAGGGCGAGCAGGCGCATGAGGGTCGATTTGCCGTCGCCGTTACGGCCCACCATGCCGATGCGGTCGCCATCCTCCAAACCGAGGGTGACGCCGTCGAGGACAGTGCGGGTCGCGAACGAAACGGTGAGGTTTTCGCCGCCAAGCAGATGGGCCAATGGGTACTACTTTCTACTGCTGGAATGCGGAGGTACTAAAGGAGGGTATCGGAGATGATCCGGGCGCCGGGCACCGGGCCGTGGACCGCCAAGGCAGTGTGGCCGCGGTGGGTCAACTCTTCGGCGAGGACACTGGCTGAAACGGAGTCGCGGGCAAGCAGAGCGATAGTGGGGCCGGAGCCAGAGACCATTCCTGCCAGGGCACCGCGTGCTTCGCCCAGTCCGATGGTGTCGCGAAGTTGTGGCGCCAACGTGATGGAAGCCCTCTGAAGGTCGTTGATCAACACCCGGCTGAGGGTCTCAGGGTCTCCATGACGGAGCGCTTGGAGGATGGTGGGGTCCACGGCCACTGGTGCCGGAATGTCCACGCCCTCGGAATCCCGCAGTCCGTCAAGGGTCCGGAAGACGTCAGGTGTCGAGAGCCCGTAATCTGCAAAGACCAGCACCCAGTCCATCTGGGCTTTGGCCAGGGCCGGGGAGAGTTTGTCGCCCACGCCCAGCCCGACGGCGGTGCCCCCCAGGAGCGAGAACGGCACGTCTGCCCCCAACTCTGCCGCCAGATGCGCGAGTTCCTCGCGGGACAGTCCGCTGTTCCACAGGGCATCGCAGGCCAGCAGGGTCGCCGCAGCATCCGCTGAACCGCCGCCCATGCCACCGGCCACCGGCACGCGCTTGGTGATTTCAAGGTGCACACCGGTGGGCTTCTCGGACATTTCGGCCATGATGGCCGCGGCCTTGTAGGCGAGGTTCCGCTCATCCAGCGGAATGTCCACACCGTCGAGGTCAAGCGTGCTGTCGGGGCTGATGCTGACAGTGATTCCCTGTGCCTCGGTGCTGGTAGCCGCCACTTCCTCATAGAGGGAAACGGCAAGGTAGACACTGGCCACCGAATGGTAGCCATCAGGCCGCAGCGGTCCGACGCTCAGGGAGACGTTGACCTTCCCGGGCGCTTTGACGCGGACTGTCCGGGCATGGAAGCGGTCCCCCGCGAACGGGAGGCTGCTGGGTTTGCGGGTGCCCGGGTTCATGCGTCCACGGGGTGGCGGGCTTCGGCGATCTTGACATAGGCGGAGATATCCAGGACTTCGCCGCGCGCGGTGGGGTCCACGCCGGCCGCAACCAGGCACCGTTCTGCCTCAGCGGCGCTCCCGGCCCAGCCGGCCAGCGCCGCCCGAAGGGTTTTCCGGCGTTGGGCAAATGCAGCATCGATAACGGCGAAGACCTGCTCGCGGGTGGCATGGGTCCGGGGCGGATCGTGGCGTGTGAAAGCCACGAGTCCCGAATGGATCTTGGGCGCAGGCCAGAACACGTTCATGCCTATGACACCGGCTTTGCGCATGTGCCCGTACCACGCGGCCTTCACGGAGGGAACACCGTAGATCTTGGACCCGGGAGTCGCAGCAAGCCTGTCAGCTACCTCGTCCTGCACCATGACCAGGCCGTGCTGCAGGCTCGGGAAGTGCTGCAGGAGGTGAAGCACCACGGGGACCGCAACGTTGTACGGCAGGTTTGCCACCAGTGCCGTGGGAGGCACGGGCAGTTCGGTGACCTTCATGGCGTCGGAGAGCACCAGGTGGAAGTTGTCTTCCGCTCCGGGCCGCCAGGCACGCACAGTCGCCGGCAGTTTCTCCGCCAACACCGGGTCGATCTCCACCGCCACAACAGTCTTGGCTGCGTCCAGCAAGCCGAGGGTCAGCGAGCCAAGTCCAGGGCCGACTTCCAGCACGGTTTCATCGGAGTCGATGTTGGCGGCCGCCACAATCCTGCGGATGGTGTTGCCGTCAATCACAAAGTTCTGCCCAAGGGTCTTCGTAGGGCGTACACCGATTTCCTCGGCAAGCCGTCGGATGTCTGTGGCGCCCAGCAAAGGCGCGACGGCGGCGGGTTCGGAATTCGGTTCAGTCACCTAGGTATCGTATCGCCTGTGGAGGGTCAGGCTGCGTGCGCGCAGCCCCAGTCGCGGAGGCCGTTCTTGGCGTAGAGGCGGTTGGCGATATCAATTTGCTGTGCCTTGGTGGCCAGGCTGGCGTTGGGAGCGTAGGCTCCGCCACCATTGGCCAGCCACGTCGGGCTGGAGAACTGGAGGCCGCCGTAGTAGCCGTTGCCGGTGTTGATGGACCAGTTTCCACCGGACTCACACTGGGCAATCCTGTCCCACATAGCTTCGTTCGGTGCACCCGTGGGGCCGCTGGAGGTTGCGGCTGCCTTGGCCGGAGCAGCTACCGGGCGGGCTTTGGTGCCCACGCTGACCTTTTCGGTCACCGGCTTGGTGGTGACATTGCTTGAGACGAGGGCTCGTGACGCTTCACGCCCGTCAACCAGGACCAGCTTGAACGTCTTGACCAGCGAACCGGCCACACCTTCCTGGGTAACCTTCTCTTCGCCCTTGAACAGCTCAGCAGTTTCGGTCTTCACGCTTTCGAAGGGCACTTCCTCCGTGGCTTCTGCGGTCTTGCTGGTGTCCACGCGGGAGACCTTGATCACCATGTCCTGAACGATGGGCGCGTTGCCAGGCTGTGAGATGCGGTCGTTGGCGCCGACGGTGACGCCGGTGTCCTTCAGCACGGTGGCGACGTCGGCCGCCGTCGTGGTGGTGGTGGTGTCCTTGCCGTCGGCAACAACACTGATGGTCTTGGGAGTTGAGATGGAGACGAAGGAACCGGTGACTTCCAGCGATGCTTCCTTCGGCTGGGAGATTTC
Source organism: Arthrobacter sp. D5-1 (assembly GCF_017357425.1). Classification (NCBI taxonomy): domain Bacteria; kingdom Bacillati; phylum Actinomycetota; class Actinomycetes; order Micrococcales; family Micrococcaceae; genus Arthrobacter; species Arthrobacter sp. D5-1. The sequence continues at coordinate 1,563,126 of NZ_CP014571.1, read as the reverse complement.
GGAGGAGCTTGCCACTCCAAGTTCGCTGACCAGTGCGGCGACATCGGGGGCGTTCGTGTTCACGGTCTTGCGCGCGCCGTCCAATTCAATGGACACCGCCTTCGCGAGGTTGATGTTGACCACGGAGCCGTTATCCACACGGGCGTCGAGGGCGGGAGAGACCCTGTCAGCGTCCTTCAGCTCAACCTTGGCCGCCTTGACCACCTGGTCAACTGTGCCGCCGAAGGTCTGGATGGAACTTACCTTGCCGTCCACGTTGAGGGTGACAGTCTTGTTGTTGCCCACAAACGCGACAACTCCGACCACCAGCGCTGCAACAACCAGCAACTGGGCACCGACTTTGAGGAAGCTGAACTTGCCATCCGTTGTGAAGAACTTGATCACGATTGCCCATAACTCTCAGACCATCCGGGCACGGGGAAAAGCACAGAAATAATGCCAGCGGCAAAACGGAGGGGCCAGGCACAAAGCCTGGTCCCACACTTGCTGCCGGCATCTGCGCCGCCAATTACATTCAACTGATGAAGGCCGGATTCAACCGGCCCAGCTGTCCGAAGGCCTTCCCCGACCCCGGCTACTTGTTTAACACAGTAACCGATCTGTTATAAACCAACCAAGACTTCTGCATACCGGGTATTCATTTCGGGCACGGGGAAGGCGCCTCGAAGGAGCGCCTCAGGCCCATGAGCCGTAGGCCTGGAGCGTGTTTTCCGCCAAACGCGAACAGAGCTCGGAGAGGTCATCACCGGTCACTTCCGCCATGGACCGGACGGTGTAAGGAACCATGTAGCTCGCGTTAGGCCGGCCACGGTACGGGTGGGGCGTCAAGAACGGCGAATCGGTTTCCACCAGGATCCGCTGTGGTTCGGCGATGGCCAGCGCTGCGCGCAGGTTCCCGGCATTCTTGAACGTCATGGTGCCCGCAAACGACATGTACCACCCATTCTGGTTGCAGATCCGGGCCAGTTCTTCGTCTCCGGAGAAACAGTGGAACACCACCCGCTCCGGGGCACCTTCCTCCATCAACACCTTCACCACGTCGTCGTGGGCGTCGCGGTCGTGGATCTGCAAAGTCAGCCCCAACCGTTTGGCGATGTCGATGTGGCGCCGGAACGAGTACCGCTGGGCCACCAGCCCTTCCCCGTGGGTCCGGAAGAAATCCAATCCCGTTTCACCGATGGCGCGGATCCGCGGGTGGGCTGCCAGCTCTTCGATCTCTGCGAGCGCCGACTCCAGTTCACCGCGCCCGGCGTACACCGGGGCGTCGTTGGGGTGGATTGCTACGGCACCGAGCAGGCGCGGATCCGCGTCCACTGCCTGCACTGTGAAGCGGGACGACTCCAAATCGCAACCCACCTGCACAGCGCCTTGCACACCTACGGCCTCAGCCGAGTCCATCGCGTCGCGGACCGGGACCTCGATCAGTCCGTGCCGGAAATCCAGGTGCGTGTGGTTGTCCATGACCGGAACGGGGAGGGGTTCAGGTGCCGGCGGGTATTCCTTGCGGGAATCTGTATCCTCGGATGACGCACGGTACGCAACAGGGGCGAGCGAATTACACATGCTCCCACCTTAATCGGACCATGGTCCCCCTGAGGCAGCGGCCGGGTGGGCAGAGGTAAATTCCACTCGGCACATAAATTCCTGAGCACTATGTCAGCGGCGGCCAATGTCTGGGTAGTCTGGAACGGACAGACGGTCAAGAACAGCAACACGTCATCAAGATTGCTGGTGCAGTGGCCACGGCTGAAGGGCAATCCATGGAGTCCAAGCGACAAGTATCCGTTGAACCTACCCCGTTCCAGGGCGAGGCTTACAGTACCCTGCCGCGGGAAGGTGCAGCACTCAATGGACACAGGCCGCAGGTCATGGATGCGGAACGCTTCCACGATGCCAGCGAACGCATCCTGGGATCCATCAACAAGGTCATTGATGGCAAGGCCGACGCCGCGAAACTCGCGTTGACGGTTCTGCTGGCCCAAGGCCACCTCCTGCTGGAAGATGTTCCCGGCGTCGGCAAGACCCTGCTGGCCAAGACACTGGCGCGGACCGTGGACTGTACCGTCTCCCGCATCCAGTTCACGCCGGACCTCCTTCCGTCAGATGTCACCGGTGTCTCCATTTACAACCAGTCGTCCCGGCAATTTGAGTTCCGGCCCGGTGCAGTGTTCGCGAACATTGTGATCGGCGACGAAATCAACCGGGCTTCGGCCAAGACCCAGTCCGCGCTTCTTGAGTGCATGGAAGAGCATCAAGTCACCGTTGACGGGCATTCCTATCAGCTGGGCCTGCCCTTCATGGTGGTCGCCACTCAGAACCCCATTGAGATGGAGGGCACGTACCCGCTGCCCGAAGCCCAGCGGGACCGTTTCATGGCCAGGATTTCCATGGGCTATCCCGACAAGGAAGCCGAGATCGAAATGCTGGAGACGCACCAGGCTTCCTCTCCCCTGGCCAAAGTGACCCCCGTGGTCACTGCCGCCGACGTCGCGGCCATGATCGCTGCCGTCCAGCAGGTGTATGTGTCCACGGCCATCAAGGAGTACACCGTGGCTATCGGGCGGGCTACCCGCGACAGTGCCCGTCTGCGCCTTGGTGCCAGCCCGCGCTCCTTGTTGCAGCTGTTGCGTGCAGCCAAGGCAACCGCCGCGTTGGACGGCCGGGACTTTGTTCTCCCGGACGACGTAGTGGACGTTACCGAATCGGTGCTCGCCCACCGGATCATCCTGGACCGCAAAGCGGCAAGCTCAGGTGATACGCCACAAAGCATCCTTCGGGGCATCCTGGCGGCCCTGCCGGTTGCCCAGGAACCGCCCAATGCGTGGCGCAGGGACAGGCACACCGCCTAGGAGGCAGGAATGGCGCTCGTAGATCGGCTCCCCAAGCATTTATTTACCAACCGCGGCTGGGGATTGCTGGCGGCCGGTGCCGTCTCACTGGGGTGTGCCTGGGTCATGGGCAGGCGGGATCTCCTGACGCTCGCGGTCTTGTTGCTTCTCCTGCCAATGGTGGCCCTCGCCGGGGTGCGGGTTCTGAAGCCCAAATTCCAGGTGTACCGGGAGTTCAACCCCTCCACTGTGGAAACTGCCAGCACCACCACCGTTCGTTTGGCGGTAGCACGGTCCTCGTATTCCACAGGGCACGTGATCATGGAGGAGCAGCTGCCTCCCCGCTTCGGCGAGCCGCCGGCGTTCCGTTTTCCGGCCCGCTCAGCATCCGGAGGCACCAGCCGTTACGAATACCATCTCCGCTCCGGCAAACGCGGACAGTTCCGCATCGGCCCGGTGACGGCAGAGTTCAGTGACCCCTTCGGTTTGTCGCTGCGGCGGCATGCGATCGACGACGGCGACATCCTCACCGTGACGCCGGCCGCCGTCGAACTTCCCGTCACCGGACTTGCCGGCGCGCGCGGCAACGATGGCGTGACCGCCACGCGCATCAGGGCCAACCCCAGCGACGACGACATCATGACCCGTGAGTACCGGCACGGCGATCCCATGCGCCGCGTGCATTGGGCGGCTACGGCACGCCACGGGCAACTGATGGTCCGCCAGGAGGAATCGGTCACTACCCCGGAAGCCACCCTCATCCTGGACCAGCGCTTCACGGCTTTTGCCGCAGGAACAGGTTCCATGTTTGGAGCCCATGACGAGGACTCGGACCTGGTAACCAGCCCCGGTTTTGAATGGGTGGTGACGGCAGCGATGTCCGTTGCGGCCCATCTGGCGGAGTGGAATTACTCGTTGCGGGTGCTGGATGTTTTCGGGAGCCCGGCATTCATCCGTTCGCGCTCGGCACCGGAACCGGATACCGAAGAGTTCTCGGGCATCGGAGGCTTGCAGGCCATCGCTGAAGGATTGGCCGCCATCGAACTCAGCGGTCCCAGGCATGTCCGGGCGGAGCACCACAGGGCAGACGCTCCAACGGGCCCAGCCACCGCTGATTCCGCCGATGCTGCCTTCGATGACCGGCTCATGGATAAGCTCGCCGCCCACCGTCTTCGCGGCCCTCTTCTAGCGCTCCTCGGCACGCTGACTCCCGCTGAGGCCAGGTCCCTGGCACCCGCGGCAGCCTACGGAGCCAATGCTTTCGCGCTGATGGTCACTGACTCCGCCCGGAACAATGATGACGTATTGGAGATCCTGCGCCTGGCCGGTTGGCGCGTGGCTGTGGTGACCTCCAGGACCCAACTGGCGGCCGCTTGGTCCTCCTTTGACGAAGGGGGAATCGTGGCCGCGGCAGGATCGGCCATGGACGTCCGTCGTGGAGCGGCGGTTCCCCGATGACAGCGACGTCCCACCTCGGCACTCCCGCACCGGTCCAACCCGGCGGAACGTCCGGTCCGAAGCCGTCCGGGTCCCCGCGGCCGCAAACCCCGGGGCCAGGGCCTTACCCCTGGGTCATGGCGGTGTCGATCGTTGTTGCCGTTCTGGGCGCTGCCTTGTCCTTGAACGGCGTCCTCAGGGGCTGGGCCTGGTTCATGCCCTTGATCACCACGGTGCTGGTTGTCGCGCTGACCTTGGCTCTTCTTCGGGCACTCCGGGCCAAGCCGCTGTTGGCCACCCTTGGTTCCTTTGCCTCGCTCGCGGGGATTCTCAGCTTTACGTTCTTCCGGCAGGAAAGCCTGGCGGGTTTCATCCCCACGGCCGGGACGTTCACCGCCGTCGGACGCCTCATCAAACGTGCTGCCGAGACGGTGGTCTCCGAAAGCGCTCCTGTGGCGCCCAACGCCGGGATCGTCTTCGTCATGTGCGCCTGCCTGGGGCTCTTGGTGATTTTGATCGACGCGTTGGCAGTCCCCTTGGCGATGCCGGCGGCCAGCGGCATTGGGCTCCTCTCGGTCATGGTGGTTCCAGCCACCATCAAACCCCAGAGCGTGGGAGTTGCAGGCTTCCTCGGCGCTGCTGTGGGATATCTGCTGATTCTCGGGTGCAGCCACTGGTTCGCCCCTGACGCCAGGCTCCAGTCCGGTTCGGGGCGGGGCGCCGGCCAGTTCAAGCGTTCACTGGTGACGGGCGGCCTGGCGCTGGCCCTGGCCATGGTGGTTCCGCTGGCCATCCCGGGGTTCGAGACAGGGACCTTCCCCCAGGGATCCCGGCTGAGTCCGTGGGGAACTTCCAACGGGCTCAATCCCATGATCACCCTGGGCAACAGCCTCCGGAGCCCCACGGGGTCGGGCCGCATTACCTACGCCACGAGTGCCAGCGGGCCGCTCTACCTGAGGTCCGTCACCATTGACCACTTCGACGGCGAAACCTGGGCCCCGGACGACCGTGCGGCCCAGCGGCGCGCGGGCGCCGACAGACTGGAAACGGGCTACTCCGTCCAGGCAGAAGTGGTCAACACCGTGACGTCCGTGAATGCCGGCCTCTTCACCAGCCCCTACCTTCCTGCCCCGTTTGCCCCTGCCTCAGTGAACGGCCTCAACGGGCGCTGGACCTGGGACCCGGCCACACTAAGCATCATGAGCACCGAGACCACCACGCGTGCGCAACGGTACGTGGTATTTTCCGGAGCACCCAAGGTCACGGCAGAATCCCTGTCCCAGGCCACAGCGGCTCCCCAAGGCATCTCAGAGGATTTCCTCCGGATTCCGGGCAACCTTCCTGACATCGTGAGGCAAACGGCGGATTCCGTTACGGCGTCCGCCGGGAGCAACTACGGCAAGGCCTTGGCTATCCAGAAGTACCTGCGCTCCGGTGAATTTACGTACTCCCTGCAGGCGCCGGTGCAGAACGGATATGACGGCAACGGGCTTTCTGTCCTGGCCGATTTCCTGGCCGTCAAGAGCGGCTACTGCGTCCATTTCTCCTCGGCGATGGCCGTCATGGCCCGGGCTGAAGGTATTCCGAGCCGCATCGCCGTGGGCTACGCACCAGGCCGGCTCACGGGCGAGTCCGTGGCGTTGGTCGGCCAAGGATCCTTCCCTGAGTACGAGGTAGACGCCCGGGATGCGCACGCGTGGCCAGAGTTGTACTTCGAAGGACTCGGTTGGGTCCCGTTTGAGCCGACGCCGTCCCGTGGCGTCCCTCCCGATTACGCGACGGAAACCTCTGTTCCCAGCAACCTCAGCACCAATGCGGACGAGAAAGAAGTCCTGACCACACCGGCCCCGGCCACGCCCGCCCCGGTTCCGCTTCCTGGCGTGGAAACCCCGGCGACCGGTTCCCCCAGTGCGAACCCGCTGCCGGTCATCGGCGGGGCCGCAGCAGCCGTGGCGTTGTTGCTTGCCTTCCTGTGGTCTCCGCGGCTGAGCAGGACCATCCTGCGGCGGCGGCGCCTGAACCAAAAACCCCCGGATGAGGCCGACGCCTTGCAGCCCGGCTACAAGGATCCGGCCCCGGAGCTGGCGTGGGCGGAACTGCAGGACCTGGCGACGGACTACGGTTTACCCTCCACGCCCAGCGAAACGCCGAGGCACTTCTCCACCAGGCTTCGCTCCAGTGCCGCCCTCGGAGACGCGAGTGGAATGGACGACGCCGCGCACGTGGCGGTTGCCTCGCTCACCTCGGACTTCGAACGGCAGCGTTATGGCCGCCAGACGGGACCAGCGGCGACACCAGCTGCGGCGACGCGGATCGCCGTCGTGCGTGAAACGTTGCGGAACAATGCCCGCTGGTTGGTGCGCTTCCGCGCGGACTGGCTGCCGCCGTCGATGATGCGCCGGTGGGTCCACGCGCTCGGGGCGCCGTTCCGGTCCGTGGGGTCGCTCGCTACGGTGGTTGGGCGCGGGTTCGCCCGGTGGTGGCGGACGCTCCGCGGCGTGCTTCCACAACGGCGCTAGCTTGAAAGCAAAGGGCCCGGCTCCTGGAACTTGTGGTTCCAGGAGCCGGGCCCTTGCGTGTCACAGCCGTTCTTGTTGCGAGAGCGGCGGACGGGGCTCTTTGGTGGAAAGAGCAGCCTAGTCGGCGTACGGGTCCGCGATACCTACGTACTGGGTGTAGAGGTACTCTTCGATGCCTTCGGAGCCGCCTTCGCGGCCCAGGCCGGACTGCTTGACGCCACCGAACGGTGCGGCGGCGTTGGAGATGACACCGGCGTTGAGGCCGAGCATGCCGGTCTCGATGCGTTCGCTGATGCGCAGGCCACGGTTGAGGTCCTTGGTGAAGACGTAGGCAACCAGGCCGTATTCGGTGTTGTTGGCCAGGCGGACTGCGTCGTCTTCGGTGGAGAAGGTGATGATCGGCGCTACCGGGCCGAAGATCTCTTCCTGGAGGATGCGGGCGTCGGCGGCGACGTTCTTCAGCACGGTGGGCTGGTAGAAGTAGCCGGGACCGTCGACGGCGGCACCACCGGTGACGGCGGTGGCACCTCCTGCTACGGCTTCGCTGACGAGGGCGTGAACGCCGTCGCGGGCCTTGCCGTCGATCAGCGGGCCAACCTTGGACTCAGGTTCGGTGCCGCGTGCTGTGGTGAGGGAGCCGATCTTGGCGGCGAACTTCTCGGCGAAGGAGTCGGCGATGGACTCGTGGACGATGAAGCGGTTGGCTGCGGTGCAGGCTTCGCCCATGTTGCGCATCTTGGCGGCAATGGCACCTTCAACGGCCTTGTCCAGGTCGGCGTCCTCGAAGACGACGAACGGGGCGTTGCCACCGAGCTCCATGGAGGTGCGCAGGACCTTGTCCGCGGCTTCGCGGATCAGGGCCTGGCCCACCGGCGTGGAGCCGGTGAAGGAGATCTTGCGGAGGCGGTCGTCCTTGATCAGGGGGCCGGTGACAGCACCTGCGGTGGAGGTCTGGATGACGTTCAGGACACCGGCGGGGAGGCCGGCTTCCTGCATGACCTGGGCGAACAGCAGGCTGGTCAGCGGGGTCAGGTTTGCGGGCTTGAGCACCATGGTGCAGCCAGCGGCGACGGCGGGGGCTACCTTGCGGGTGGCCATGGCCAGCGGGAAGTTCCACGGGGTGATCAGCAGGCAGGGACCTACCGGCTTCTTCTGCACGAGGAGGCGGTTCTTGCCGTCAGGTGCTGCGGAGTACCGGCCTGAGACGCGGACCGCTTCTTCGGAGAACCAGCGCAGGAATTCGGCACCGTAGGTGACTTCACCACGGGCTTCGGCCAGGGGCTTGCCCATTTCCAGTGTCATCAGCAGTGCAAAGTCTTCGGCACGCTCGGTGACCAGTTCAAAGGCCCGGCGCAGGATTTCGCCGCGTTCGCGCGGTGCGGTGCGGGCCCAATCAGCCTGGGCGGCAGCAGCGGCGTCGAGCGCCGCGGCGCCGTCTTCAGCACCGGCGTCGGAGATGCTGAGCAGGACCTTGCCCGTGGCAGGGTCCTCAACATCAAAGGTCTTTCCGGAACCGGCCGGGCGCCACTGACCGTTGATCAGCAGGCCGGTAGGGACGGAAGCCAGCAGTTCGCTTTCGCGTTCAACCGTGACAGTCATGGCGACTCCTTCGTCTTGGGTGCTTTGGAGAATTGCACCACGGGGGTTCGTTGCCGGAAGTGGCGTGAATTACTGCCACGGTACTGCCCCGCGAGAAGGAGTGTCTACGCCTTCACGCACTGCCATGCAGGCGCCAATTTGTGCAGGTGCACAGCACGGATCAGCGGGCCGCGAGTACCGCCGAGTACAGCTCCCGCTTGCTGACGCGGGCATCGTCAGCCACTGCTGCCACGGCTTCCTTCAGCCGGATGCCTTGGGACATGAGTTGGTTCACGGCTGCCACGTGGTCCTCGGGTTTGCCGGGCTCTTGTTCAGGCGCACCACCAACCACCACCGCGATTTCGCCGCGGACTTCGTTGTTCTCTGCCCACTCCAGCAGTTCGCGCAGCGTTCCGCGGATGACTTCCTCGTAGGTCTTGGTCAGCTCACGGCATACAGCTGCGCGGCGGTCGGCTCCAAACCGTTCGTGCAGTGCCCGGAGCATCACTTCGAGCCGGTGCGGGGCCTCGAAGAAGACCATGGTGCGGCGCTCGTCTGCCAGGTCGGCGAGGCGTGAGTTCCGCTCCCCCGCCTTACGTGGCAGGAATCCTTCGAAGCAAAAACGGTCAGTGGGGAGCCCGGAGAGTGCCAAGGCTGTCAGCACGGCAGACGGGCCCGGGACGGCAGTGACGGTCAGGCCCGCAGCAACAGCGCCCTCCACCAAACGGAACCCGGGGTCCGAGACGGCGGGCATTCCAGCGTCGCTGACCATGAGGATGGTCTTTCCGGCGCGAACGTGGTCAAGCAATTCGCCGGTCTTGGCAACCTCGTTGTGCTCGTGGTAGCTGATAACCCGTCCGGAGACCTCCACGCCCAAGGCCGTCACCAGCCGGTGCAGACGCCGGGTGTCTTCTGCGGCAACAATGTCCGCAGTTGCAAGGAGTTCAATCAGCCGGGACGATGCGTCGCCCACGTTTCCGATCGGGGTAGCCGCAAGCACAATCCTGCCAATCCCCGCAGTTGCGCCGGCGCCGGCAGCAGGAACTGCCTCGTCCAGGTCGTCGCTGAAGGGAGCCTCGTCCGGGGTGCTGCGCTGTTCGTCCACCTGCCAAGCCTAATGCCGCGGTGCCTCCAACACCGCACCTCAACGCTGTGACAAGGATGGAAAGGTAGCATGGGCGGGTGAACCAGTCGCCCGTTCCTGCCACCACTTCCGGAACTCCTGTGGCGTCCCCTGCAACCGGTGGATCCGATGCCCCCGCTGCCGCAGACAGCAACAGGCAGGCATCGGCCAGGCCCACCGGGGACGTGACGCGTTCGCGGCGCACCGCGGCATTGGACGACACCTTGGCAGCGCCCCTTCCAGGCCGCGGGCTTGAACACCACCGGTGGATCGCCCGGCCAACCGAGGCTTACACAGCGCAGGCCCTCAGGGAGCGCCTGATCGGCGGGATCCAGAGTTGGCGTGACTACCCGGCGTCGTTGCGTCTATGGTTCTGGCTGATCCCCACCATCACTGCCGTGCTGGGCGGCATTCTCCGGTTCTTCCGGCTGGATGCCCCGCACAGCCTGGTGTTCGATGAGACGTACTACGTCAAGGACGCCTATTCCTATTTGCTGAGCGGCTATGAGCGCAGCTGGCCCGCGAACGCCAATGACTCCTTCAACGCCGGCAACCCGAACGTCCTGCTCAACACCCCGGAGTATGTTGTCCATCCGCCGGTGGGCAAGTGGATGATCACCTTTGGCATGTGGCTGTTCGGCGGTGACAATCCTTTCGGTTGGCGTTTCGGTGCAGCGCTGACGGGGACCCTGACCGTTTTCCTCGTCTCCCTCATCGCCCTGAAGCTCTTCCGTTCGCACACACTTGGCGCCGTTGCCGGGCTCCTGCTCGCCATTGACGGCCACCACCTGGTGCTCTCCCGGACGGCTTTGCTGGACGTCTTCCTGGCGTTCTGGATCCTCGCCGCCTTCGGCGCCCTGCTGATGGACCGCGACGACGGCCGCCGTCGTCTGGCTTCCCGCCTCGCCGCACAGGCGGCTGCTTCGCCGCTGGGCCGCCCATCCCCCACTCAATTGGTGGCCGGCCCTTGGCTCGGAATGCGTTGGTGGCGCCTGGTTGCCGGGATCTGCCTTGGTTTGGCTGTGGGAACCAAATGGTCAGCGTTGTTCTTCGTGGCCGCCTTCGGTTTGATGACGGTCCTGTGGGACGTGAGCGCCCGGCGCATTGCCGGCATCCGCAGTTGGTTCAGCGCAGGAATCCTCAAGGACGGCCTGTTTGCCTTCGTCACCATCATTCCAGTGGCTGCCTTGACCTATGTGGCAACGTGGACGGGGTGGTTCCTCTCCAAGGACGCCTACTACCGTCAATGGGCCGCCACGAACCCCTCAGCGGGTTGGGATTGGCTGCCCAATTCCGTGCGGTCCCTGGCGCACTACCACCTTGAGGCGTACAAGTTCCATCAGGGCCTCAGCTCGGACCACCCGTATGAGTCCAGCCCGTGGACCTGGCTCCTCATGGGCCGGCCTACCTCGTTCTATTACCAAACACCCAAGCAGGGCACTCCTGGCTGCGTGGTGGAGACCTGTTCCTCGGCCATCCTGCCGGTGGGTAATCCAGTGGTGTGGTGGGGCGGAACCATCGCCTTGGTCATCTTGCTGTTCTGGTGGGCCGGCAGGCGGGATTGGCGCGCAGGTGCCATCCTCGCCGGAGTTGCCGCCGGATACCTTCCGTGGTTCATGTATCCGGAACGCACCATGTTCATCTTCTACGCTGTGTCCTTCGAACCGTTCCTGGTGCTTGGCCTGACCTACGTCCTGGGCTTGGTGCTCGGCCGAAGCAGTGATCCCCCTTGGCGGCGACGGTCCGGGCTCTATGTGGTGGGCCTGGTCCTGGTACTGGCGGTCCTGGCAACGGCGTTCTTCTATCCGGTCCTGACCGCAGAGGTCATCAGCTATCAGGAGTGGCGGATGAGAATGTGGATGCCATCGTGGATTTAGGAGGCAAGCAGTGAGGGAAGCCAGCACGGAGCTTCTGGTCGAGGCCCATCCTGACAGCAATGTGACTGACCTCCTCCTGGAACGCTGTGCCAAGGATCCGTTCGGCATCCTGTACGCCCACAAGACGGCGAACGGTTGGCTGAATGTATCCGCAGCCAGGTTCCTCGCCGATGTCAGTGCACTCGCCAAAGGACTGATCGCCGGAGGCCTCAATCCCGGCGACCCCGTAGCGGTCCTCTCCCGGTCCAGCTTCGAGTGGACGTTGGTGGACTTCGCCATCTGGATGGCCGGCGGCGTGACGGTGCCCATTTACGAGACGTCGTCCCCGAGCCAGATCGAGTGGATCCTGGCCGATTCAGGCGCCCGGCGCATCTTCGTGGAGGACACGGCCAAAGCAGATCTCGTCCACGCCCTGGTGAACCGGTCCACTGCACTCGGGGACGATCCCGTGGCGATCATGCGGATGGAGCACGACGGCGACGCCCCCAACCTGACCAGCGTCTCCGCCGTCGGGGTTGGCGTCATGGACGCCGAGCTGGAGCGCCAGCGCAGCGCAGCGACTCTCGCCGACATCGCCTCGATCGTCTACACCTCCGGAACCACTGGCAAGCCCAAAGGCTGCGAAATCACCCACGGCAACTTTGTCCTGGTGGCACGGAACGTCATCCCGTTCCTTCCCGAGCTGCTGATGCAGCAGGGAGCGCGGACGCTGATGTTCCTGCCGTTGGCGCACGTACTCGCCAGGGCAGTCCAGGTGGTGTGCCTCACCGCGGGCATCACGCTCGGCCACAGCGCGGGTGCCAATGGGCTGATGGCAGACCTCAGTACTTTTAAGCCCACTTTCCTGCTCGCTGTGCCGCGCATCTTTGAAAAGGTCTACGCCGGCGCCGGGCACAAAGCCGCCATGAGTGGAAAGTCGGCGCTCTTCTCCGCAGCGTCAGCAACCGCTGTGGAGTATTCGACGGCGGTGGACCTCGCCGCGCGTGGGCAGGGACCCGGTCCGGGGTGGCTTTTGGGCATGAAGCACACCGCGTTCAACAAGCTTCTCTATCCCAAGGTCCGTGAGGTTTTCGGCGGTAATGTGCGCTACACGGTTTCCGGTGCCAGTCCCCTCAGCCTGCGTGACAACCATTTCTTCCATGGTGCCGGCGTTCCCGTACTGGAGGGCTACGGCCTGACGGAGACCACCGCACCGTGCACCGTCAATACGCCCAGCATGTCCCGTATCGGTACTGTCGGGATTCCCCTTCCCGGCACCACCATCCGGGTGGCCCAGGACGGGGAGGTGCTGGTCAAGGGCATTGGCGTCTTCAAGGGCTACCACGCCAATGAAGCGGCCACCGAAGCTGCGTTTGTTGATGGCTTCTTCCGTACCGGCGACCTCGGCGAACTCGACGCCGATGGCTTCCTGACCATCACCGGCAGGAAGAAGGACCTCCTGGTCACTGCCGGTGGCAAGAACGTGGCCCCCGCACCTTTGGAGGAGAAGCTCCGCGAGCACCCTCTGGTGGGCCAGGCAGTGGTGGTGGGCGACGGCCGTCCCTTCGTCGCCGCACTGGTGAGCCTGGACCCCGAGGGACTTGCCGACTGGTGCGCCGAGAACAAGGTAGGTGCTTTGTCACCTGCGGAAGCGGCCAGCGACGACCGGGTGAAGGCGGCTGTTCAATCCGCCGTGGATGAGGCCAACAAACTGGTCTCCGCGGCCGAGTCCATCCGGAAGTTCGCATTCATCACAGCTGAACTCAGTGTCGAGTCGGGGCACCTGACGCCCTCCCTAAAACTGAAGCGGGCCGCTGTGCTCAACGACTTCTCAGCGGCAGTGGAGAAGCTCTACGAAAAATAGCGCCACCACTTAGACCGCATCGAATCACCACCTAGTACAACCGAATGAGCACCTAATTCGGCCCACATCGCCACCTATTTCGGCACCACCTCCCTAGGTGCCGATGTTGCCCCCCATAGCGTTTTCCTCACGAACCAAACGTTCAAAGGGGAACCCATGGCAGATCCATCACGCATACCAATGCCCGCGCTCTACTACTCGCGTGTCCGGGCTACCTTGATACCGCGAATTGCGGGTTTCACGATGGTTGCGCTGGGCCCGGTGCTGTTCGTGCTGATCGTCCTGAACAACACACCGGAAGTGCTCTTCGCACCGCTGGTCACCACCGCAGCTGGTTCATTCATCGCCTTCATGACTGTCACCGTCAAGGTCGACTCGCAGAACGTCGTGATCGCCTTCTGCGACATCTTCAAACGGACATTGCCCAAGGATGAAATCGCGACGTTGACCACGGACAACGCGGCCGGACCCAGTGGGTACGGATTCCGATACATGGGGCCCGGCATGGTCGGGTACCTCGTCGGCGGTCCCGAGATCAATATCGAGATGAAAAGCGGTAAGACCGTCATCGCCAGCACAGATGCCCTGAGCAGCTTGTTCGTGTTCTGGCGCCCCCACAGGGCACGCCGTGAAGCCGGCTCCGCTAGCGCTTGGCGTCAGCTGATTCTCTGCTGAGGTTGTCCGCTTCATCTGTAACAGCGTCATCGCCCGAGACCTCGGCTTGGTCAACCGTTGTGTCAGCACCCCGACGCCGCTTGGTGGGCCACGTGAAGATGAACGTCACCGTCGCCACGAGGAAGACCAGCGCGCCGATGACGATGCCCGCGTCTATCCAGAACTGTCCCGGGAAGAGCCGGATGAGGGTGTCTTCCAGCGAGAACGTCCAGGTTCCATTGGCGAAGAAGATCCGGTGGAACTCGGTGAAGAACTGCTGCCAGCTCAATGCCGCCAGGACAGCGAGGCCAATGATGATGACCAGTGTGACGATGGATCCGGCAAAGAGTCCTCGACGGATTCCGCCGTTGCTGCGCTTCCGCAGGTACAGGACGGCGATGATGCTGAGGATGATGAGGAGCAAGCCTGCACCGAAGGACGACAGGATGACCAGCTTGACGTCAGCCATGTGCGCCACTTCGCTGTCCTTGAAGAGCTTGGCACCGTCCTGGTGGACCAAGCCACCCAGGTAGCGGGGACCTGCCCAGTTGCTGAGGTAGTCCACGGCGTACGAGCCGTAGGTCATACGGTCATCAGTGCTGAAACCATAGCCGTCGCCCGGGAAACCCGGCCGGTTGTACTCCACCCACAGGAACAAGGGGCTGGTGACCGCCCGAACGGCGAGCACCAGGAGGATCACCGGGTAGAAGACGGCCAACAGGACTTGGAAAACCCGCGGTCCGATTGGCTTCACCTTTGCGGCTTGCTCACGTTCCGCGTTGCGTCGGGCCACTTCGTCTTCCGGTGGTCGGACCTGAAGGGCCGACGTCGGCAAAGGTTCCGAATAGTGCGACTCCTGCTTCTCAGCGGAGTTGCCCGCAAGAGTGTCAGCGAACAGCGGGGGTTCCGGCTCGACGTCGGCCGCTTCTGCAGCTTTCCGGTGGGCGCGGCTTTCAGGCTGCCCGCCGGCGGGCGTCGCGGGAGCCGCCGCAGTGGCACCACCGGAGGTCTTCGGCTTCATCCAGTCGAAGGCCGGTTCGTTGGGGTCCTCGTGGACGTCCGTGTCCGGTTCTTGTGGTTTTGGGCTCTTGTCGCTCACAGCGGTTTCACTTCCGTAGGCATCCACCGGCGAATGCGTACTGCCGGCTCTCTTGTCTGCATTCGAGCCTACCGTCCGGCCTTACGCCGACACGCTGTGCCACCCCGGGTGCGCCCAGATCGAAACGTAACTGTAAGGTCTACGCAGCGATGCTGCGATATCCGGCGTCGTTCGCGTCCAGGTCCCCGGTAACACCGGTCCGGGCGGCCCTGCCACCGAGCACCAACGTGTAGACCCAATATCCGGCCAGAACCAAGGCTCCGATGGTGATCTTTACCCACACGGGCAGCGGACTGGGCGTCACGAATCCCTCCACCATTCCGGAAACGAGCAGGACCAACACCAACCCCAGCGCAATCGTGATCAGGGAACGCCCCTCGTCAGCCACAGCCTGCAGCCGTGTGCGGGGCCCCGGCCGCACCATGGCCCAGAAGATTTTAAGGCCCGCTGCGCAGGCGATGAACACTGCCGTCAGTTCCATCAGTCCATGCGGAAGGATGTAGCTGAAGAAGACATCCATCTTCCCCGTCGCCAGGAAGAGTCCCGCGGCAATGCCCAGGCCTTGGGCATTCATGAACAGGATGTACGGCACCCAAAATCCGGTGACTCCGAATGCCACGGCCTGGGCAGAAATCCAAGCGTTGTTGGTCCACACGGCGCCGGCAAACGAGGCAGCCGGGTTCTCGGAGTAGTAGTCGATGAAGTCTTCGTCCACATACTGCTGGATCCTGGCATCACTGCCCACCGCCCTCAGCGCCTCCGCCGACGTTCCAATCCACAGGGCGTACGCCCCTGCCACCACCACGAAAGCCAGTCCGCACCACAGGGTCAACCAGCGGATCCGGTAGAACGCCGCGGGTAAGGCGATGACGAAGAACCGGGCCAGGTCCTCCATGAAATTCGAGCGCGCCCCCGTGAACCGGGTCCGGGCCTGTGCCAGCCCTGCGGACAGCGTGGCGGACAACGCTGTCTCCGGAGCCACCGAGCGGATCAGGGACAAATGCCCCGATACCGTCTGGTAGAGCCGCAACAACTCATCGGCTTCGGCTCCCGTGAGACGGCGCTTATGCGCAAGAAAATGAAGCCTGGACCATTTGTCCCCATGTACGGCCGAGAAGGCGTCGATGTCCACGGCACCACCCTAGCGCCTCAGTCCACGCACGGGGTGGGTCCCGCCGCTAGACTCGGTGATGCGGGCACGCCAAGCGTCCGCAGCGTTTGCGAGGCATGGGGGCTGGGCATGAGTTCAATCATCACAGGCGAGGCAGTAGTCCTCGAACTGCGACCGGCATCCTTTGCTGCCCGCGCGCTGGGACTCATCCTCGACATCATCTCGCAGGTAGCCCTCGCGATACTCCTGATCATCCTCATCGGCATGGCGTCAGAGGACCTCGACGACGCCGCGATCCGCGCACTGATCCTCAGCAGTGTTGTGTTCTCCATCGTCATTGTTCCCGTCGCCGTGGAAACCCTCACCCGTGGACGATCCCTGGGAAAGCTCGCAACAGGACTTCGCATAGTGCGCGACGACGGCGGTTCCATCCGCTTCCGGCACGCCTTCATCCGAGGGCTTCTTGGCGTCCTTGAGATCTATCTGACCTTCGGCGGCCTCGCGATCGGCGTGGCACTGTTCAACGACAAATCCAAGCGCCTTGGCGACATCGTGGCCGGCACTTACTCACTCCGCCAGCGGGTTCCCTCAAAACCGCGCATCATGCCGGTGGCACCGCACTACCTCCAGGCCTGGGCCGCCATGGCGGACATCGGCAGGGTCCCGGACGCCACTGCACGAAGGGCCGGTACCTTCGTGCAGCAGGCCTACCTCATGTCCCCGGAATCCCGGGTCGCCATGGCCACGGCCATCGCCTCCGAACTGGCCAAATACGTGGCCCCTCTCCCGCCCTCCGGGACCATCGCCGAGGACTACATCGGGGCCGTCCTCGGGGAACGACGCAACCGCGAACTTGTGCGGCTGCGCCAAGCGGAGCAGCGGAACGCGACCGTCGGTGAGCGACTACAAAAGCTGCCGTTCACTGACGTTTAGTGCCTGCCACCGGCTGGCGGCGGGGGGGCCGCCGTCCTCTGCCTGCTCGCTCGTTCCTCGCTTGAACGCAGGCTGCCGGACGCCGGCCCCCCGGCTTGTCCCGGTTGCAGTCTTCAGCGCCAGTGATCCGGTTTTGTGAGTCTTTGTGGCAGGAGGGTGGTGGGGTCGCCTTCGGCGGCGGTGATCTGCGGTTGCGTCAGGTAGAGCGCACTGGAGAGATCGGCGCCGTGGAGGTGGGCTCCCCGGAGATCGGCTCCCAACAGGTCTGCCGCCGTGAGGTCGCTGTTCCTGAGGTTTGCTCCTATCAAGTAGGCACTGCGGAAGTTGGATCCGCAGAGGCGTCGGTTCGCCAGGTTCGCGCCCATCAGGTCGGCGCCGCTGTGATCACCGTCCCGGCGAGGGCCGTCGTCGGGCGTTTGCGCGTCCTCGGCTCCGTAGGAGGCCCGTAGTTCCTCGCTGACCTCCATCAGGAGGGCCCGCACTTCACCATGCAGCGTTTCGACGTCGGTGGCAAGGATCGCTGTTGCGTCGCCTTGGGCGGTGGTTGTTATGCGTCCGGACAGGTGGCCGGCCGCTGAAGCGAGGTCGGGGTCGAAGGTCCGTTGCTGGGCTTCGGCCAGGTACCAGAGCATTTCGTGGAGCTGCCTCACCACCTTGAACACGGCGAACATCGAGGACGTGGACGAGGGTTGGTCCCTCCAGCTGGTACCGCCAAAGGTGTGCTGGGAGACCACTTGGCCCGCGCCGAAGCAATCGAAAACGGTGCAACCACGGAATCCGCGCGGCCGGAGGCGTTCATGGATGGTGCAGGAAAAATCGGCGGACATGTTCGGGCAGGGTGTCGCCGCGGGTTTGTCGATGGCAAAGTCGGCCGAACGGACGAATCCCAGGGCGGTACAGCAGAGGGCAAAGCAGTTGCCGCAGTCCGGGCGAAGGGTTGGTTGAAGAGTCATGTGTGCTCCAGGTGATGAAAGAGGGTCCGGTGGGAAAGGCCGGGGAACCCGTTGGCGGGTTCCCCTCAGGGACACCCGGAATCACCGAGGAGGGCAGCACAAAGTGAAGGGCCAACATGTGGTCAGCACAGGAAAGGTGGGTCAAAGAGCGCAGGAAATAATCACTGCCACTATCGTAACCGCTGGGCTAGCGCTGGGCGTAGCTCGCCCAAGGGATATTCCAGTCGCCGAAGCCCTCCAGGGGCTCTACTGCGGGGGCTCCGGTGTTGAGGATCTGCACGACGTCGCCGGTCTTCATGTTGTTGAAGAACCAGGCAGCATCTGCGGGCAGCAGTCCCACGCAACCATGCGAAACGTTGGCAACCCCGATGGAGCTCCAGGCCGCTTCAAGGGCCTGATGGACATAAACGCCGGACCAGGTCAACCGGTTGGCGTACTCCACTACCAGCGGTGGATAGTAGCCCTTGTCACCCGGCTTCAAGCCAATGGTCCCCGCGTTGAAGTTGGAGTGGCGTTCCTGCTCCATGATCACGGCATAGCCGGTAGGAGACAGCCAGTCTTCCCCGCCGAGCGACACAGGCGCAGTGTGCACCAGCTGCCCGTCCGAATACACGTTCATGGTCTTGGTGTTGTCATCCACTACGGCCACACGCTGGGGACCGGTAGTGAACGTGGACACCACGTCCGCGTTGCCGATCATCTTGTTGCCAAAGTCGACGCCCAGGAGTTTCATATCCACTGTGACGGTGGTCCCTGAAGCCCAGAAAGCTTCGGGACGGATCCGCACCTTCGTGTCCGAATACCAATGCCACGCCACGGGCTGGCCGGAGGACACCGTGATGGCCACACGCTTCTCCATGGCAGCCTTGTCCACCACGGGCTCGCTGAAGTTGATCTCGATGGGCTGGCCTGACCCGGCCGTGGTTCCGTTCCGGGGGTAGATGGAAGCATCGGCCTCATAGGCTGCGGAAACGGTGGTGAAGGTTTGGGTCTTCTTGGTTTCCTTCCCGGCGGTATCCACCACGGTGAAGGAATAGTTGTACTGGGTTTTAAACTTCAGTACTTCCGAGGTAGTCCACGTGCTTCCATCCGGGCTGGTCTTGCCCTGGACAGGCGCGCCGCCGGCTACCGGAGCCAGGACGACGTCTTTGACCTTGCCGTTGACTGCTTTGATCTGCGGGCCCACCACGGGGTTCCACTCGATGGCACCGTCCAGCGGGGTGATTCCCAACTCCACGGGCTTTGCTTCCACAGTTGCCGTGGGAGACGCCGCAGGGCCGCCGTCCTGCGAAGGGCCGGCCAGCAGTCCGGGCACGGTAGCAACACCAATTCCGCCCACGGCAATAGCGGCGCAGATCCCTGCGATGGCAAGGATCTTGCCCGTCTTCCGTTTGGCGACTTCCGTCATGTTTTCCGTCTTCCTGTCCCCCGGCAAGCAATACTGAACACCCAATCCTAGCCGAAAGGCCGGCCACGCTGCTCGCGTGTCCGGCCTTTCGCCATCGATTTGGGTAGTGCTGGCCCGCTTTAGTAGCGGTAGTGCTCCGGCTTGTAAGGACCAGCAACGTCCAGGTCCAGGTATTCGGCCTGGTCCTTGCTGAGTTCGGTCAGCTCGACACCCAAGGCGTCCAGGTGGAGCCGCGCTACCTTCTCGTCCAGGATCTTCGGAAGCACGTAAACCTGCTTCCCATACTCGCGTTCTCCGGCGGGCTGGTCCTTCTTGGTCCAGAGCTCAATCTGCGCGATGGTCTGGTTGGCGAAGGAGTTGCTCATCACGAACGACGGGTGTCCCGTGGCGTTGCCCAGGTTGAGGAGGCGGCCCTCGGACAGCACGATGATGGACCGCTCGGAATCCGTACCTTCTTCGAACACCCATTCGTGGACCTGGGGCTTGATCTCCACTTTCCTGACACCCGGGATCTTCGCCAGCCCGGCGATGTCGATCTCATTGTCAAAGTGGCCGATGTTGCCAACGATGGCCTTGTTCTTCATGCCCAGCATGTGCTCTGCCATGATGACGTCTTTGTTGCCGGTAGTGGTGATGAAGATGTCACCCTGGGCCAGGACCGTCTCCAGCTTCGCAACCTGGTACCCATCCATGGCAGCCTGCAAGGCGCAAATGGGATCGATTTCGGTCACGATGACGCGCGAACCCTGGCCACGCAGTGCCTCTGCAGCGCCCTTGCCGACGTCGCCATAGCCGCAGACGACAGCTACTTTGCCGCCCATGAGGACGTCGGTAGCACGGTTGATGCCGTCAGGAAGGGAGTGGCGGATGCCGTATTTGTTGTCGAACTTGCTCTTGGTGACGGAGTCGTTGACATTGATGGCCGGGAACAGCAGCTTGCCCTGCTCGGCGAGCTGGTACAGGCGGTGGACGCCTGTGGTGGTTTCTTCCGTGACACCCTCGATGCGTGCAGCAAGACGGGTCCACTTCTGCGGATCAGCTGCCAGGGTCCTGCGGAGGAGGTCCAGGATGAGGACGTATTCTTCCGGGTCCTCCTCGGTGGCGGTGGGAACGGCTCCGGCGGCCTCGAAATCCACGCCCTTGTGCAGCAGCAGCGTGGCGTCGCCGCCGTCGTCGAGAATCATGTTGGGGCCCAACTCCGGGTTGGTGTCGGCGCCGGGCCAAGTGAGGATCTGCTCGGCAGTCCACCAGTATTCCTCCAGCGTCTCGCCCTTCCAGGCAAAGACCGGAACACCCTGCGGATCTTCCGGGGTTCCCTTACCGACCACGACGGCGGCAGCGGCTTCGTCCTGGGTGGAGAAGATGTTGCAGGAAGCCCAACGGACCTCAGCGCCCAGGGCCGTGAGGGTCTCGATGAGGACCGCCGTCTGGACGGTCATGTGCAGGGAGCCGGCAATCCGGGCCCCCTTGAGCGGCTGGGAAGCACCGAATTCGGCGCGGAGGGACATCAGGCCCGGCATCTCGTGCTCGGCAAGGCGGATCTGGTGGCGGCCAGCCTCCGCAAGGGTGATGTCAGCCACTTTGAAGTCGAAAGTCATGGAAGTCCTTAGGGGTACCGTGCGGAATGGGTGAAGAAGTGTGGGTTAAGCCTTGGAATCGTGCTGGCCGGAGGTGGCTGCATGGGCCGCGGCGAGGAGCTCCGGCGGCAAGAGCAGCGGGATGCCGTCCTCGATGGCGTAGCGGAGCTTTTTCCCGGTGGAGTCTCCAGCGGTGGAGACCAGTTCCTCACCCTCCTGGACCAGCGGTGAACCCGACACGGGGCAGCGCAGGATGGACAACAGTTCAGGACTGACCTTTGGCATGAATGATGCTCCCTGGGTGGCGCCGTCATGGCGCAGGTGGCGGATGTTATCTGCAGATTCCAGACTACCGCGCAGGATCAGCCTGTTTGGAGCAGGGCGACGAATTGCGTCCGAAGCAGACACAGGACCCCAGAGCGAACCGGGTCAGGACGGCTCGCGGAGGATGCGCAGGTGGCCTCGTCGGGTTCCTTCGGCCGCTGCCGGCGGCTCCATCTGCCCGTGGCTGTGCCGGGCAGGAGTTTCAGGAGCCGCTGACGCCGCCTCGCGGACGGCGTTGGCCAGGGCCAGGAGGTCGTCGGGCCCAGGCTCAGGCGGCGTGGCAGGCATCGCCAGGCGCAGGACTTCCCAGCCACGCGGCACCGTCAGGCTCTCTGCGTGCTGTGAGCAAAGATCATAGGCGTGCGGTTCGGCATACGTGGCCAAAGGACCAAGGACGGCGGTCGACTCGGCGTACACGTACGTCAAAGTGGCCACCGCCGACTGGCGGCAGGCTGATCTTGAACATTGACGAATAGCACCCACAACATCCCAGATTAGCGCCAACTTGCAACAGAGTTGCGCATTGTCTGCCCGTGGCTCCCTGGAACCGGTGGCTCATCAGCAACTCCGGCGCGCTGCAGGCAATGATGTCGCGCTGGCGGTTCCTCGGGACTAAAGTCGATATATGCAGTCACAGCCACATGTTCCCGGATTCACCATCCGGTGGACTGACGCCGATGGCGATCAGGCAAAGCAACACGCCGGTTCGGGTGTGCGCGGTTTCCGGCGGCGTCGACGCAACCGGCATGGGCGGGGACTGCGCGGGGAGCTGATGCTCCCCAGCCTTCCCGGCTTCCGTACCCGCGCAGAGCGCTTCGATGACATGGTGCTGGACTCCGCAGAGCGGCTTCAGGACATGTGGGGCAAGCAGCTTGACGGCGTCCTTTTTGCCGTGGACGAGATCCCGCCCAACCTCGAACAGCTTGTTGCCATGGGTAGCCCCGCTCCCCTGGGCTCATATACGCCCGGTGGTCGCGGCGAAGCCCCCATGATCACGGTGTACCGCAGGGTAGTTGAACAAGGCTGCACCACCCGCGAGGAACTGCAGGACCTGGTGCACGACGTCGTGGTGGAGTACACCGCTGAAATGCTGGGCGTGCCCCCGGAGACGCTGGATCCCGTATACCGCCGCCGGTATCAGTAACGCCCCGCTAGTAACCTACGGACACTGGGACCTTTTCGAGTCCCGCGGCTGCGTCCTGGATGGCTGCTACCGAGATGTCCGGCCGGCCCTGCGTGCCAAGGACCAGTGCGCCATAGATGGGGTCACCGGAGGCAGAAACTACATACCCCGCCACCACCGAATCGCCCGACTTTGAGGGAAGTTCGATCAACGAGGTGGTGCCGCCGGACAGGTCAACGTCTATGGATTTTCCCACCGCGCCGTCTGCGGTGACCGGGGCATAGGTTACCGTGCCCCGCCCCTCGGGGACACCGAAACTAAGGTACCGCTGCCCGTTGCGTGGAATAGCTACGAGGTGCTGGCTGCCGAGACGGGCCGACGAGGGAGACCACGCGAAGTCAGTGGCTTCCTCCGCCTTGGCTCCCCGCGTAACCCGGGCCGAGGCCACGAAGGCAACGTCTGAGCTTGCCCTGACGGTGTAGGTGCCGGCAGGGATGCCTTCCAGGTTCATGGTGGCTACGGTTCCGCCTTTGACCGTCACCACTCCGCCGCTTGGAATCTTGCGTTCGCCGTTGGCCCCGTACAGGCTGACCTGCACTACGGCATCGGTGGAGCCGGGAACGGCGATCTGCAGGGCGGGTGCTGCGTCGGCGAAGCCGGGCTTGGTGGCGAGCGCCTTTGTGGCCGCCGGATCCTGGATATCGACGCCGGACATGACCTGCAGGCTCGATGCCCCTGAGCCCGGCGAAAGGTACTCGACGCCGCCGGGAGCGAGGCCGCGCAAAACACTTTGCTGAACGGTCGCAGCTACCGGGCCGCCCGTGCTGCGAACGTGGACGGCGAGTTCGCTTTCGCTGGGGGCCAAGCCTGCGAGGTTCACCGAGCGGGTGGTTCCGGGAGCTACCAGGAGTCCGCGTGCCCCCGGCGCCTGGATCTGGCCCTTCTCCCCAAACAGGTCCAGGTTCACCGTGGCCGGAGTCTCCGAAGCGTTGCTCAGGTTAAGGACTGCCGTACGGCCCACTGCCGTGTTGGCCCCCAGCAGCCAGGCGTCGTTTCCCGGCGATTGGCATTGGGCTGACGCCAGGCCGCGAAGATCTCCATCAGTGGCGGCGTAGCTGAGATTGGCAGCAAGGGAGGCCTGCTCATTCCCCAAGGGATCCGCTCCCACTACGGCCGGAGCCGTCACCGGGGAAATCGAGGCCACACCGGCAGACAACACTGGAGGTCCGGCCGTTGGCGTGGGAGTACTGGCCGGCGCTTTGGCGATCTCAGCAACTGCGTCACCTTCCAGCGACGTCACCTTGCTTCCAGGGACCGTACCGGCCGGATTACTCAGCACCACTGCGTTGAGGGCGCTGACGGCGGTAGTGGAGACAGGGCTGAAGTCTGCATCAGTTCCCACCACCGTTCCATTGACCAGCCTCGCGGGTTCCGGGCACACACCCAACGCGCGGCCTGCGGGAACATCGGCTTGCCGGATGTCCATGGTGGTCCCGCCCGATGGTTCGGGCATCATCGACGTCGCCGCAACAGCTCCACCACCGGCGGCCAGGATGGCCACTGCGGAGAGGACACCCGTGACGACGCCCCGGTTGGAACTTCGCGAGCCCTTGCTGGAACTGCGCGACGGTTTTTCGTCGACAGGCTGCTTCTGGTCCTCAGACACTGCTGTACTCCTTACGGAGGGAGACTTCATCCCTCGACATGCCGGTTCGGGTGCGCCGTGCGGGCATCGGTATTGCCAACAGGAGCGTCAGCCCGATCACCACGGCCTGCATTATGCCGAACCACAAAGCCCAGGGGTTGGTATAACGGACTTCCAACTCCCCGCCGTTGGCCGGGAGCTCAAAGGCCTGTGACCATCCGGACGTGGCAGTCTTGAGCTGCTTTCCATCCATCGAGGCCGTCCAGCCGGGATCGGATCGTTCGGCAAGAACAAGCTTGCGGCCCTCGCCACCGGCAGGGACGGCAGCGTCCACGGACACTTCCTCTGCGGGCAGATTGGCCATGGTCTTGCCATCGGCATCAATGATCCTGACGCGGTGCGCGGTTTCAGCAGCTGTAGCGGCAGGCTGGTTCCGGGGCGAGACGCGCCACAGCCATCCGGCGTCGGTCTGCCCAACGGCAACCAGGCCCGGGACGGCGTCGATCCTGCTCGCCGTCAACTGGGCTGCGTTATCCGCAGCCTTCAGGACCACAAATCCGGCCCCCAACTGTTCCAGGTCCGCGCGCGGGTCCACTCCACTACTGGCCACAATGGTGGCCACTGCCCGCCGAAGCGAGGCAGTGGCGGCGTCGTCGTCCACAATATCTTCGCGGCCCGGTGCACCGATGATGGTGCGGGCCGACGCGATGGTGGACAGGCTGTCCAGGGTGGTGCCGGCGCCGCGCATCAACGAGGACGTAAACGCGCCCTGCTCACCGCTGGTAATGACCAGCGTGCGGGTACGTTCCGGCCCCTGTCCGCGATCGACGGCGGTGGCCGGCAAAGTGCTGGAGTCCACCGGCCATACCTGGCGTTCAGCCCCCAGGGACGACGCCGGTTCGGCCGCGTTCGCTGATGTCGACAACCCGGGCGCGGGCGAACGCTGAAGGACGTTTTGACCTGCCCATGCGGCCATCCCCGCGAGGGGCCCGGCCACGAGGAGCGTCAGGACCAGCCCGGAAGCCACGCGCCGCATGGGCAGCCTGGGGCCACTGGAATCGGTCGTCCGGCGGGGCGCGGAGAAGAGCTTGTCTGCGCCAATGACCGCAGCACCGAGCAGCAACATGCCGGCCGCTGACACCGCCGGGCCGGTGAAAGGTCCAACGATGACGTTGTTGTTGACGCCGGTGGCTACATGCCCCACCAGCCAGCCACTCGCCAAGGTGGCCAGGGCGGCCACCCAGAACACCCTCGCCACGGCCGTCCGCTTGCCGGGCAGGAACAGCGCCGTCACTGCCAGAACCAGGACAGGCGCACTGACCAACAGCGCCAGCAGCAAAGCCCAGGGCACGGCGCCCGGACCGAAGAACGACAGCCCGGTCAGGCCGCCGTCGAGGTCGAATGCCAACGGCTGTCCGAGCAATTGCTGCCAAAACGGCGCGGCTTCGAAGGTCAACGGCACTCCGGGATCAGCCAGCAGGGCACGGGGTCTGTCCAACACGGAAATTCCGTAAGGCACGAACAAAGCAACTGTGGGCAGGAGTGACCACCACAGCGTCTTTCCGCGCTGCCCGAGGATGACGGCCGCAAGGATCACCGCAACCACGATCGGCCCCAAAAGCGACGGTGCCGAGGCAGTCACAACGGCCATGACCAGCCCGCCGGCCGCGGCAGCGGTCCAGGACGGTGTTCCGTTGATGCCCGGCTTTCCGAGGATCGGAGCAGGCCGTCTGCTCAGTGAAGAGACGGGGTGTGAATTCACGTGGCCGATCGCAGATCCGGAGGCGCGAAGCAGCCCGAGCAGCAACAGCGGCATCATCACATGGGCAACCAAGGCGCCTGCGCGGCCTTCATTGATCGCGACCAGCAGGGCGGGGGCGGCAGACCATGCCAGGGCGGCAACAGTCCTGAAACGACGCTTGGTGGTCAAAGCGCCCGCTGCGAACCATGCGCCGACAGCGGACAGCGGCATGGCCAGGATGAGCAGCCAAGCCATGGCCGAGTTGCCGTCTCCCCCGCCAACGAGGGACAGCAGCCACAGCACGTAGCCAAAGGGATCCCCATGCCCCGGCAATCCTGCGCCGAGGGAGATCCACCATGTGGAGGCATTGGCCCAGATGTCTCCAGGCGTTGCAGAGAGCGGGATGAGGCCGCCACCGGCCACGACGCCGGAGCGGAGCAGCCCAAGCAGTCCAACAAGCGCTGCGGCAAGGGCCAGCAGGGCCGCCGCGACGGCGCCTGTTCCCACCCAACCGCGTTCGTTCGTTGCCAAGGATGCGAAGTCGTCAGCGGCATCTCCGCTGGGTTCGGGAGCCAGAAGGTCCGAAACTGCGGACGGGTCGTCACTGGGGCGGATCGCCTCCAGCAAAGACCGCCTGTTGGATCGGACTTCACGGGTTGATGTTTGCAGGCCGCGGACCACCGAACGGTGCACCCGGCGTGTGCTTGCGGCAACCCGGCGGCCCCGCGCAATGGCGACCGGCCGAACCAAGGCGGCAACGGTTGCCGTGAACTGCGAGAAGCCGTATCCCGGTTCCTTGACCAGAATGCTCAGCATAAGTCGAACGATGGCACCGAACAGGGCTCCCGCGGCCTGGAACGGAACCTTCCACCAGGGAGCGTGCTTGAGCCGCAGATGAATTTGGGCTTTGCGCGCGGCTGAGGAGGTGCCCAACCCATGGGGACGGTGCTCCACGTGGAACATCCTGGCGCTGGCAACCACCACCACGCGATTGCCGGCCAGCCAGTTCCGCCAGCAGAAGTCCACGTCGTCGCCGCTGCCAGGCAGCGCAGGATCAAAGCCCTGCAGCAACTCCCAGACGTCGCGGCGGATCAGCATCCCGGCAGAATTCACGGCGAAGGTGTCCGTGCGGGCATCGTATTGCCCCTGGTCTACTTCGTCCGCATCGATCAGGGTCAGGCGTTCGGCCCAGCGGCTCGTGGAGAGTCCTACGTCCACCAGGTGCCGCTCATTGTCCCAACCGAGCTGCTTGCAACCGGCCACTGTCACCGATGGGGCCCGTTCCACGGCGTGCAGAAGTTCCGCCAAGGCGTCGGGTGCCGGAGCGGCGTCGTCGTGAAGGAGCCAGATCCAGTCAACAGAGCCGGCGCGGTTTCCACGGTCATCGCCGGTGGCATCCTGGTCATGCGCCAGCTCGTGGAGGCCTGCCTGAACTGCTGCGCCAAAACCGGATTTCGCCTGCTGGAAGGTTGTGACATTGCCTTGGCCGAAAGCTTCGCGAAGCATGTCCAGCGAATTGTCCGTGGAACCTGTATCAACGCCAATGGCGGCATCTGCCGGACGCGTTTGGTCCGACAATGCCGCCAGTGTCCTGGGGAGATAGTTGCCGCCGTTGTGGGAGACCACAACGGCGGTAACGTAAACTTCCTTGAGAATTAGACCGCTCGCTTCCTTAGCCGACGACGCTCCCGTTCGGAGAGTCCGCCCCAAATACCGAACCGCTCATCATTGGCGAGGGCATATTCCAAGCACTGCGAACGGACGTTGCACGCCCCGCAGACTTTCTTGGCGTCCCTGGTGGAACCACCCTTTTCCGGGAAGAAAGCTTCCGGAT
Organism: Arthrobacter sp. D5-1; assembly: GCF_017357425.1. Classification (NCBI taxonomy): domain Bacteria; kingdom Bacillati; phylum Actinomycetota; class Actinomycetes; order Micrococcales; family Micrococcaceae; genus Arthrobacter; species Arthrobacter sp. D5-1. The sequence goes on along the minus strand of NZ_CP014571.1, from coordinate 1,535,519 downwards.
CGGTTTGAGCACACAGTGCATCAGTCTGCCAGCCAAGTTCACCTTCGTCATCGAAGTCTCCTTGGCCCGGCAGGCCGATCCATACGGGCTGCCCCGGAGTTTCCAGCGGACGACGCACCTCCATGGGAGGGTCGTCCAAGTCTTCTTCCGGCCCTGCAGGCAAATCGCCGATCAGCGCCTCATGTGCAGCCAGGAGGGCAGTTGCCTGATCCTCCAAAGAGTCCTGCACATTCTGGTTGTAGCGGTCTGCCGCTTCCGGATCCGCTGGGTCGACGTACCAATCACCCGGTACTTCCCGCGAACGGTATTTCACCGACGCATGTTCTGCGACGACTGCATCTTCCTGGATACGCAACGCTTGCCCCATGGCGTCCCTCCTGATTTTGCAGCTGCTGCTTGGATGTATTTCCGATTCCCGGCGACGTTCCGGATATCTGTGCAGCGGCGTTTGATTACTAATTACACGCGTGTAACTACCCGTCAGTCAAGCTGCGCCGGGATAATAATCAAGAATCCGCAGAAACGTGGGATGCGCCACGCCCAAGATTTTGCCCGTGCCACTGCGTGTCTCTGCGGAAAACGGGAGGCCCGGATCGATTTACGTGAACTTTCATTGAATTTCCGCGGAAAATTAAGCCTAGCGACGCGAGGCGCCCACCGACTGGAGAAAATGTCCTGTGTCGCAATTCACAATCCCGGTGATAATCCCCGGGACGGCGCGGGGCCACCGTGGCAAGATTGACGCATGAGCATCCCGGCAGCGAACCTGATGACCGCCCTGCGATCCGGCCATTCAACCTCACCACGGCTTACGTGGTACGGGCCTGGCTCCGAGCGGGTGGAGCTTTCGGGCCGCGTCCTGGACAACTGGGTGGCCAAGACCAGCAACCTCCTGCAGGACGAGCTGGACGCGGAACCCGGCATGACCATCCGACTGGACCTTCCCGCGCACTGGAAGTCCTTCGTCTGGGCGTTGGCGGCTTGGCAGCTTGGCATGGAGGTGGTCTTTGACCGCACCTCCGCGGATCTCCTGGTCACCGACAGTCCCGACGACGGCGACGGGTCCGGTTTCGACGCAGTGGTGGCCGTACCGCTCGCAGCACTTGCGATGCGTTGGCCCGGTGAGCTGCCATCCGGCGTCGTGGATTACGCGGCGGAAGTCCGCTCCCATGGCGACGTCTTTATGGCCCACAACGAGCCCGCCCCGGATTTGCCCGCAGTGCGGGGTGCCTCGGAACTCACCCACGAAGCCCTCATGAAGGAATTTGCCGCTGGCCACGAACCCGGCGTCCGCCTGCTGGTACGCGCAACAGACGGCCTGGAGAAATGCCTGGCATCATCACTGGGCGCCTGGCGCGGCGACGGCTCGGTAGTGCTGGTACACCCTGACCTCGAGGTGACCGAGCACCTGCTGGAGAACGAGCGGGTCAGCCGTTCTTAACGGACGGCAACTCGCCGGTGCCGGGGTTGGCAGCTCCGGCCTCGCTCTTGGCTTTGTGGTGGAGTTCGATGATCTCGTGGTCATGCGAGAACTCCGGCTCGGCATCCAGTTCTTCGTTGAACACCCAAAAACGGTAGGCAAAGAAGCGGAAGATGGTGCCCAGGACAAGGCCTACCACACTGCCGGCGATGAACAGTGAGGGCTTGTCGTTCAGGTCCAGGATGTACTTGGCGAACCAAACGCAACCGGATGCGATCAGGAGCCCCACCAGGTTCATGATGGCGAACAACACGGCCTCACGGACCACATTCGCCTGCTTGCGGTGGCGGAATGTCCAAAAACGGTTTGCGACCCACGAGAAAACACTTGCAACGATGGTTGCTATGGCCTTGGCCCACACTTCGCTGCCGTGCATCGGTCCGGAGAACAGCCAGATGAAAACGGCCGAGTCAATGACAAAAGCAACACCGCCGACGGCGCCGAACTTCGCTACTTCGCGCCAAAAAAGCGAGGCGAGTCCGCGGATGCGATCTGCAAGTGTGGTGATCATGACCCTCCATGGCCGTTGAAAAGGTGGGCCGATGGGCCAAGTCCATTTTAGCCCCGATTTCCCCGCACTGCCTTTGAGGTGACTGTGAGAACGCCGATACTGGCGCCCTCATGCCGCCGGAGCTGTGGAAAAAGCAGCCGCGAGGGCGGCAGAATCAGTGATCACGCCACCGGTTCGGTAGGCTGAACCTTGTGACTTTTCCAGTAATTGGCGTTGTTGGCGGCGGCCAGCTCGCACGAATGATGGCTCCGCCCGCTACCGCCTTGGGCTTCGAACTCCGTGTTTTGGCTGAGGGTGAGGACGTTTCGGCTGTTGCCGCGGTGGCCACAGCCCCGATCGGCGACTACAAGGACCTGAACGCTCTCCTTGAGTTCTCCAAGGGCCTGGACGTGCTGACGTTCGACCACGAACATGTCCCCACTGAACACTTGCGGGCCCTTCTGGATGCCGGCGTCAACGTCCAGCCCGGCCCCGACGCACTGGTCAATGCCCAGGACAAGCTGGTGATGCGGGCTGCGATCGACCGCCTCGGTCTTCCCAATCCAGAGTGGTCCGCGGTCAACAGCGTTGAAGAGCTGGTGGCTTTTGGCGACCGCATCGGCTGGCCCGTTGTCCTGAAGACACCACGCGGCGGTTACGACGGCAAAGGCGTCAGGATTGTCCACTCAGCAGAGGACGCCGCGGAGACCGCCGATTGGTTCCAGGCCATGAGCCCCTTGCTTGCAGAGGCAAAGGTGGACTTCAGCCGCGAACTCTCGGCACTGGTCGCCCGCACCCCCGGCGGCGAATCGCGGGCCTGGCCCGTGGTCCACACCATTCAGGTGGACGGTGTCTGCGACGAAGTCATCGCACCGGCCCAGAACATCCCCGTTGAGGTGGCCGCTGCCGCCGAGGAAGCTGCGTTGCGGATCGCCAACGAGCTTGGCGTCACCGGCGTCATGGCTGCAGAACTCTTTGAGACCCCGGGTGTCGGTGCAGGCTTCCTCATCAACGAACTTGCCATGCGTCCGCACAATACGGGGCACTGGACCCAGGACGGCTCCATTACCAGCCAGTTCGAACAGCACCTTCGGGCTGTGCTGGACCTACCGCTCGGCGCAACCGACGCGCTGGCGCCCGTGGTGGTCATGAAGAATTTCCTCGGCGGCGAGAACCAGGACCTGTTCAAGGCCTTCCCCCTTGCCTTGGCCTACGAGCCCGCAGCCAAGGTCCACTCCTATGGCAAGTCCGTTCGTCCCGGCCGCAAGATCGGCCACGTGAACCTCGTAGGCAGTTCGGTCTCCGACGTCGACTCTGTCCGCCAGCGCGCCACGGTCGTGGCCAACATCATCCGCGACGGCCGCAAGCCCGAGCAGACCACCCTTGAGGAGACCGCATGACGTCAGAAGCAACAGCCCCGCTGGTAGGGCTCGTGATGGGTTCGGATTCGGACTGGCCCGTCATGGAAGCTGCAGCGGACGCCCTGGCAGAATTCGGTATCCCCTTTGAGGCGGACGTCGTTTCTGCGCACCGCATGCCCACCGAAATGATCCGTTACGGCCAGACTGCCCACGAGCGTGGACTGCGGGTCATCATCGCCGGTGCGGGCGGGGCCGCCCATCTTCCCGGCATGCTGGCCTCGGTGACACCGCTTCCTGTGATCGGCGTCCCCGTGCCCCTGAAGACCCTGGATGGCATGGACTCCCTGCTGTCCATCGTCCAGATGCCTGCCGGTGTCCCGGTGGCCACGGTGTCCATTGCCGGGGCCCGCAATGCCGGTCTCCTGGCTGTCCGGATGCTGGCCTCGGGAACGGACGAACTCGCAGCGAAGCTCCGCGCAGATCTGCTCGATTTTGCCCAGGAGCTCAATGACGTCGCCAGCAAGAAGGGCGAAAACCTGCGCCGCAAAGTAGAGGAAGTCTTCTCCCCTGCCAACGCTTCAGACCGGGGCTCCCGCTAGGAAGGCAGCGGTTGACTACCATGCACAAGACTTCGAATCAGCCCGGTTCCGCCCTGACTGATCCCGTCCGCTATCCGTCCGGGGCCAGCGCCCCGGTGCGGACCAAACGCGCCTTCGTGCTGGTGCTCCTCACGCTCTTTATCCCCGGCAGCGCCCAGATTGTTGCCGGAGACCGAAAACTTGGCCGGATGGCGTTGCGCGTCACGCTCACCGTGTGGGCACTGGCGCTGGTTACCCTGTTCATCGCGTTGGTGAACCGCACCGTGTTGCTCAGTATTTTTACCCATCCGATCGGTTCACTCTTCATCATCGTGGTCCTTGTTGCTTTGGCTCTGGGATGGGCCTATCTGTTCCTCAACACCCTGCGGATCATCAGGCCTGCCCTGCTGGCTCCGGGGATGCGACCCATCATTGCCGTGGTCCTGGCAGTCTCTACAGTGCTTGCCAGCGGCTCGCTGGGTTACATCGCCTACGTCCTGAACGTCAGCCGGAACGCCATCGGCAGTATTTTCAACGCCGGCCCGGCCATCGATCCCGTGGACGGGCGTTACAACTTCCTCATGATGGGTGGCGACGCCGGGGATGACAGGACGGGCCGCCGCCCGGACAGCCTCTCCGTCATCAGTGTCGACGCCAAGACCGGCGAGAGCGCCATCATCTCCGTCCCCCGCAACCTTCAAAACGCCCAGTTCAGCGAGGGCTCACCCATGCGTGAGATCTACCCTGAGGGCTACAACTGCGGTGACGAATGCCTCATCAATGCCGTCAATACCGAGGTCACCAACAACTACCAGAACCTCTACCCCGGAGTTGCCGATCCCGGCGCCCAGGCCACCTTGGAGGCGGTCTCCGGCACGCTCGGAATCACTGTCCAGGCCTACGTCCTGGTGGACATGGATGGCTTTGCCAAACTCATCGACGCCATGGGCGGCATCCGCATCAAGGCCGGCGGCTGGGTTCCCATCAGTGGTCCCGTCACTGATGAGGCCAATGGGATCCATGGCATGCCGGACGGCTGGATCCCGGCCGGTGACCAGCACCTGGATGGTTTCCATGCCCTCTGGTACGGCCGCTCCCGCGAATTCGTGGATGACTACGCCCGCATTGCCCGCCAGCAATGCGTACAGCAGGCCATGCTCAAGCAGTTGGATCCGGCCACCCTCCTCACCAAGTTCGAGGACATCGCCAACGCCGGCACCAAGGTTGTTGACTCCAATATTTCTTCCAACCAGCTGGGCAGCTTCGTGGACCTCGCCCTGAAGTCCAAGAACCAGCCCGTCAAGCGGCTCACCATCGGCCCACCGGACTTCGACGCGTCCTTCTCCACCGTGCCCGACTTCGACCTCATCCACTCCAAGGTCCAGGAAGTCCTGGCGTCGTCCAACGCCCCCAAAGCCGATGATGCCGTCGTATCGCCCAACGGCGCTGCTGCCGGCACCATCGTGGCTGCCGGGCCGGTTGCAGGGCGCCTCCCCACAAGCCAGCTTCCCTCGCCGTCGGCCGATTTCACCCCGGTGACCACCACTCCGGATGGCACCCCCATCACCATCGAACTGCTCAACGGCCTTAAGGCCCAGGGCGATGAGCAAGGCATCCGGGATCTCGTAGCCACCAACGGACAGTGCGCACCGCTGTAGGCGTGCAGATCCCCTCCACCCCACGTCCAGCGCAACGATAAGGACCTTCTTTCGTGTACCAGATTGAGAATGTTTTGCGACCCTACGCGTGGGGTTCGACGACGGCGATCGCAGACTTGCTGGGGCGGCCGGCATCAGGTGGCCCCGAAGCCGAACTGTGGATCGGCGCCCACCCGGACTCCCCCTCCACTGCCCTTCACCCCAACGGCGTGACCCAACCCCTGAACGCCTTGATCGAGTCCGATCCCCAGCGTTTCCTGGGTGCGGAGAGCCTGGCCGAATTCGGACCGCGGCTGCCGTTCCTCACCAAGTTGCTGGCAGCGGAACAGCCGTTGTCCCTGCAGGTGCACCCCAGCCTGGAACAGGCCCGGGAAGGCTTTGCCCGGGAGAACGCCGCCGGGATCCCCGCGGACGCAGCGGATCGCAACTACCGCGACAACAACCACAAGCCTGAGATGGTTTTTCCCCTCACTCCGTTCAGGGCCTTGTGTGGTTTCCGTTCCCCCGCTGATTCGCGGAGCATCTTTGAGCACCTGGCGCAGGTCCTCGATGCAGCGGCGGTGGACGTACCGGCAGTCATCCAGGACGTCATCTCCGATCTCGCCCAGGCCGACGAAGCCACTGCGCTCAAGGCAGCTTTCAGCCGCCTTATCGAGGGTGGCGGAGATATCTCCGACGCCATCAACGAGGTAGTGGCGGTCCTGTCCGCCGGAGCTCCGCTGGAGCCGCACCGGGAAGCCCTGACGGCAATGCTGGATATCAACGAGGCCTTCCCCGGCGATCCCGGCGTCCTCATCTCACTTCTCCTCAACCACCTCACCCTGGAGCCCGGCGAGGTGGTTTACCTGCCTGCGGGAAACATTCACGCGTATCTTCATGGGCTGGGCGTTGAAGTCATGGCTTCCTCCGACAACGTGCTTCGGGGCGGGCTCACCCCCAAGCATGTGGACGTTCCGGAATTGCTGAAGACGGTCCGGTTTGAAGCCCTCGGAGTGCCGCGCGTCCAGGTCAGTGGCACCGAATTCGGGCAGGAGCTGTACCGGCCGCCCTTCAAGGAATTCCAGTTGCAGCGCATTGAACTTGGCCCGGGTGCCGAGCCGGTTCCCTTGGCGCAAACCGGACCTGCCGTCGTCGTGGTGGTTTCCGGTTCGGTGCTGCTTGACTCGCCCAAGAGCGACCTCCGCCTCGAGCGCGGCGCGGCCGCGTTTATTCCGGACCTTGAGGCACCCGTGAACGTCCACCCTGTCCAGGGAGCCACGGAAACCAGCATCGCCTTTGCCGTCACCACAGGGTTGGGGAACTGATCCATGGAGTTTTTCCTGCAAACTCCCGCGTGGGCTGCTGTGCAGCGTTCACTGGGCCGCCGAGTCCACGAACAGTCCGGCCCGGGCTGGAGCTTCCTCGCCATTGAGGAGAAGAATCCCGCCGGCAAAGTCATCTATGCCCCCTACGGTCCTGTGGCAGAGTCCGTTGAAGCGTTCGACGCCGCCACGGAGGCCTTGGTAACCCTGGCCAAAAAGGAGCATGCGGTCTTCGTCCGGATGGAACCTGCAGCAGCCGGTTTTACAGCGTCCGACGCCGGCCCCCTCCTCCGCGCGCGCGGCTTGCGTCCCGCTCCGGTCAACCAGCAGCCCGAGCTGAGCTGGATCGTGGACCTCGACGGCGACTTCAAGGACGTGCTGGCCGGCATGAAGCCGACCAACCGGAACCTGTACCGGAACATCCACAAAAAGGGCGTGACCTTCCGCGCTTCCCAGGATCCTGCAGACATCAGGATTCTCCTGCACTTCCTCCACCTGACAGCTGCCCGGAACGGCTTCAAGCCACAAAGCGACGAGTACCTCACCCAAGTAGCCGCTTCCCTGCTGCCCCACGGCGCTGGAACACTGTTCATTGCGGAGCTGGAGGGCGAACCCATCGCTGCTGCCTTCGCTTACGACTCCGCTGACACCCGCGTCTACGCCCACGCGGCCTTGGACGACACCCACCGCAAGCTCAGCGCGGGCATCCCCCTCCTGGTGACGCTCATGGCTGACGCCAAGGAAAAGGGCTTGAAGCACGTGGATCTCTGGGGCGTGGCGCCCGAGGACCAGCCGGACCACAAGTGGGCCGGGTTCACTGCGTTCAAGAAATCCTTCGGCGGCCGCGAAGTCTCCTACCCCGGCACCTGGGACCTCCCGGTCAACAAAGTCCGCTACGGTGCCTACCAACTGGCCAGAAAGCTCCGCGACAAACTCCGCTAGGCCTTTTCCCGCGACCCACCCGTACCGCCACCGGACACAGAGAAGGACGGCGAGTATCGCGAAAGCGGCATCAAATCGACGAGGTACGAGGAGATAGCCGCCGAGCGATGCTCGCCGTCCTTCTGTTAGAAGCGGAGGTTACGGCTTGCGCGCGTACGTCTCCCACTTGGATGCGTGGTGCTCGGCCTCAACAAAGCGGACCGTCCCGGACTTGGAGCGCATCACGATGGACTGCGTCATCACGCGGTCCTTCTGGTAGCGCACACCGTGGAGGAGGTCGCCGTCGGTGATGCCGGTGGCTGCGAAGTAGCAGTTGTCCGAAGTAACGAGGTCGTTGGTGGACAGGACGCGGTCGAGGTCGTGTCCGGCGTCGATGGCTTTCTGCTTCTCTTCATCCGACGTCGGCCACAAGCGGCCCTGGATGACGCCACCAAGCGACTTGATGGCACAGGCTGCGACGATGCCTTCCGGGGTTCCGCCGATACCCATGAGGGCGTCAACACCGGTGCCGGAGCGGGCTGCGGCGATGGCGCCGGCGACGTCGCCGTCCATGATGAACTTGGTGCGTGCACCGGCTTCGCGGATTTCTTCCACAAGGGGGCGGTGGCGGTCGCGGTCCAGGATCATGACGTTGAGCTGGTTGACCTTGACGCCCTTGGCCTTGGCGATGAGGTGCAGGTTCTGCTTGACGGGCAGGCGAAGGTCCACCATGTCGGCGGCTTCTGGGCCGGTAACGAGCTTCTCCATGTAGAACACGGCGGAGGGGTCGAACATGGATCCGCGCTCAGCAACTGCCAGTACTGCGAGGGCGTTATTGATGCCGAGGGCGGTCAGACGGGTTCCGTCGATGGGGTCGACGGCGACGTCGCACTCGGGGCCGGTGCCGTCACCAACCTGCTCGCCGTTGAACAGCATGGGCGCTTCATCTTTTTCGCCTTCACCGATGACCACAACGCCGTTGAAGTGGACAGTGTGAAGGAACGAACGCATGGCATCGACGGCGGCGCCGTCTGCCTTATTCTTGTCACCGAATCCCACCCAGTGGCCACCGGCAATTGCCGCGGCCTCGGTGACTCGGACGAGTTCAAGCGCAAGGTTGCGGTCGGGTTCGTCGAGGCCGACGGCGAGCGACGGCGAAATCGTGGAATACTGCTGGGTCATTGGTGCAGGAGACACTTGAACCTCTTCTTCGAGTGACGATTCACGGGACCGGACATGGTTGCGCGGGGCAACCCGGGGTTCCTCTATCAACGATCATAGTCGCCACGTGGTCCAGGAGTCGTTGGATGACCACAGCCCCCGATGCCGGTGGTGAGGTTCCCGGATGTGTGTTCCCTGCCGGGATAAGGGATCATGGACAGGTGAGTGAAACGCAGGACAAGCCCGCAGCCGAGAACCAATCGGACGCTGCAGCGGCCAGCCATAACGATGCCCAAGCCATCCCGGATGCCCCCTACAAACCCGTCATTGCGGCGAAAGCTGCCAAGCGGGCCAACGCGTCGGTCATTGGGATGGTCATTGCCCTGCTTGTCTGCGTGCTGGCTTTCCTCCCCATCGTTTTGATGAACCCGGCTCCGAAGGGCGAGGGCTTCCGGCCCGATGTTGACGTGGCAGCCATTGCCCGCAACGCCGCAGGTGTGGCGGGATTCACACCGGTGACCCCGGATACGGGCGACACATTCAAACCCAACTACGCCCGGTGGGAATCAGGCACGGGAAGCGGCGTCCCGACGTGGGAGATTGGTTTCCTGACCCCCAAGGAGGCCTTCATCGGCCTCACCCAGACCACCCAGGCCAACCCCACCTGGATCTTGCAGCAGACGGAAAACCTGCCCGTCACCGGCACGCGCAACGCCGGTGGCCAGGATTGGGAACTGCGGGACTCCGGCAAGGAGAAGCGCAGCATGGTCCTGGAGTACCGGGGTACCACCATCATCTTGAGCGGCACCGCGAGCCTGGATGAGTTCGCAACGCTCGCTGCCGCCGTCGTGAAGTCCGCAGAGCAGGCGCCGTCGGCAAGCGCGCCCCCGTCAGCCCCTGCATCGACGCAACCGTCCGCTTAACCCGCGCAACAGTTTCACGGACTGCCCTGTCAGCGTCGTAAAGTAAGGCTCGTGCCTACTTACCTGACTCCAGCCCTGGCGTGGCGCCGTCTCCGCGAGGGCAACGAACGTTTTGTTTCCGGCGAATCCCTGCACCCCAACCAGGATGCTTCGCGTAGATCCTCACTCATTGAGAACCAGAATCCTTTTGCTGTCATTTTCGGCTGCTCGGATTCACGGCTCGCCGCCGAGATCATCTTTGACCTGGGCCTCGGTGACGCCTTCGTGGTCCGCACCGCCGGCCAGGTCATTGACGACGCCGTGCTTGGCTCCCTCGAGTACAGCATCAGCGAACTCCGGGTTCCGTTGATTGTGATTCTTGGCCATGACAGCTGTGGCGCAGTGAAGGCCACCAAGGCCGCCGTGGAAACCGGTGAGATGCCTCCAGGCTTCATCCGTGACCTCGTGGAACGCATCACGCCGTCGGTCCTGACGGCCAAGCGCAACAGCCAGGAAGACGTCAACGACATGGTGGTGGAGCACGTCAAGCAGACCGCCGCCCGCCTGGCCGACAGCTCGCGTGTGATTTCCGACGCCATCGACGACGGTCGGGTGGCTGTCATTGGCCTGTCCTACAAGCTCGATGAAGGCCGCGCGGCCCTCGTTTCCGGGATCGGCAAGCTCTAGGAGCACGTGCTCCGGCCCTGGCGCCGGAGCACGTAGCACTCCCCTCCGGGTTTTCTGTGCGGCGTCCAATCGCCCTAAGCTAGCCCCATGACTTCCACCACTGAGTTCCGTATTGAACATGACACGATGGGCGAAGTTCGCGTCCCCGTGAACGCCCTGTACCGCGCCCAGACGCAGCGTGCTGTGGAGAACTTCCCGATCTCCGGCAAGACGCTTGAGCGCACACACATCGAAGCCCTGGCCCGCGTCAAGAAGGCAGCTGCATTGGCGAACGCCGAACTGGGGGTGCTCGATGGTGAGCTCGCCGAGGCCATCGCCGCCGCCGCCGATGAGGTTGCCACCGGCAAGTACGACGGCGATTTCCCCATCGACGTCTTCCAGACCGGTTCAGGCACCTCCTCCAACATGAACACCAACGAGGTCATCGCCGAGCTCGCATCGCGCGCCCTCGCAGCCGCCGGGAGTGACAAAGTTGTCCACCCGAACGATCACGTGAACGCTTCGCAGTCCTCCAATGATGTCTTCCCGACGTCGGTCCACGTCGCCGCCACGTCTGCCTTGATCAACGACCTGATCCCGGCCCTCGAGTACTTGGCCGCTTCCCTCGACCGCAAGGCCGTGGAGTTCAAGGACGTCGTCAAGTCGGGCCGTACCCACCTCATGGATGCAACGCCCGTCATGCTCGGCCAGGAGTTCGGTGGCTACGCCGCTCAGGTCCGCTACGGCATCGAGCGCATCAACGCTGCACTCCCCCGTGTTGCCGAAGTTCCCCTGGGCGGCACCGCAGTGGGCACCGGCATCAACACCCCTGCCGGCTTCCCGGAGCGCGTGATTGAACTGCTCGCAGCCGACACCGGCCTGCCGCTGACCGAGGCCCGCGACCACTTCGAAGCACAGGCAAACCGCGACGGCCTCATCGAGGGCTCCAGCCAGCTCCGCAACATCGCGATCTCCTTCATGAAGATCAACAACGACCTTCGCTGGATGGGCTCGGGCCCCAACACGGGTCTCGGCGAAATCGCCATTCCGGACCTTCAGCCGGGCTCCTCCATCATGCCCGGCAAGGTCAACCCGGTGATCTGCGAAGCGTCCATCATGGTCTGCGCCCAGGTCATCGGCAACGACACCGCCATCGCCTGGTCCGGCACCAACGGCGCCTTCGAGCTCAACGTCGGCATCCCTGTCATGGCCGCCAACCTCCTGGAGTCCATCCGCCTGCTGGCCAACACCAGCCGCGTCATGGCTGACAAGATGATCGACGGCATCACCGCCAACGTGGAGCGTGCACGCTTCCTGGCCGAGGCTTCCCCGTCCATCGTCACCCCGCTGAATAAGTTCATCGGGTACGAAAACGCTGCCAAGATCGCCAAAATTGCCGTCAAGGAGGGCCTGACCATCCGCCAGGCGACCGAAAAGCTCGGCTTCGTTGGCGAGGGCGAAGGCAAGGTCACTGAGGCCGAGCTCGACAAGGCCCTGGACGTCACCACCATGACGGCGCCGGCCCACAAGGCCTGACTCCTGGTCTAAAACCCAACAGCACGACGGCGGCCGGTACCTTTCGCACGAAAGGTGCCGGCCGTCGTCGTACTCCGGAGTTTTTGTACGGCGCGCCCTGAGCACCCACCTTCAGGGTCAACTGCTGTCCAAGAACGCCTGCTTTTTTGCACTTTCTGGCTTGGAGTGCAAAACTTTACTTTGTGAGCAATAGTGCAAATATCGACGGCGGCCTCCGCGAGCGTAAGCGGGCTGCCACGCGGACGGCGATCACCGCCGTCGCGCGTTCCCTGACCGCGGAGCATGGCCTCAGCGGTTTCACTGTTGAGGAAGTCTGCGAAGGGGCGGGAATTTCGCGCCGAACCTTCTTCAACTACTTCCATTCCAAAGAAGATGCCGTGATCGGCTCTTTCTCGGATGAGTTGCCCGCAGACGCCTTGGAAGCGTTCAACCAGAACCCTTCGCGCACGCCGGACAGCATCTCCGGAACTCTTCTGGCAGCTCTGCATGTGCTCACCGTGACTCTGATGGAGCGTTCGTCCATCAGCCGTAGCGAGGTCCAACAGTTCATCGCTGCCATCACGGCCGAACCACAACTTCTGGCGCGCCTGACCCTGGAAGGGGAGGCCCGTGAACGGCAATTCGCTGCCCTGGTGGCCGCCCGCGAAGGGCTGGATCCTGAGCATCCCGAAGTCATGACAGCGACGGCGTTGTTCGGGGCGGTCTCCAAGAAGACAGCCCAGCAGTTCTTCTCGGAGGAGAACACCCGCCCGTACCGCGGCATCCTCGAACAGAACCTCAACGCCGCGCGGAAACTCTTTGCCCAGCCGCTGGCCACGAACCAGCAACTGGGCCCCAACCCCCTTGATACCTCGAAGGACCCCGCATGAGTACACTCCCGAAGGCAGCAGAACCGCTGTTGCTGACCCAGAAACGCATCTGGATCATCTTCTCGGCTCTGATCGCAGGCATGCTCCTGTCCAGCCTCGACCAGACCATCGTCTCCACCGCCATGCCCACCATTGTGGGCAAGCTCGGCGGGGTGGAGCACCAAGCCTGGATCACCACGGCCTACCTTCTGGCCACCACCATCGTGATGCCCATCTACGGCAAGTTTGGTGACATCCTGGGGCGCCGCAACCTGTTCCTCATTGCCATTGCCCTGTTCACACTGGCGTCCGTGGGCTGCGCCTTCGCCACCGATTTCTGGGGCTTCGTCATCTTCCGCGCCCTCCAGGGCCTGGGCGGTGGCGGCCTCATGATCCTGTCGCAGGCCATCATCGCTGACATCGTTCCTGCCAAGGAACGCGGCAAGTACATGGGCCCTTTGGGCGCCATCTTCGGTCTCTCCGCTGTGGCCGGACCGCTGCTGGGCGGATTCTTCGTGGACCACCTCACGTGGGAATGGGCTTTCTACATCAACATACCCATTGGTATCGCGGCGTTCATCACCGCCTGGTTCACCTTGACCCTGCCCAACAAGAAGGCCGAAAAGAAGATCGACATCCTGGGTGTCGTCTTCCTCTCCGCAGCCACCACGTGCCTCATCTTCTTCACCGACTTCGGTGGCAAGAAGGACGAGGGCTGGGACTCGCCGCTTACCTGGGCGTTTGGCGCGGGCATGGTCCTGGCTGCCTTCGCCTTTGTGATGGTTGAACGCCGGGCCGACGATCCCATCATTCCCCTGAGCCTGTTCAAGAACCCCATCTTCATCAACGCAACGGCCATCGGCTTCACCTTGGGCCTTGGCATGTTCGCTGCCATCGCCTTTGTCCCGACGTTCCTGCAAATGTCCTCGGGCACCTCGGCGGCAGAGTCGGGCCTGCTGATGCTCCCCATGATGGTTGGCCTGATGGGTACGTCCATCTACTCCGGTATCCGGATTTCCAAAACCGGCAAGTACAAGATGTACCCCATCCTCGGTGCGGCCCTGACCATCGCGGCGATGTTGTGGCTGACCACTCTGGCAGCATCCACGCCAATCTGGGTGATCTGTGTCCAGCTCCTGATCTTCGGCGCAGGCCTGGGCCTGATCATGCAGGTCATCGTCCTGGTGGTGCAGAACTCTGTTCCGGCTGACCAGATCGGCACGGCCACCAGCACCAACAACTACTTCCGTGAAGTAGGTGCATCGCTGGGTGTCGCCGTCTTCGGTGCGATCTTCACCAACCGCTTGTCCGAATCGTTGACCGAGGCATTCACCGGCGCCGGCGCTTCTGCCGAACAAGCTTCGCAGTCCACCAGCACGTTGGATCCCCAGGCACTGGCACAGCTCCCTGACCAATTGCGGGACGCGATCGTCAACGCTTACGCCAACTCGCTCGCACCCGTGTTCTGGTACTTGGTACCCTTCATTGCCATCGCACTGATCCTGGCCATCACGCTCAAGCAGATCCCTCTCTCCGACACGGCCGGAATGGTGGCACGCGGTGAGGCTGTGGGCGGCGAGGAGGCTGAGAAGCTGGCGGCTGAGCGCTTGGTTGGTCAGCTCGAAGCCGACGTTGCTGCGTCGGATGACCTCGACAAGGACCGACCCACGGCCGAAGCAGGACGCAAGTAGCGTCAGTCCTCCGTTTGGTACGCCACGGGGCCCTCGGGCTCCGTGGCGAGCCTGATGGCCTCGAGGTTGCCGGAGCTCATATCCGGGAGGTCGTCCAGTTCAAACCAGCCGACGTCGATGGATTCGTCGTCGTTTACCCGGGCTTCCCCGGAAATGTACTTGCACCGGAATGTAATATCCAGGAAGTCGCAGACGTCCCCGTTGGGGAAGGTCACCGGACCTACAACCCCAACGCCGAGGATCCGTTCAGTCTCAGCCACCACCGCTGTTTCTTCGAAGATTTCCCGTACAAGGCCCGGAGCAGGGTGCTCCCCCGGCTCCAACATTCCCGTGATCAGTGTCCAGTGACCGTTGTCTGCCCGCTGGCACAGCAGCACACGGCCATCGTTATCGAAGACCACCCCGCGGACGGCCGGTAGCCAGAGGGGGTCGTTGCCGATCTTCTCCCGCAGTTTGAGCACAAATTCCGGTGCACCCATGGTGTCAGCTTTCCTTCAGGTCAATGGTGGCGTGTGCATTGCGCAAGGTGAGCGTATCGCCGTCGAGCTTCCACTGAACAGGCTGCTCAAAGAGCTTCTCTGTCCAGGCCTGGTAGCTGCCCGTTGGATCCTCGCAGCCCCTGTCCGTAACGGACACCAACCCCGGTGTCAGGACATCATCCTGGACCGAAACCTGCACCTGCAGATGGTTGCAGGGCGTGGCGACATGCAAGGTCCACACTCCATCGAAACGCGCCGACGTTACACGCAGCGGATGCGTGCCGAGCCACGCTAGCTCTCCTGTGGCGTCGCTTCCGCGCACGGACGCGAATTCGGAACACCCCAGCGGAGTTTCGCAGGACCGCACCGGCCGCTGCAAGGCCTGCGACGTGATGGCCGACGGCGTCGGAGCGGAGGAGGTGCTGCCTGGTTGGGCACATCCGCTGAGCAGGACGGTGCAGGCAATGGACACAGCCACCGCGAGCCTCAACCTGTTCCGCTGCATTGTGCACCCTCTCCTGGCGCCCCGCACGCGTCTGAACACCCACTGGGCTAAGCATGCCGCACGCCGGTGAACACCGAGAATACGGAGAGCGTTGCAATTTGGCCGCAGTTGGTCCTTCCCGTGAAACGCTACGCGGGCAGGACGATCATGGCGGCCGCAGCACCTGCCAGCATGAACGGCCCAAAAGGAATGGCCGATCGCAGCGTACCGCGGTGTGACACCAGGATAGCCAGGCTCCACAGACCGCCCAGAATGAAAGCGGCGAACGTCCCTGCGAACACATGGCTCCACCCCAGGTATCCCAAGTAGAGGCCCAGCACACCCGCCAACTTGACGTCACCGAAGCCCATGCCGGGCGGGTGGATGAGCCTCAACACGAAATAGAAGAGCCACAGCACAGCGCCGCCCGCGAGGACCCGGAGTCCGGGCACAGCGAAAAGGTCCGCAGAAAGGTGGCGGTCCGGACCGGCATCGGCGAAGAAAGCCAGGAACGATGCCGCCAGCAACAACACCCCTGCCACTGCGTACGACGGAAACACAATGCGGTTGGGCAACAGGTGGCTCCGCACGTCTATCACCGTGAGCCGAACAGCCATCACCACGAAGTACAGGCACGCGGCCATCACCAGCCAGAAGCCCAGCGGGCTGGCATCCCAGAGGTCGGAGAGTCGTCGGATCACTCTCGGATGCTATCCCGCTTGGCCGCGGGCACGCTTGAATGGCTGGGTAAACTGTGGATATGGGGAGCTACAGCGCAGAAGGACCGGGGGTCGACTTGTCCTCCACATTCCGGAATCTCTGCCGCTCTTCGCCGTGGAAATGGACGAGCCTCCGCTTCGAATACCTGGAGCGGCCCGGGACGGGCGCCTCCATGGTCCGCGCATGGCTGAGGCGGCCGGGCGCTCTTCGCCTGGAAACACCGGACGGCCAATTGCTGCACAGCACCACGGGCATCAACGACTCCCGGGATGATCTGTACGTGTCCTCAACACGCCGCTCATGGTTGCTTCCGGCCCATCTGGTGACGCCTGTTTACGACGACGCCGGACTGGTCAGGCGACGCCCGGAGGCAGCCTACGGTGAGCCCTCCTTCGGCAACGGGCGCCTTGCCGCCGCCCTCGATCCCGTGGAACTGGCCGGCAACGCGCCGGTTCCCCTCGAATTTCCGGACACAAACCCCGTCTTCCTGGAACAACCCCGGGAAGTGGACCATGAGGGCCGCCTCGCGTTGGAAACCATCGTGACCCGCAGCAGGACCTATGTTCCCTCGGATCCTGCCGAGCCTTTGGCCCACATTGGACGAACATTGATCAGGATCGACGCCGGTACGGGAGTTTGTGTTGCCAGCCAAAGCCTGGATGGGGACTCGTCCGGAAAGGGACATTGGCTGAAGATCCTCGCCGTGGACGAGTACATGCTGGACGACCTTTTCCTGGCTGAGTCCATGAACCTCACGGACGTACGCCGCCACATCCCGTGGGACATCGGCCCGGCCGCCTGAACAGCGGTACCCTCGGCAGGCGTCGAGGGGTGAGCTCCCGGCAGTATCGAGGGTGCGCCAATGTCCTGGGATCCAACCCCTCGGCGAGCATGGTGGGCGGGTGGCGGAAGCTTAGGAGCCTCCCTGCGATGTGACTCGCATGGCTCCCCCCGCCGGGCTAAGCTACGGCGATGACATCCCTGGCAGACATCTGGCCCCCGTTCGGACTCACCCTCACCACCGCGAGGTTGACCATCCGTCCAGTTTTCGACGACGACATCCCCGCCGCCGTGGCGGCCGCGCGTTCCGGAGTCCACGAGCCAGGCAAGAGCCCGTTCAGCACCCCGTGGACCGATCTGCCGGCCGACGAGCTCGCCCCCAACATGGCCCAGTGGTACTGGCGCTGCCGCGCCAACTTCACCAAGGAATCCTGGACCCTCCTCCTTGCCGTGTGGCACGACGACGAATTCCTGGGAGTCCAGGACATCGGCGCCAAGAACTTCAAAACCCTCAAGACAGTGAGCACGGGATCCTGGCTCAAGCAGTCTGCACAAGGCCAGGGCTTCGGCAAGGAGATGCGCGCCGCCGTCGTCAGCTATGCCTTTGACTACTTGGGCGCCGAGGTAGCCGAGTCCGAGGCTGCCTCCTGGAATCAACAGTCCCTGGGCGTCTCCGCCAGCCTCGGTTACGAGCCCAACGGCATCTTCCGCGATGGGTGGGGAGACACCGTCCAGGAAGTCCAAAAAGTCCGCCTCACCCCAGCCACCTTCAAACGCCCGGACTGGACCCTCAAAGTCCAAGGCCAGGAAGCCCTTTCCTCTTATCTCGGAATCGGACAACTTCCGGCGGGTGACTGAAAGGCGAAGGCCAGGCATCCGGCAGCGTGCGTCGATGGGGTTAGATCTCAGCCCCTTCGAGCAACTCCGTCACCAGCGCTGCAATCGGTGACCGCTCCGACCGGGTCAGCGTGATGTGCCCGAACAGCGGGTGGCCCTTGAGTGTCTCGACGACAGCCGCAACACCGTCGTGCCGCCCTACCCGGAGGTTGTCCCGCTGGGCGACGTCGTGGGTGAGGACGATCTTGGAGTTCTGCCCGATGCGGCTCATGACGGTGAGGAGGACGTTTTTCTCGAGTGACTGTGCTTCGTCCACGATCACGAAGGCGTCGTGCAGCGAACGTCCGCGGATGTGGGTCAGCGGCAGGACTTCGAGCATGCCCCGATCCATGACTTCCTCAACGACTTCCTGGCTCACCAGGGCGCCAAGGGTGTCGAACACGGCCTGGGCCCAGGGGTTCATCTTTTCGGATTCGGATCCGGGGAGGTAGCCGAGCTCCTGGCCGCCTACGGCGTACAGGGGGCGGAAGACCACCACTTTGCGGTGCTCACGGCGTTCCAGGACTGCTTCCAGGCCCGCACACAGTGCCAGCGCGGACTTGCCGGTGCCCGCACGCCCACCGATGGAAACGATGCCGACGGCGGGGTCCATGAGCATGTCAATGGCGAGCCGCTGCTCGGCCGAGCGTCCGTGGAGGCCAAAGACGTCGCGGTCGCCCTTGACGAGGCGGACTTGTTTGTCGGCCCCTACCCTGCCCAGCGCGGACCCTCGGTTGGAAAGAAGGACCAGTCCGGTGTTGACGGGGAGTTCAGCGGCAGCTGGGATGAAAACCGGTTCGTGGCCGTAAAGGGTGGTGATTTCGTCGTCGTTGGCTTCGACCTCGGCCATACCGGTCCAGCCGGAGTCCTTGACGAGTTCGTTGCGGTACTCGTCGGCTTGAAGTCCCATGGCGGATGCCTTGACGCGCATGGGGAGGTCCTTGGAGACCACGGTGACGTTGTGGCCTTCGTTGGCCAGGTTCTTCGCCACAGCCAGGATGCGGCTGTCATTGTCGCCTCCGCGGAATCCTGCCGGCAGCACCTCGGGGGAAATATGGTTCATTTCCACCCGCAGCATTCCGCCGTCCTTCCCGATGGGAATGGACTGGTCGAGGCCGCCGTGTTCGATCCTCAGATCGTCCAGGAGCCGCAGTGCCTTGCGGGCGAAGTATCCGAGTTCGGGATCGTGGCGTTTTCCTTCCAGTTCGCTGATGACCACGATGGGGACGATGACTTCGTGTTCAGCGAATCGCAGCAATGCATGGGGGTCGGACAGCAGGACGGACGTGTCGATCACGTAGCTGCGGCCTGTGACGGACTTTTTGGTCCGCGCTGTTTGTGGGACCCGCTTGGCGCGAGAGGTAGCTGCACTTTCCCCGTCGGAAACCACTGCGGGCAGTTGCTCAGAAATAGCCACATCGACTCCAGCCCCGGGCAGTTCGCCCGGCCTAATGGTGAAGCGGCTCGGCCGGAAGGCCGGGCGTGGCCTCCCATGTAACTGGTGCGATGATCCGCTCCATGTACTGGCCTCCCCGATCAGCGGGCGGTTTTGCCTGCTGATGTGATTAACGTAATCCCGCACACATTCATTTCCGCAACCCGCGGGCGGCAAGTCGCATGTCCGGTTCGTTAATTTTTGATGAACCGGGCCGCCCTATGCTCCGTAGCGGCGCTGGCGCCCGGCATAATCCCTGAGGGCCCGCAGGAAATCAACCTTACGGAACGCCGGCCACAGTGCCTCGCAGAAGTAGAACTCGCTGTAAGCGCTTTGCCACATCAGGAAACCGGAGAGCCGTTGCTCGCCGGACGTGCGGATGACCAGGTCAGGATCAGGCTGGCCGCGGGTGTAAAGGAACCGGGAGATGTCGTCCACCGAGAGTTCATCTGCGACGTCGGTCATAGTCCGTCCCTTGGCGGCGGCATCGTGCAGGAGTTCCCGGACGGCGTCGACAATTTCGCGGCGGCCGCCGTAGCCCACGGCGACGTTGACGTGGATCTTTTCGTGGACCGGCGTGCGGGCTGTCAGCTTGTTGAGGCGCTCGGCCAGATAGTCCGGCAGGAGCTCGGGAGCGCCCATGGCGTGGACGGAGACGTCCTCGTCTTCGTCAAGGCGGTCCATGGTGTTCGCGATGATGCCCATGAGGAGGTCCAGCTCTTCACCGGAGCGGTTCATGTTGTCCGTGGAAAGCATGTAGAGCGTCACAACTTTGACGCCCAGTTCCTGGCACCAGCCGAGGAACTCGTGGATTTTGTCTGCACCGGCCTGATGTCCCTGGCTGGTGGGTGCATTGAACTGGCGTGCCCACCGACGGTTGCCGTCCACCATGACACCGATATGCCGTGGGATTTGGTCTTGTTTGAGGGAGCGCAGAAGTTTGCGCTCATAGAAGCCATAGAGGAAACCGGGCAGCTCCACCGGACTCTCACCTGACTTCCTTGCTTGTACGACGACGACGCACATCCTAGGCTACCTTCCCCAGCTGGCGAGCCGGTGCAGTCGGTGATGAAAAATCCCTCCGGCTGTTGTTACCCTGCGGTAACTTACCGAAACGTAAGTTATGGTTTAACCATGGCTGAGCTCCTCGAAACCAAGCCCGCCTGGCGCGGGTGGATCCATGCTGCAGCGGCTCCCTTTGCCCTCGCTGCAGGGATCCTGCTGGTGACCATTGCCCCGACCCCGGACCGCAAAATCACGTCCGCCATCTATGCGCTGACCGGCTTCCTCCTGTTCGGCGTCAGTGCTGTCTACCACCGGGGAAACTGGTCCCCCAAAGTCCGCATGGTCCTCAAACGGCTGGACCATACGAACATCATGTTGGTCATTGCCGGAAGCTACACCCCGCTGGCCTGGTCCCTGCTGGAACGCTCCGAGGCCGTCACTCTGCTGTGGCTTGTCTGGTCCGGAGCGATCGGCGGGGTGCTCTTCCGGATTCTCTGGACGCACGCACCGCGGTGGCTGTACGTTCCCGTCTACATCGCCCTGGGCTGCGGAGCGTTGTTCTACTTGCCTCAGTTCTTCGCGGCCAACGCCCCTGCCGCGATCCTGATCTGCGTGGGCGGTGCCCTGTACATCGCCGGCGCGGTGTTTTACGCCACCAAGAAGCCCAACTTCAGCGTCAAGCACTTCGGCTTTCACGAACTCTTCCACGCCTTCACCGTGCTGGCCTTCGCGGCCCACTTCATCGCCATCATGCTGGCAGTGCTGAGCTAAGCCGAAAGGGACCTGCTCAGTCGCCTGATCCCATGGCCGCCAAGCGGGCCCGGACAGCAGCTGACTCCCCCAGCGGCCTTTCGCACACCATGTCCCGGCACAGGTAGACCTGCGGTAAACCGTCCGGTGTGCCTGACCTGTTGAGAAGCAGTGGCACGCCGGGATCCCCAACCGGCGCCCCGGCGTCGTCCTCCTGCACAGCGACCACCAGCCCTGGGCTGGCAGACGTCAACAGCGTGTGGTGCAGTTCGCGCTTCAGCAACGAATCCGGGCCTGCGACGGCGGCCTCCACCGGCCCTGCGAGCGCGGCTTGCGCGGTGGCCAGGAGCCAACCGGCGACGCGCGGCGCCTGGGTGGCGAGAGGCGGGAGCAGGCCAAGGATGTTGCCCGCCATGAGCCGGTGCCCGTGGGATCCGGAGTAGGCAGCGTAGGACAGGAGAACGCCGGCGAAGCCTGCCGCTCCGCTGGGTGTGGCGTTGTCGAAGGGGTCCAGCGCTGCATGCTGACCCTGGGCGTTGAAGACCTGCGCAGACTCCCCCGTCGAGTCGGCAAGCTGTCCGTTTTCCACGAAGCGGGCGCACGCAGCCAGCACCAACTCCTCCGCGAACAGGTACCAGCGTTTGGTTCCCGTCACGGCATAGAGGGCCAGGAAGCCATCCGCACAGAACGCGTAGTCTTCCAGCAGACCGCCGATTCCACGTGCTTGTGAGTCATGTGAGACGCGGACCAGCGTCTTCGTTACATCGTTCCAGTGGACGGTGGCGAGGTACCCGGCCACGTTCTCCGCCGCCGACACCAGGTCCGGGCGGCCCAGAATGGCACCCGCCTCGGCGAGTCCGGCTACAGCGAGCCCGTTCCAGCCGGCCACCACCTTCTCGTCCCTGGCTGGCTGGTTCCTGAGGTTGCGTGCAGTAAGCAATACCGGCGCCACACGCCCCCACAGCCGCAGATCAGCGTCGGACAGCTTCCGCGCCGGATGCAGTGGCGAGCCGAGGGCCGACACTGTCCCTTCAGCGCCAATGTTCATCATGCGCGCCACCTGCAGGGCGTCATCGGCGCCCAGGACATCCGCCAAGGATTCCAGGGTCCACAGGTACGTGGCGCCCTCGTGATGCACTCCGTCAATGACCGTGTCGGCGTCCAAGGAGGAAGCCGCAGCGCCGCCTGGCAGCCCCAGTGACTCCAGCATCCAGTCTGCGCACCGTGACGCCACAGCCGCCGCTTCGTCGGCTGAATAGACCTCGTTGCCACCCAACCGCACCCAGTGTGCATAGACACGGAGCAGTTGGGCGTTGTCGTAAAGCATCTTCTCGAAGTGGGGCACGGACCAGTCCGCCGTCACCGAGTAGCGGGCGAATCCGCCGTCGAGCTGGTCGCACAAGGCCGAGCGCGCCATGCCCGCCAACGCTCGTCCGGCCATGTCCTTGGCGGCATCCGCCGTATCGGAGGGCACCGCCGCGTGCCGGATGAGGAACTCGAGAACGGCCGACGGCGGGAACTTGGGGGCGCTGCCGTACCCGCCGGCGTCGGGGTCTTCAGAGCGCGCCAACAGCGCCACGGCGTCCGGAAGGACGGAAGCATCCAGCAACCCGGGCGGTTCGTCGAGCCGCACCGCCGCGGACAGTTGCCCATCAGCCATGCTGGCTGCAAGACCCCGGGCGTTCTGCTCCACCCCGTCACGACGCTCCATCCAGGCTTCATGGACGGCTTCAAGAACATTGCGGAACGACGGCCTGCCGGGCAGCGGAACGGGCGGGAAATAGGTTCCGGCGTGAAAAGCGAGCCCGTCCGGGGTGAGGAAGACGGACATTGGCCAGCCACCTTCACCACTGATGGCCTGGGTCGCGGCCATGTACACGGAGTCGACATCCGGACGTTCCTCCCGGTCCACCTTCACCGGGACGAAGTGGGCATTGAGGTAGTCAGCCGTTTTCTGGTCTTCGAAAGACTCGTGGGCCATGACGTGGCACCAATGGCATGCGGCATAGCCGATGGAAAGAAAAACCGGGACATCACGTTCGGCGGCGAAAGCAAAAGCTTCGTCGCCGAACGGACGCCAGTGCACGGGATTGTCCGCGTGCTGCCGCAAATAGGCAGAAGGTTCCGAGCCCAAGGCGTTGCTGGCCCAGGGCGAACCGTTACCGGTGGATTCAGCGGGTCCGGGGACCGGCATCGTCGTTCTCATCCGAGGCGCCGTCACCTGCAGACTGCGCGCCAGGGGCTCCGGGAGTGCCGCCGTCGGCAGCTTGGCCGGCCTCCGCAGCTTGGCCTTGCTCAGCCGCCAGGCGTGCTTCCTCCACCTGCGCGCGGTACCGGACGCGCCGGATGCGTCGAACCATGTCCACAATGAGGAACGTGGTCAGGATGACGATGAAGGCCGTGAGGACGAAGCCCCACGTACCGGGCGTCACCTGGTCCTCGGACAGGCCGGGCCGCAGCGTGCCCGAGGGGTTGGGCGACGGAGTGACGGTCAGGGCGAGAATCAAGTGGTGCACGTTCAAACCTTCTATGGGAGCTGATGCATGCCGACAGGCAGCGTAGCCGGAAGCTGATTGGCCTGGCGACAATTTCTACGGGCGATAGAAACTGTCGGAGTTCCTATCTTATCCCCGCGAACAGGTCCTTCTCCGGCAGCTCGGACGGGACAATGGACTTGATGAGCGTGTAGTCCTCCCACGGCCACGCAGTGCGCTGCAGATCCGGCGATACCGCGAAGAAGAACCCCAGGGGATCGATCTGGGTGCGATGCGCCCGGAGTGCGTCGTCGCGCGCCTCGAAGAAATCGCCGCAATCCACCTGGGTGGTGGTCTGGTGTCCCGGGGGAACGGGAGTATGGCCCTCGGCATCGGCCTCCAGCCACGCGGCAAGTCGCTCAGCGTAAGGAGACTGCAATCCTGCCTCTTCCAACGCAAAGTGCAGCGCGCGGAACCGTTCCGGACTGAAAGCACGGTCATAGTAGAGCTTGCTCGGGGCCCACGGCTCCCCCATGCCCGGGTAACGGTCCGGGTCGCCGGCGGCATCAAAGGCTTCCACCGCCACCTTGTGGGCCATGATGTGGTCCGGGTGCGGGTAGCCCCCATTTTCGTCGTAGCTCAGAATCACGTGCGGCTTGAAACTGCGGACCAGCCGGACCAGGGGCGCCGTGGCGCGTTCCAAGGGCTGGAGCGCAAAGCACCCCGGCGGCAGCGGCGGCAGTGGATCACCTTCCGGAAGGCCCGAATCCACAAACCCAAGCCACCGCTGCTGGATTCCCAGGACGGCAGCCGCATTCGCCATCTCCAGTCGCCGGGCACCGGCCATGTCCCGTTTGGGGTGGGGCGCGTCTTCCATGGCCGGGTTCTGGATGTCACCGCGTGAGCCATCAGTGCACGTAGCGACCATCACGTCTACTCCCGCGGCGGCGTACATTGCCATGGTGGCCGCGCCCTTGCTGGACTCATCATCAGGGTGGGCATGGACGGCGAGCAGCCGCAGCTGCTGGTCGGAACTGCTGGACGCTGTCACGTGACGGCTCCTCTTTCGTGGATCAAGCTGTGTGGGCGGTGATGGGGCGCCGGGATCGGCACTAAACTGGACGGGTGACTTCAGAGGACCTATCGGCCACCCAAGTACCGGCAAGCACCAGCCTAGCCAATCGCTACGGCGGTCAAAAGCGCGCCATGAACCGCAAAACCAAGCGGAACATCGTCATCGGTGCCCTGGTCATCGGGATTGGGTTCGCCGCCTATGTGGCAACCGGATCCGCACAAGCCCCTGTCACCTTCAAGGACATCGGTTACAGCACCGTGGACGGCACCCAGGCAGAGGTGGACTACCAAGTCACCAAATATCCCGGAGCCACAGCCAAATGCGCCATCAAGGCGCTGGACTCCAAATTCGCGGTAGTGGGCTGGAAGGTAGTGGAAGTAGGCCCCAACGATCCGCAGGACGACCCCGACGGCGGCAGCACCACTGTCCAGCGCACGGTCCTGCGTACCGAGTCACCGGCTGTTTCCGGAGTGGTGGACAATTGCTGGATCACGGACAGCGGCAAATAACAATCATGTGACCCATAACTCAACCGGTTTGGGTTCGTCCAAAGGATTTACTACAATGGATGAAACCTTCACCCCGTTAAGTTGGTTACTGAGTTCCACGAGTGGCCACCTCGGCGGGGTCTTTTGCATTGTCAGATCTAGAGGAGAAATCCGTGTCTACCACCAATAGCGCCACTGCGGCTTGGCTCACCCAGGAAGCTTTCGACCGCTTGCAGGCTGAGCTGGACCACCTTTCCGGCGCTGGCCGGGCGGAAATCGTCCAGAAGATCGAAGCTGCCCGCCAGGAAGGCGACCTGAAGGAAAACGGCGGCTACCACGCAGCCAAGGAAGAGCAGGGCAAGATCGAGGCCCGCATCCGCCAGCTCACCGCACTGCTTCGCGATGCCCAGGTTGGCGAGGCCCCTGCCGATGACGGAATCGTTGAGCCTGGAATGCTGGTTGTTGCCCGCATCGCCGGTGACGAAGAGACGTTCCTGCTGGGCTCCCGCGAAATCGCCGGAGACTCCGATTTGGACGTCTTCAGCGAGAAGTCACCCCTGGGTGCTGCCATCATCGGCCACAAGGAAGGCGACAGCCTGAGCTACGTCGCCCCCAACGGCAAGGAAATTCAGGTGGAGATTGTCTCCGCCAAGCCTTACGTCGCATAACCAGCGGCTCACCGGCCCGAAATACACGACGCCGGCCCACCCCTTCGCGGGGCGGGCCGGCGTTTTTGGTGCGCGGCTGGTGGGAGTCAGGCCGCCGGCGTGGACTTGGGACGTAACAGGACGGCTGCAATGACGCCGCCAACGGCTCCGCCGAGGTGCGCCTGCCAGGAAACGTAGCCCATCACCGTGGGCAGCACGCCGAAGAGAATGCTGCCGTAGGCCATGAACAGCACCACCGAGAGCAGGATCTGCCACCAGTTCCGGTTGAAGAATCCGCGGACCAGCAGGAACGCGAAGAATCCGAAGACCAGCCCGGACGCTCCCACCGTGACCCCTCCCCCGCCGATGAGCCACACAGCGAGCCCCGAGCCCAGCCAGCTGAAGGCCAGTGCTGTGATAAAGACGCGGAGGCCTGACAGGAACACCAGGAAACCGAAAATGATCAGGGGCAGCGTGTTGGAAAGCAGGTGGTTGAAGTTCGCGTGCAACAGCGGGAACGTCAGGATGTCCAGCACCCCGTCCATGGAACGGGGGCGCAGGCCAAAGGTGAAGTTCAAGCCGTGGCGCATCAGCGTGTTGAGGATCTCGATGACATAAAGCAGGATGACGAAGCCGCCCATGAAGAGCAGGCCGCCCTTCGCCCGCCCGGCCAGCGACTCCCGGTCCGCTTCTCTGGATCCTTCAGGCGTTCCCAGCACCATGGTGCTCCTCCCGTCAGTGCACCACGATCGGCTGGAAGCCCTCGGCCCGCAGTGCGCCGAGAACCTGCTCCCCGTGTTCGTGGCCTTTGGTTTCCAGGTTGATGGTGATGGAGACGTCCCCCATGCTGATGGAGCCACCCAAGCGGGTGTGATCCAGCCCGGTGACGTTGGCATCGTTTTCGGCAATGATCCGCGCGATGGTGGCCAAGGAACCCGGACGGTCATCGAGCATCATGCGGACAGTCATGAACCGGCCTGCGGCCGACAGACCGCGCTGGATGACTTTGAGCATGAGCATGGGATCGATGTTGCCTCCGGAAAGCACTACGGCGGTGTTTCCCGGGTTTTCGATCTTGCCATCCATCAGCGCGGCTACTCCGACGGCACCTGCAGGCTCAACCACCATCTTGGCCCGCTCCAGGAGGAAGATCAGCGCCCGCGCCAGGGAGTCTTCACTGACAGTGACAACATCGTCCACCAGCTCGCGGATGATGCTGAAGGGCAGCTGCCCCGGACGGCCCACGGCAATGCCGTCAGCCATGGTGGTGACCTTCTTGAGCGGCACCAGTGCGTCAGCGGCCAGCGACGGCGGGTAGGCGGCTGCGTTTTCCGCTTGGACGCCGATCACCCGGATCTCACGGCCGAGCTCCTTGGCCCTGGCTTTGATGGCCACAGCCACTCCGGCCAGGAGTCCACCGCCGCCGACGCCCATCAGGATGGTGTCCACGTTGGGGATCTGGTCCAGGATCTCCAGTCCGATGGTTCCCTGGCCTGCAACAACGTCCACATTGTCAAAGGGGTGGACAAACACAGCACCGGTCTCGTTGGCGTATCGCTGCGCTTCGGCCAAGGCTTCGTCCACGTTGTGGCCATGCAGGATGACTTCTGCGCCGTGGCTGCGGGTGGCCGCCAGCTTGGGCAAAGCCACACCAAGGGGCATGTAGATGCGGGCGTTGATGCCCAGGCTCTTTGCGGCCACCGCAACACCTTGGGCATGGTTGCCTGCGGAGGCCGCCACCACGCCGCGCTTCTTTTCGTCCTCGGTCAGCCGGGCCATGCGGACATAGGCGCCGCGGACCTTGAAGGAGCCCGCGCGCTGGAGATTCTCACACTTGAAAAAGACGTTGCCGCCCACGAGGCTGCCAAGAGCACGGGACGACTCCACTGGAGTCTTGGTAATAATGCCCTCGAGCAACTCCTGCGCCTTGAGGACATCGTCCAGCGTGACGGGCAGGGTTTCGAGGGTATTCACTGACTATTCTCCTTTAGTGGTGTCGGCGGCAGGGCCCTCAGCAGAGGGGCGTCCTGCAGCCTTGTTCTTGCCTGCGATGCCTTTACCGAGGCGGGATTCGGGCTTGGGGAGGTGAACCTCCTTGAAGTTGGCGTCTCCGCTCGGCCCCGCAGAAGCGGTTGCCGGCTGAGGCTCCATACCGCCCAATCCTTCATCATGTTCCCACGTCCGCCCGGCAATGTACCGAACCGCCGTGTTTACTACGGCGAGCAACGGGACCGCGAACAGTGCTCCCGGGATGCCTGCGAGGTAGGAGCCTGCTGCCACCGAGAGGATCACGGCCACGGGGTGCAGCGAGACAGCCTTGCCCATCACCAGCGGCTGCAGGATGTGGCTTTCGAGCTGCTGGACCAGCAGGACGATTGCCAGCATGATGAGCGCGTTGATGGGCCCGTTGGCTACGAGCGCAAGAAGCACCGCGATGGCTCCGGTAACAAGGGCACCCACTACCGGGATGAAGGAGCCGATGAAGACCAGGACCGCCAAGGGAAGTGCGAGGGGAACCTGGATGATGGCAGCGCCCACGCCGATGCCCACAGCATCCACGAATGCCACGAACATCTGGATACGCACATAGCTGACCATGGACGTCCACCCGCGACGCCCTGCGCCGTCAGTGGCCTTTCGCGCGGTCTTGGGCAGCAGACGCACCAGGAAGGCCCAAATCCGGCTGCCCTCCAGCAGGAAGAAGATGAGGATGAACAGTGCCAGGACGAGTCCCGCGGCAAAGTGTCCGGCAGTGCTGCCAAAGGACAAGGCGCCACTCAGGATACTGCTGCTGTTGTTTTGCAGCGCGTTGGCGCCATCGGCAATGTACTGGTCTATCTGGTCTGCGGTGAGGTGGAGGGGACCATCGGCCAGCCACGTCTGGATCTGTTGGATTCCGGCCAGGGCCTCCTGCCAAAGTTCGCCGAAGCCGGAGACAAGCTGCCTTCCCACCAGGGCCAGGGCGCCGGCGATAACGCCGATGAAGGCCACCACCGTGATGGCCACCGCGGCCCCGTTGGGCACATTGCGGTTGCGGAGCCACGCCACCACTGGATACAGCAGTCCGGCCAAAAGGGCGGCCACCATGACCGGGATGATGAGGAAGCTGACCTTGCCAAGCAGCCAGACCAGGGCACCAATCATGAGCAGGATCAGTCCCGCCCGCCACGACCAGGCAGCAGCAATTCGCACCCCGTAAGGGATGTCTTCGGCAATTTGGCGGTCAGAGCGGGATTTGGCGTCCGGTGTTGGCGTCATGAACCCATAATTCCGTAGGCCACGCCGTATGGGAAACCGGCCCGCGCAGCTGTTACCAAACGCTGAGGCAGCACGTACAAAAACCTCAGAGTGATGCGGTGATGCCCCAGCTCATGGTGAATGCCTCAGCGGGGGCCAGCCATCGCAGGCCGTCGCCGCTGTTGAAGGCGTTGGCGGGGCCCGTCATCGGCTCGAGGGCCACAGCTTTGGAGCGGCCAGGGAAGGTATCAGTGACAAAAACATGGACGTACGGGGACACCTCGTCCTGCTCAAGGCTCACGCTGCGGCCATCAGGCGCGGTCAGAGTGTGGCGGGCCACGCCGCCGTCGTACGCCAGGTCCGTCAAGGCGACATCAACCAGCAGGTCATTCACCGCTGTGCCGGCGGAAAGATCGAACTGTCCATCTGCTTCAGCCGTGCTGCGGGGAATCAGCCGCTCGTCGGCCACCAGCCGGGTACGGGCTTTTACGGTCAGGACCAGGTCCTCGGTAGCGACGTCACCGAGGCGCAGGTAGGGGTGGGCCCCGAGCACAAAGGGCGCCCTGCCCTGGGAATCGTTGACCAAGGTCTGCCGGACGCGGAGATCCATGGCCTCGTCCAGCTCATAGCGGACCACGTGCCGGACCAGGAACGGGTAGCCGTGCTGCGGGAACACGGTGGCTTCGAGCGTCACGCTGAACTCGGATTCGTCCACCAAGGCGTAGGCGGCATTCCTCAGCAACCCGTGGCTGGCGTTGTTGCGGGAGACTTCGGTGATATCAAGTTGCTGCTTCTTACCGTCGAGGTACCAGACCCCGTCCTCCACGCGGTTTGCCCATGGCGCCAGCGTGATGCCCGTGGCGCCCGGAGGAATCTGGTCGTCATCGTAGCTTTCCGTCAGTTGCACACCGCGGCGGGAGTAGAGGCGCAGCCCGGCGGCGAGTTCGGTGATGACGGCGAGCGCATCGCCCCTGCGAAGCTCGAATTGCCGGCCCGTGGCGAAGCGGCGGGATTCGGAGGGGAGCGCGTTATCGGCGGGTGAAGGCAAGGCAGGCATGGCAATACCGTACTTCATTTCGAAGCCCGGAACTCCACCTTCAATGTTAGCTTTTGTTAGAAACTATGCGCTTTTGATCGGTTGTGGAACAATGGATCCATGAGTCGCATCACCAGCACCCGCCTTGCGGACAGCCGCGAGCTGATCTACTTCGACGACCCCGGCACTCCGGAGCGAACACCGGAATCCCTGGTGGACCACCGCGAGCTCCCAGCCCGCGGCGAGCCCGGCGAAGTCCGGTATGACGCCCTGTCGGGCGACTGGGTTGCCGTCGCTGCGCACCGCCAGGCCCGCACGCATCTGCCGCCTGCCGACCAGTGCCCTATTTGCCCCACTACCGCGGCGAACCCCTCGGAAATCCCGGCAGCGGACTATGACGTTGTGGTGTTCGAAAACCGCTTCCCCTCCCTGGGCCCTGCCCTGGGTGATATTCCCCCTCTGCCCGCACCGGGCGCCAGCGGCCATGGGACGGTTGGACCCGCATTCGGCCGATGCGAAGTAGTCGCCTTCACCCCGCAGCACACCGGCTCCTTCGCCGAACTCGGGGAGACCCGCGCTCGCACCGTCATTGAGGCATGGGCACAGCGGACCGAAGCGCTCAGCGCCTTGCCGGGCATCAAACAGGTCTTCCCGTTCGAAAACCGCGGCGCGGACATCGGCGTTACCCTGCACCACCCGCATGGACAGATCTACGCGTACCCGTACGTCACGCCGCGCGCCGCCCAACTCGGTGCTGTCGCACGGAAATACTACGACGACGTCGACGGGAAGGAGACGCTGGCGGCGTCGCTCCTCAAGGCTGAACGCGAAGACGGCAGCCGCATGGTGCTGGAGGCCGAACACTTCAGCGCCTACGTCCCCTTCGCCGCGCGTTGGCCCTTGGAAATCCACGTGGTCCCCCACCGCAGCGTCCCCGACCTCGCAGCGCTCACGGGCGCAGAACGCGATGAACTTTCGCACGTCTACCTTGACCTGCTCAAGCGCCTCGACTCCCTCTACCCCACTCCCATGCCGTATATCTCCGCATGGCACCAGGCTCCGCTGGATCCGTCCCTGCGCCCTGCAGGCCAGCTCCACCTGCAGTTGACTTCACCCCGTCGCGCAGCCGATAAGCTCAAGTACTTGGCCGGCTCAGAGGCCGCCATGGGAGCGTTCATCAACGACACCACCCCCGAAGCCGTGGCGGAGAGGCTCCGCAGCGTCGCCGCGGCACCGGCATCCCCCAAGACCCTGGAAGGCACCCGAGCATGAGCACCACTACCGATACCAGCGTCCTCGCCGCCCGCTTCCAGGAAACGTTCGGTGAAGCCCCCGACGGCGTGTGGCAGGCACCGGGACGCGTCAACCTGATCGGCGAGCACACCGACTACAACGAAGGTTTCGTGCTGCCCTTCGCCATCGATAAGACAGCAAAGGTGGCGTTGCGCGTCCGCGATGACTCAAGGGTCCGCATGCTGTCCACGTTCGGTGGGCACGGACTGGTGGAGGCCGATCTTTCAGAGCTGGAACCGGGCTCGGGCGAAGGTTGGTCCCGCTACCCGCTGGGGGTCGCCTGGGCGCTGAAGGAGCGTGGCATCACGGTGCCCGGCTTCGACCTCCTGCTCGACTCGGACGTCCCGTCGGGCGCCGGCCTCTCCTCCTCCCACGCCATTGAGTGCGCCGTCATCAGCGCCCTGAATGAGCTGACCGGAGCCGGACTCGCCGCCGAGGACCTTGTGCTGGCCACCCAGCGGGCCGAAAACGCCTACGTTGGCGCACCCACCGGAATCATGGACCAATCGGCATCCCTGCGTGGCGCCAAGGGACAGGCTGTCTTCCTGGACTGCCGCGACCAGCACGTGGACCTGGTACCGTTCGACGCCGAAGCCTCCGGTTTGGTCCTGCTGGTCATCGACACCAAGGTCTCGCACTCACATGCCGACGGCGGTTACGCCTCCCGCCGTGCGTCCTGCGAGCTGGGTGCCGGGATCCTGGGCGTCAAAGCACTGCGCGATGTCGGTGTGGAACGCTTGGAGGAAGCGTCCGGACTGCTGGATGAAACAACGTTGAAGCGCGTGCGCCACGTGGTCACCGAGAACGACCGCGTGCTGCAAACCGTGGACATACTGGGCAGCCAAGGACCCGCCAGCATTGGTCCCCTGTTGGATGCGAGCCACGTTTCCATGCGCGACGACTTTGAGATCTCCTGCCCCGAGTTGGACCTCGCCGTGGACACTTCCCGCGCCAACGGCGCCATCGGTGCCCGCATGACCGGCGGCGGGTTCGGCGGTTCGGCCATTGCCCTGACCCCGGTGGGCCAGGAGCAGCAGGTGCGTGACGCCGTCGTGCGTTCCTTCGCCGACGCCGGTTACGCCGCGCCGGACATCTTCACGGTGACTCCGGCGGCAGGCGCCCGCCGATTGGCCTGACACTTCCGTGATTTCCAGTAACCGCCCGGCGCTGGTGCAGGCGCCGGGCGTAAGCTGTGGCCATGACTGAGGCTGTCATTGTTTCCACTGCCAGAAGCCCCATTGGCCGCGCCTTCAAAGGGTCCCTGAGGGACGAGCGCCCCGATGACCTCGCCACCGCAATGGTGCAGGCCGCCCTCGCCAGGATTCCGGCATTTGATCCGGCCGCCGAGGATGGGCGCGGTCTGGACGATCTCCTTCTTGGTTGCGCAGAACCCAGCGGCGAAGCCGGCTCCAACATGGCACGCGTGGTAGCTGTCCTGGCAGGAATGGACCAGGTACCGGCGGCCACCATCAACCGTTTCTGTGCATCGAGCCTGCAAACGCTGCGGATGGCCTTCCACGCCATCAAAGCCGGGGAAGCCAACACGATCGTCTCCGCCGGGGTGGAGAGCGTGTCCCGCTACCAGAACTGGGCAGGCGCAGGAGAAACGGACACCGCCAACCACAACCCCCTGTTCGGCCCAGCGGCCCAACGCACGGCAGCCAGGGCAGCGTCCAACATTCCGTGGACCGATCCCCGCTTGGGTGGCCGTTTGCCGGACATCTACATCTCCATGGGCCAAACGGCAGAGAACGTTGCCACCACCTATGGCGTCAGCAGGGCCGAGCAGGATGAGTGGGGCGTCCTGAGCCAGAACCGGGCCGAGGCAGCCATCGCTTCAGGATTCTACGCCCGCGACATTACCCCCTACACCCGCCGGGACGGCACCGTGGTGGAGCGCGACGACTCTCCGCGAGCGGGGGTGACACTTGAAGCCGTGTCCGCCCTCCAACCCGTGTTCCGTTCCGACGGGACAGTCACCGCCGGCAACGCGTGCCCCCTCAACGACGGCGCCGCAGCCGTAGTGGTCATGAGCGATGCCCGGGCCCGCGAGTTGGGCCTCGAACCGCTGGCCAGGGTGGTGTCCACAGGAGTGAGCGCACTCTCCCCCGAGCTCATGGGCATGGGTCCCGTTGAGTCCACCCAGCGGGCCTTGGCACTGGCCGGCCTGACCATGGACGACATTGATCTCGTGGAACTTAATGAAGCCTTCGCCGTGCAGGTGGTGGCAAGTGCACGGGAACTGGGCATCGACCCTGCCAAGCTCAACGTCCACGGTGGTGCCATCGCCTTGGGACACCCCTTTGGCATGACCGGCGCACGGATGACCAGCACGCTCCTGAACGGGCTCAAGGAACGGGACGGAACCCTGGGGCTTGCCACTCTGTGTGTTGGCGGCGGGCAGGGAATGGCCGTGGTTTTCGAACGCTTGAGCTAACCGCGAGGGGTTGGATCTCGCCCCTATGAG
This sequence comes from Arthrobacter sp. D5-1, assembly GCF_017357425.1. Lineage (NCBI taxonomy): Bacteria > Bacillati > Actinomycetota > Actinomycetes > Micrococcales > Micrococcaceae > Arthrobacter > Arthrobacter sp. D5-1. The sequence continues at coordinate 1,501,680 of NZ_CP014571.1, read as the reverse complement.
CCCCCGAGGGGTTGGATCTCGCCCCTATGATCCCCCGCTTAGAGGCCAGAGCTCACCCCTCGACACACAAAAATGCCCCCGAAGAGTCTTCGGGGGCATTTCGGGTCGGCTTACTTTGCAGGTTGGGCCTGCAGCAGTTAGTCGTCGCCTCGCAAAATAGCCAGAAGGCGAATGATTTCTACGTAGAGCCAAACCAGCGTGACCGTCAGGCCGAAGGCCGCCACCCAGGAGTAACGCTCCGGGGCACCGGCGCGGACGCCTTCTTCAATGCTGGTGAAGTCCATGATCAGCGAGAACGCTGCCAGGCCGATGGCCAGGATGCCGATGAAGACACCCAAGGGGATGCCTGCAATCGTCATGCTGGTGCGCAGGCCGAAGGGCTCCTGCACGGCACCGGTCCACATCATCACCATGTTGATGAGCGCGAAGACTGCGTAGCCAATGGTGGCGATCATGAAGAAGCGCACCATCTTGGGGGTGGCGCGGACCTTGCCGCTCTTGAACAGCACCAGCGTGACGCCGAAGACTGCCAGCGTGCCGATGACAGCCTGGAGGCCGACGCCGGGGTACATGCCGTCGAGGATGCGGGTAAGGCCGCCCAGGAACAGGCCTTCCAGGCCGGCGTAGGCAAGGATCAGTGCCGGTGAGGGCTGCTTCTTGAAGGTGTTGACCAGGGCCAGGACGAAGCCGCCCAGTGCGCCAACGATCATGAGCATGGTCGAGAGGGCGGGAGCTACGAAGAGCGTCACGCCGGCGCCGATCACCAAAACCACCAGGCAGGCGACAGTCTTCATGATGACGTCGTCATAGGTCATACGGCCGGTATCGGCGGGGCGGGCAGCCGGCTGGTTGTACATCTGCTGCAGCTGCTCATTGGTCATGTTCTGCTGCTGGGCAGACCACGCGGCCTGGCCATCCAACACCTGGCCAGGCGCCCGACCGGGGGCCTGGTTGAACTGCTGGCCGTACGGGTTCTGCGGTACAGGCGGGGCCTGCTTTGCTCCACGGAAATTCTTTCCGTTGAAGACTGGGTTTCCGCCAAGTGCCATTGCGGGTGTCCTCCTGAAAAAGGGCTAGTGATAATTCACGGTACCAATTACCACGCGCGCGCGGCAGGGAAAGTTCCCTTGTTCACCCAGACGAAACGCAACCGTGACACGAAACCGGCAGAGTGGCAGCGGCAGGGACCCGCCCGAACGTTTAGAAACACCCGTACTCAACAAAGGTTTACTTAACTACAGCTACATCATTAGTTGCCTATAGCTTCACAGTTGTTATCCGATCGCGATGTTTGCACCCCCGAACTGGGCATTTATTCGGCCCACCGGGCGGTAACATAGGCCACACATGGGTGACTTAGATCACAATCGAGGCAGCTAGGCAAGAACTGTTCACAAGCCCCATTTACCGTTCGCACCGGCTGCAATGGCGCAGCCGGGACCACCCCCACTGTGGAGGTTTCCATTTTGAGAAGCACACTGCGAGACCCGTCCATCAGACGGTCCAAGGGACTGCAGAGAGTTGTGGGGGCGCTGTTCGCAGCCCTCATCGCCGCTCTGTTGATCGCCGCCCCCTCGGCACAGGCAACCACCCCATCGCCTTCGCCGTCACCGACGACATTCCAAAACAACATCAGCGGGTTCCTCCGCGATGATGCCCGGGCCCCCATACCCGGCGTCAAAATCAAGGCCTCAGGCAACGGGTTCGAAGGTGAAGCAACCTCCGGAGCCAATGGTGCGTGGACCATCGGTGTTCCCGTCCAAGGTACCTACACCATCGAGCTGGATACCTCCACCTTGCCGGAGGGCATCGCACTGGCCGAGGGCCAGGACAATCCCCGCGATGTCACGTTCAGCCAAACATCCAACCTGTCAGTGATCTTCGCCTTCGGTGAGGGCATCGTGGTCCAACAGCAGGACTTTGGCCAGAACCTCCTCAACCGCCTGGTGGCGGGCCTGAGCTTTGGCCTCCTCCTCGCCCTCGCCTCAGTGGGCCTCTCCCTGATCTTCGGAACCACGGGCCTGACCAACTTCGCCCACGGCGAGATGGTGACCCTGGGCGCCGTCCTCGTGTTCATGTTCAACGGATTCGGACTCCCCTTCTGGCTGGCGATCCTGCTGGCACTGATAGGGGGCGGGCTCTTTGGCTACGTCCAGGACGCCGGACTCTGGCGTCCATTGCGGAAACGCGGCTCCGGCCTCGTTCCCATGATGATCGTCAGCATCGGCCTGGCATTGGCCATCCGCTACGTCATCCAGTTCTTCTTCGGTGGAGCAACCCAACAGCTGCCCGGTGCACAAAGCGCCGAAATCCAGATAGGGCCTGTGTCCATCTCTCCGAACAACCTCTGGTCACTGATTATCAGCGCTGTGGTCATCGCGTTGATTGGCATCGTCCTGCTGAAGACCCGTCTCGGCAAGGCAACCCGCGCCGTAGCGGACAATCCCGCTTTGGCAGCCGCATCCGGCATCGACGTCGACTCCGTCATCCGCATCGTCTGGATCGTCGGCGGCGTCCTCGCCTCCCTCGGTGGCATCCTGTGGGCGTACTACCGTCCCGGTGTCACCTTCGACATGGGCTCGCAGATCCTGCTTCTCATCTTCGCCGGCGTGACGCTGGGTGGTCTGGGAACCGTCTTCGGCGCTTTGATCGGCTCGATCGTCGTCGGCATCTTCGTGGAACTGACTACAGTGTTCGGCCTTCCCGCCGACCTCAAGTACGTCGGTGCACTGTTCATCATGATCGTTGTTCTTCTGTTCCGACCGCAGGGTATCCTCGGCCGGCGTGAGCGTGTGGGTTAGGAGCGGGCCATGGACTTCGGATTCATTTTCTCCAGCGCCCTTGGCGAATTATTCAGCCCGACGACGGCGGCGTACGCACTGGCCGCTTTGGGTCTTGCGGTTCACTTCGGCTACTCAGGCCTGCTGAACTTCGGCCAGGCAGGCTTTATGGCAGTTGGTGCCTACGGTTTCGCCATCTCAACCCTGAGCTTCGACGCTCCGTTCTTCCTTGCACTGATCATCTCCATTCTCTGCTCGGTGATCTTCGCCTTCGTCCTCGGTATTCCCACCCTCCGGCTACGCGCCGACTATCTGGCAATCGTCACCATCGCAGCGGCAGAAATTGTCCGTTACGTAGTCACCACCAACCAGCTCACCAGCGTTACGGGCTCCGCCAACGGCCTGGCCGCGTTTGAGAACACGTTCTACGCCATGAACCCCTTCCCCGAGGGGTCCTACATGGGCATGAACAATCGTGACTTCTTCATCCGGGTGGTCGGTTGGGGACTCGTAATCGTGTGCTGTGTGCTGGTCTGGCTCCTCATGCGCAGCCCGTGGGGCCGTGTCCTGAAGGGCATCCGCGAGGACGAGAACGCTGTCCGCTCGCTCGGTAAGAACGTCTACGCCTACAAGATGCAGGCACTGATCATCGGTGGTGTCCTGGGAGCCTTGGCGGGCATGATCTTCACACTCCCCCGCGGCGCCGTCCAGCCATCCAACTACGGCACGGAACTGACGTTCTTCCTGTGGACCTGCCTCCTCCTCGGCGGCATGGCCACTGTCCTGGGGCCGGTCATCGGAGCCATGATCTTCTGGGTTGTCCTGTCGCTGACCCAGAGCCTGCTCTACGGCCTTATCGAATCAGGGGCAGTCACGTGGCTGACCACCGTCCAGGCCGGCCAGTTGCGCTACATCCTGGTGGGTGTCGCGCTGATGCTCCTGATGATCTTCCGCCCGCAAGGCGTCTTCGGCAATAAGAAGGAGCTTGCTTTCGCATGAGTGAGACCAACGAACGCAATACCGAGAATATCGACTACATGACGGATTCGCGGCCCATCGCGGTCGGGGAGAACACCCCCGGCTGCAAGAAGCGCGATCCCATCGTGGTGGCAGAGGATGTCACCCGGTCCTTTGGCGGCATCAACGCAGTGGACGTCGAATACCTTGAGATCCCGCGCCACAAAATCACTGCTTTGATCGGCCCCAACGGCGCCGGCAAAACCACCCTGTTCAACCTGCTCACCGGCTTTGACACTCCCAATACAGGCAAGTGGCAGTTTGAGGGCAACAGCCTGGCAGGCGTTTCCTCCTACAAGGTGGCACGCATGGGCATGGTGCGCACGTTCCAGCTGACCAAGGTGATGGGCAAACTGACCGTCATGGAGAACATGCGGCTCGGCGCAGCGGACCAGCCCGGCGAACGGCTCTCCAAGGCCCTTTTCAAGGGCATGTGGGGAGGCCGCGAGAAGGAAATCACAGCCCAGGCCAACGTGCTGTTGGAGAAGTTCAAGCTGGATGCCAAGAAGGACGACTACGCTGCGTCCCTCTCGGGTGGACAGCGGAAGCTGCTGGAAATGGCACGTTCCCTGATGGTGCGGCCCAAGCTGGTGATGCTCGATGAGCCCATGGCCGGTGTGAACCCCGCTCTGACCCAGTCGCTGCTGGACCACATCAAGAACCTGAAGGCTGAAGGCATGACCGTGCTGTTCGTGGAGCACGACATGAACATGGTCCGGCATATCGCGGACTGGGTAGTGGTCATGGCGGAAGGCAAGGTGGTGGCTGAAGGCCCTCCGGGCGAAGTCATGAAGAACCCTGCCGTCATCGACGCCTACCTTGGCGCCCACCACGACGTGGACCTCGGCGATGCTGAAGGCATCAAGGTGCTCGAAGCCGAGCTTGAGGCCGATGAAGAGTCGGTGGTGGGTACTGAAGACGCCGGCATCCTGTCCGACATCGTTGAAACCAAGAAGGAGGACGGGAAATGAGCAGCCCCGCCGCAATGCCCGCCTCAGCAGCTGCTCCGGCAGGCGATTCCGTCGTCAAAGTCACCAACCTCGTAGCCGGGTACATTCCCGGCGTCAACATCCTCAACGGATGCAGCATCGAGGCACGCAAGGGTGAGTTGATCGGCATCATCGGCCCCAACGGTGCCGGCAAGTCCACCCTGCTGAAGGCCATGTTCGGGCTGGTGAAAGTCCACTCCGGCACCGTGGTGGTCCGGGGCCAGGACCTCACGGGTTTGAAAGCCAACAAGCTGGTGACCCAGGGTGTGGGCTTCGTGCCGCAGACCAACAACGTGTTCGCAGCACTGACCATCGAAGAGAACCTCCAGATGGGCATGTTCCAGCGTCCCAAGGCCTTCGCTGAGCGCTTCGACTTTGTGACCAGCCTGTTCCCGGAACTGGCTAAGCGTCGCGCCCAGCGTGCGGGGTCGCTCTCCGGTGGTGAGCGCCAGATGGTAGCCATGGGCAGGGCGCTCATGATGGATCCGGCCGTACTGCTCCTGGACGAGCCGTCAGCCGGCCTCTCCCCCGTCAAACAGGACGAAACCTTCCTCAGGGTCCACGAGATCAACCGTGCCGGCGTCTCGGTCATCATGGTTGAACAGAACGCCCGCCGATGCCTGCAGATCTGCGATCGCGGCTACGTACTGGACCAAGGCAAGGACGCGTACACGGGTACCGGCCGTGAGCTTATGAAGGACCCCAAGGTCATCCAGCTCTATCTGGGCACTCTGGCGGACGAGGTCTAACCACCTCAGCCCCACACGACGGAAGGCCCCGGGACACCACCCGGGGCCTTCCGCTGTTTGAGACACACTCCTGCCAAGGGAGCGGAAGCCGCCTGGACCCCTTCGGTCAACGCAAAATGCCACCCAATGGCATGCTGGACTGATGACGGGAACCATCACGGAACTGCAGCAAAGCCTCCTGTTGACATGGCTTGGTGGCTTCACCGTGGTTCAGGACCACTCATGGCCCCTCCAGGACACCACCGTCCTTCAGGTCGCTGCCCCGGATGGCCAGGAGTACATCGTCAAAGCCAGCACCACGAGCCACCACATCCGGCGCGAGATTGCGGCCTACTCACGGGGCCTGCCGGGGCTGCACGGCAGGGTACCCACCCTGAAGCACGCGTCGCCTGAGGCAGGCATCCTGGTCACCGGGTACTTGCCCGGGACCCTGGTAGCTGGAACCTCTTCCGAATCCGATCCCAGGACGTACCGTGAGGCCGGCATGCTGCTCTCAAGGATGCACCTGCCGGCGGGAACCTCCCGCGGTTACGCAAAGGCGCTGGCGGCCAGGACGGGCTCCCTCATTGAACGCGCGCACTCTCTCCTGCCCGAGGAGACGCAAAGAAGACTACAAGAGGTCCTTGAGTCGTTGGAGCCGGGTCCTGCCACGCTTGTGACAACCCATGGCGATTACCAGCCCAGGAATTGGCTGGACGACGACGGAGTGATCAAGGTGATCGATTTTGGCCGTGCCGAGCTTCGCCCGTGGGTTCATGACCTGGTCCGGCTCAGCCACCAGCAGCTGCTCGCTCAGCCAACGCTCGCCGCGGCCTTCCACGAGGGCTTGGGCAGGGTTGTCACCAGCGAGGAGGACCACCACCTGTGGACCCTGGAAAACCTGAACCAGTCGGTGGGCACGGTGGTCTGGGCACACCACGTGGGAGACGCCGTCTTTGAGCGTCAGGGCGTGGAAATGGTGACCCGGGTCCTTGATGGGTTTCTCCCCCGCAGCGGGTAGCGACACCACAGAACGCAGCCCAGCACAGAACAGGCCCCCTTCCAGATGAGGAAGGGGGCCTGTGAGTGACTGCGGTTTGGACCGGCTGCGGCTTAGAGCTTGCCGAACTCTTCGCGGACCGGCTTGTAGGTGTTGTCATCCTGGTATTCGTAGATACCGATGTACGCCTCGGTGGGGTCACCAGCGTCGGAGAACGTGACCGGACCGGACTGGCCGTCGTAGTCGATGTCCTTGCCGTCGCGGAGCAACGTGACACATGCTGCGAAGGTGGTGCACTTCTCGCCGCCTTCAGAGACTTCCTTCAGCTTGGCTGCGATGTCCGTGCCCTTGGTGCTCTTGGCGGCCTCGGAGGCCAAAGAGATCAGGTTCACGGCGTCGTAGGACTCGCCTGCGTAGCTGTAATCCTTCAGGGCGGGATCGATGGCGAGGAGCTTCTTCTTGAAGTCGTCCTTGGCGAACGTACCGGGAATGGTTCCCTGTGCGCCCTTCATGGTGCCGGCCTGGAAGTCCTTGCTGTAATCGGAGGTGTTGCCATCAACCATGAACAGCTGCGTGGGCTTGATGCCCTTGCCCGTGATCAGGGGGACGATGCTCTTGGCTTGGTCGAAGGTGATCAGGGCGATCGCATCCGGCTTGGCGGCGAGGACCTTGTCCACCTGGCTGCTGAACTGGGAGTCACCCTCGTTGAAGAGTTCCTCAGCAACAACCTTGCCACCGGCGGCCTCGAAGGCTTCCTTGACGTTCTTCTGGAGACCGGTTCCGTAAGCGTCGTTCAGAACGATCATGCCAACGGTTTGCGCTCCACAGGTAGCCATGTAGTTGCCCAGGACCTTGCCCTGCAGGACGTCGGACGGTGCAGTTCGCCAGTAGAGGCCCTTGTCGTCCCATGTGGTGAAGTCAGGCGAGGTGTTGGCGGGCGAGAAGTGGATGACACCGGCGCCCGTGATCTGGTTGATGACCGTCTTGGAAACGCCCGAAGATGCAGCACCGATGACGGCGCTCACGCCCTGGCCCAGGAGGGCGGTGGTGGACTGGGTGGCGATGTCCGTCTTGGTATCACCGGAGTCGCGGTGGACCACGGAGACAGGTGCGCCGAGTACGCCACCGGCGTCGTTGACTTCCTTGATGCCGAGGTTGACACCGGCAATTTCGGGCGGGCCGAGGAACGCCAGCGACCCCGTCGTCGGCAGGAGCGATCCAAGTTTCAGTGGTGCGTCTGTGGTGGTGGTCGAGGGAGGTACTGGTCCCGTGTTGGTGGCAGCCTGGCTGTTGCCGGCTCCCGCCCCGCCGCTGGGAGCCGGGCAGGAAATGCCTGCCGCCGCGGCGGAAGAAGACCCGGTCTGGGTAGGAGTCGAAGACCCACCACAGGCCGTGGCCAAGAGAGCGACCCCAATGCCAAGCGCTGTTAGCTTGGCGGCTCGGGGCGCCGCTGGGGAAAGATCAAACATGCGTTGTCTCCTCGATCGAAAGGTGCGAACTGCCTTTGATGCGATTACTCAGGTGTTCCTGATTAAGACTCAAACTAATGCAATTGGGCGGCGAACATAAGTGATTCAGGTCACATCCCTATAACACTCGTTGCCTGTGGGGAATCTACGAGCGGGCTGGGAATTTCCGCGGAGGACCCTTGGGAGCAGGGTGGAAGCGATGTGGGCGGATAAGCCAGGTTCAGACAGACCAGCAAGCCCCTCGTGGACGGCCTAGCCCGGGCCAAGGAAAAAGACCCCCGAATCCCTTTGTTCGCAAGGGTTTCGGGAGTCTTTCTGCTTGTGCCCCAGGTGGGACTCGAACCCACAACACGCGGATTTTAAGTCCGCTGCCTCTGCCAATTGGGCTACTGGGGCGCCCGCACCATGGTATCCCAGCTACAGCCTGCTGAATGGCCCGGCGTAGCGGAAGGTGCCACGGACGTCGTCGGGCCATGCGGGAAGCGTCAACAACTGGAAGTGATCGCCCCACATCGCCTCCGGCGGTTGCACACCCACAGAGGCTGCCGGCACGTAACCGAAGCGCATGTAGTACAGGGGGCTGCCGAGCAAGGCAATGCCGGGCTCCCCTGCGGCTGTGGCACGGGCCGTCGTCTCCCGCATCAAGGCTGAACCTACCCCGCGCTTCTGAAAGGCGGGAAGCACGCCGATCGGACCCAGCCCCAGCAGTTCCAAGTCCCCGATCCAGCCCCTCGTGCTGATGGCATGCCCCACAATCTCCCCACCCATCTCGGCGACGATACTGAACTCCGGAAGGTACTCAGGGCACTCAAATAGCTTGCGCAGCAGCCCTGCTTCAATCGGCACGCCGTCCACGGGTTCACCGGTTACCGGCGAGACGGAGAAGGCCTGGGCAGTCAGTTCCAGAATCTCGGCGCGGTCCTCGGGACGCTCACTTCGGAGCACGAGACCTTTTCCCAAAAGCCGGAGCACATCCATGGCCCGGCCCGCGTCGGCCGAAGGCACCAGGAGGTGGTCGTGGTGGAAACCCGCCAGGACGTTGCAGCTGATTCCCGCGTGGGTCAGGGCGGCGCTCACGGCGGCCGTGAGGCCCACCGCTTCGAGTGCCGAGTGGACCTGGAGCGTGATCCACGAGGCCACGAAGTCGTAGCTCAGACCCAGCGCATCAGCCTCGTCCCGGCGGAGGACAACCGTAAGGCCCTCGGCCTCGCGCACAGCCGCCTCGATCCCGCCCTTCAGCGGCCTGCCATGTGGCCACAGGGCGTAGACGTAGTCGCCATCGCGGGCTACGGGGTGGAGGGATTGCAGGAGTGTCTTCAGATCGGTTTCACCGGACATGGCAACAGTCTAGGGGCGCAGCAACCCGCCACCGCCGTGGGCACACCTGCTTAAACGCCGACGGCGGCCACTCCCCGAAAGGGAGCGGCCGCCGTCGTGCGTTGACTGCGCCGTGCGTTGACTACTTGGCGGCGGCAGTGACCGGAGTCTTGGCTTCCTCAGCCGCAGGCTTGGCCTCTACAGGTGCCGGAGCGGCAGCGGGCTTGGGAGCGGGCGTTGCAGCGGCCACGAAGGCACCGCGCGGGTTGTCGAGGTCCATCAGCTGCGTGGTATCGCGGCCGGCGAAGAAGGCCAGGATCCAGCCGAAGATCACACGGAACTTGCGCTCAACCGTGGGCATGGCCATGCCGTGGTAACCACGGTGTGCCAGCCAGGCGAGGCCGCCCTTGAGACCGATGCGACCGAGCAGGTTGATATTGGCAACACCCTTCCACTCGCCGAAGCCGGCCACAGCGCCAAGGTTCTTGTGCTTGTAGTCGTGCAGCGGCTTGTCCCAGCGGGAAGCCCACAGGTTCTTGGCGAGCTTCTTGGCCTGGCGAAGAGCGTGCTGGGCGTTGGGGACGCAAGTGCCGTCCGGCAGGCCCTTGCCCGTGAGGTCCGGAACAGCGGCGATGTCGCCGGCGGCCCAGGCGTTCTCCACGATGCCCTCGTCGCCTGCGATGCGCAGGTCCGGGAGGACGCGGACACGGCCACGGGGTTCCAGCGGGAAGTCGGTGGAGCGGATCATCGGGTTGGCCTGCACGCCGGCAGCCCATACCAGGGTGTCTGCTTCAACTTCCTGGGCCGGGGTCTTGTCCGGGAGGTTGATCAGCTTGAGGTTGCCCTCGGCGCTGTCAAGGGAAGTGTTGAGGAGTACTTCGATGCCACGGCTGCGGAGGTGCTCCACAACCCACTCGGCCTGCGAGGCAGTGACCTCGGGCATGATGCGGCCCATGGCTTCGACCAGGATGAAACGGATTTCTTCCTGGCGGATGCGCGGGTTGTTGCGCACTGCGGCGCGGGCGAGGTCTTCCATTTCGGTGAGGCACTCGATGCCGGCGAAGCCGCCACCCACCACGACGAAGGTCAGTGCCTTGGCGCGCTCTGCGGGGTCGGTCATGGTGGAAGCGGCTTCAATGCGCTCCAGGACCTTGTTGCGCAGTGCAACGGCTTCCTCGATGGTCTTCAGGCCAATGCCCTTGTCCGCGAGGCCCTTGATGGGGAAGGTCCGGGTAATGGCGCCTGCTGCGATGACGACATCGAAGTACGGGATTTCGAAGTTGTCGCCGCCATCGGACGGGGCGATGACCGCGGTCCGGTTGGCGTGGTCGATGCTGGTGACGCGGCCCTGGATGAGCTCAGTCTGCTTCAGGTGCTGACGGTGGGAGACGACGGCGTGGCGTGCCTCGATGTTGCCACCTGCTACTTCCGGGAGGAAGGGCTGGTAGGTCATGTACGGCAGTGGATCAACGACGGTGACGATGCCGCCCGCGTTCGCGATCTTCTTCTGCAGTTTGAGGGCTACGTACAGGCCGACGTAGCCGCCGCCGACGACGAGAACCCGGGGACGGTCAATGAGCTCTGGGGTGGTTGCCATGAGTCCAGAGTACAGTACTTTGTGAAAATCTTCACTAACTACGTCCGGGCGGGTGGATCCACTTTCAGAAGCGCGCCCGTTTCGGCCTCCTCGGCCACCGCTGGAGCGTTTTTGGCGACCCTCCTCAATTGGATCGCGGCCCCCGTCACCAGGGCAAGGAACAAGGCTCCAAATCCAAGCACGACGGCGGCCGGCAGGGCGTCGTCGACGGTCGCCGGCGTCTTCGCGGCCGGAACGGTCGGATCGGCGAGCGTGGGTGCTGCGCTGGTGGGGCTCGCCACGGGAGCCTGCGACGGCTCGCTGAAATCTCCCCGGCGGTGGACCCGGATCCAGTCAGCGATGGAACCCAACGGGTTGCTGCTGGTGGCAGCCACCTCATCCTTCAGTGCCGCCTCGGCGTTAAGGATGCCGTAACCGTAGAGGGGGTCCTTGCCCGGAGCTCCCGCGTCCTTGGCCGTGCTCACAATTCTGTTGATGACCTGATTGGCACTCATCTCCGGCCATTTGGAACGGATCAGGGCGGCCACACCGGAAACGATCGGGGCAGCACCGGACGTTCCCGCCCATTCGGCGTATCCACCGCCGGGGATGCCGCCTACCAGCTTCTCGGCCGGTGCGGCGACGCCGATGCTGATGCCCTGGGATGAGGAGTCGACGCTCGCGCGCCCCTCACCGTCGAGTCCGGCGACAGTCAGGACACCGGGAATGGTTGCCGGGGCTCCGACCTGGACGTTGCCGCCCACGCGGTTCCCGGCGGCCGCGACGATCACCACATCCTTCTGCTCTGCATAAAGGAAGGCCGCGTCCCAACTCTGGGGCCAGTCCGGCGAGGTACTGCCCAAGGAGATGTTGATGACCTTGGCGCCGTTGTCCACGGCCCAGCGCACGGCGTCCGGAATCTGCTCCTGGTCCGTTTTGCCACCCGGGTTGGGTGATCCGAGCCAGGTGGAGACGGCCAGGATTTGCGCTTCAGGAGCGACACCGATGATCCCATCCGGTCCCCCGGCAGGAGGGACCGTGGGTGGCACTGGAGGCGGCGCGGACCCCGTTGGTGAAGGCGAGGCCGTGGGTGTGGTGTGGCCGCGCCCGGCGAGCATCGTGGCAACCAAGGTTCCGTGCTCGGTCTTGGCACCAATACTCTTTTGCCCGTTGGGTGCTCCCGCGCCCGATACGTCCGTCCCGCCCACCACTACGCCTTTGAGGTCCGGGTGGTTGCCATCAATGCCGCTGTCGATGATCGCAACCTTCACTCCGGCACCCTTGGAAACCTGCCAGGCGTTGGTGACACCCGAATCCTTGAGCCAGAACTCTTTGTCGCGCCACGCGTCTGCGGTGGCGGCAGGGGCCGTCAACAGCGCACCCGCCAACGCCCCGCCTGCCAAGACCGTGGCAAGGGCAGCGGAGAGGGTCCGGTGAAAACGCAACGTCATGCGGCGTCCCGGATGCTGAGGGCGATGCCGTCCAGGATGTCGTGCTCGCTGGAGACGGCCGCAGCAATCCTGCCACTGCTGACACTGGCCAGGCGGGCAAGGATCCGGCGCCACACCAAGGCGCCGGCGCCGATGACGTCCACGCGGCCCGGATGCATGTACGGAAGCGCTGCGCGCTCGTCCCGCGTCATTTCCAGCAGGTTGGTGCACGCGTCGGTGATGGTTTCGAGATCCAGTGACGCACCATGGATCCGGTCCGGCTGGTATTCGTCCAGGCCCAACGCGTGGGCGGTGATGGTGGTGATTGAACCGGCAACGCCCACTACGGCCGTGGCGCGGTCAAGCGGTACCGTCTGCGCAGCAAGATCAAGTGCGGCATCGACGTCGGCCTCTGCTGCCGCGATTTGCGCCGCGGTGGGCGGATCGCTGCGAAGGTGACGTTCGGTGAGCCGCACGCACCCGATGTCCACGGAGCGTGCCGCGATGACGCCAGTGGAGTCGCCCAGGACGAACTCAGTGCTGCCGCCACCGAGGTCCACCACCAGGATGGGGTCCTCCCCCGTGGCCGGCAGGACACTGCTGGCGCCGGCGAAGGAAAGCGCCGCTTCCTCGTCCCCGGAAATGACCTCGGGCTCCACACCCAGGAGATCCCGGATGCCGTCCACGAAAACCTGCCGGTTGCGGGCGTCACGGGTGGCGGACGTAGCGGCGAAACGGACGTGCCCGGCGCCGTGCGCCTTGATCAGTTCGGCGTAGTCACGTGTTGCTGCAAACGTGCGTTCCAGCGCCTCGGGTGCAAGCTCGCCGGTGGCATCGACACCCTGGCCGAGCCGAACCACGCGCATCTCACGCACGACGTCGGCCAGCGGGCCCGGCGCGCCGTCTGCTGAAGCATCCGCGATGAGGAGGCGGATGGAGTTGGTTCCACAGTCGATCGCTGCAACGCGGCTCATGCAGTGCCTTCCTGGTGGCCCGGAGTGTCCGTCTTCGGTGTACGAACCGGCGCTGGACGCCCCACGATGTCCGGCAGCCCCTGCGGTCCGTGCCGGCTCAGGTCCCGGGACGGTGCCTCACCGGCAGTGTCCCACGCACCATCGCAGTAACAACGGTCCTTGGTCCACCACTCCGTGATGGCGCCCAGTGCTTCGTCTCCCAGCGGGTTGACTCCCGGCCCAGCAGCCAGGGAATGCCCAACCAGGACGTGGAGGCACTTCACCCTGGTGGGCATGCCACCGGCGGAGATGCCGTCGATTTCGGGGACAGCGCCGGTTCCGGAGCGGCCGGCGATGTCATCGCGGGCCTGGAGGTAGGCCTCGTGGGCGCTGCGGTAGGCGCCCGCCAGGTCCTGGTCGGCCGTGAGGCGATGATTCATCTCGTTCATGAGGCCGCCCGCTTCCAACCGCGACACCGCGGAGGTAATGACGGGGTGGGTCAGGTAGAACGTGGTGGGGAACGGTGTTCCGTTGCTGAGCCGCGGTGCGGTAGCGGCCACCAGTGGATTGCCGCAGACGCACCGCGCAGGGATCTCAACGACATCCCGTACCGGCCTGCCGAGCTGGCGGCTGAGGACCTCAAGATCATGTGCTGATGGCTGGCGGGATTCCTGCGGCACGGCTGCCGTGTTCTCTTCCACTTGCGCTGCCACCCTTCCTGCCCTTGTTGCCGTGTCCACTGCGGACACGACGGCGGTGGGCACCGCGTCTAGTCAGTTGCCGATCGTCTGATTGACTCCCAGAGGGCATCCACCCAGGGCAGATTTTCCGGGTTTGCAGACGATCCGGAGCCGGTGCGGCCACCCGGCGTGCCGGCGGCTTCTTCTCCCCCAAACACCCAGTAACCTGTTTCACCCGGCATAACCATGTTAATGCGGTCGCGGGCCTGTTGTTTCACGTAGTTGGGGTCCTGCCACCGGGAAAGCTGTTTGTTGAGCTCGGCCTGCTCTGCTTTCCGTCCTGCAATTTCGGCTTCCAGCGCCGAAATTTCGGCGCGCTTTTCCAGGAAAATCTTCACCGTGGGGGCCAGCATAATGGTGATCGCAATCATGACCACTGCCAGCGCCAGCATCCTGCCGGAAAACGCCTTGGCCGGCACTGGATCCAGATCATGGTCAGATGTGGCCTTGGTGCCCGGCTTGCCGGATGCCTTGTCCGTAGGCTTTTGTTGGCCCACGGATGGCTTCTTGCCGGCGGGTGCTTTGGTGCCGCCTGCCGGCGTCGGGGTTTTGGCAGTTATCCGGGGTCCGCCAAACTCTGCTTTGATGACATCGCCGCTACTGGAACCGGAACCTTTTGTCCCTGCACCCTCAGTGCTCTTGGCGGCAGTTCGCGGACTGGCGCCGGTGGCCCGGGTTTCGCTGGCGGGACGGCCCGCGCCGGAGGAACGGCCTGCACTGGAGGGGCCCAGTGCGTCGGCCCTGGGTACCTTTGGACGACGGGTGGCCATGACACTCCTGTAATGCCCGGTGCTTGCCTGGCGGGTTGCTGCGCTTGCTGTTGTTGACCTGGCCCGCGTTAAACAGAACCGGCGGCCATGGTCTTTCCACCATAGCCACCGGTTACGTGTTTTCGCTGAAGGCTAGCCCTTGAAACGCGGGAACGCGCTGCGGCCGGCGTAACGTGCGGCGTCGTCGAGTTCTTCTTCGATGCGCAGCAGCTGGTTGTACTTTGCGACGCGCTCGGAGCGGGCCGGGGCACCGGTCTTGATCTGGCCCGCGTTGGTGGCAACGGCGATGTCAGCAATGGTGGTGTCCTCGGTTTCGCCGGAGCGGTGCGAGGTGATGGTGGTGTAGCCGGAGCGCTGGGCCAGGGAAACGGCGTCCAGGGTCTCGGTCAGGGAACCGATCTGGTTGACCTTGACCAGGAGGGAGTTGGCCGTTGCAGAATCGATGCCCTGCTGCAGGCGGACCGGGTTGGTGACGAAGAGGTCGTCGCCCACCAGCTGGACCTTGTCACCGATGGTATCGGTGAGGGTCTTCCAGCCTTCCCAGTCGTTCTCGTCCAGCGGGTCCTCGATGGAAACCAGCGGGTAGTCGGCAACGAGCTCAGCGTAGTACGCGCTCATCTCGGTAGCGGAAAGTGCCTTGCCTTCGAACTGGTAGGCACCGTCCTTGAAGAACTCGGAGGATGCAACGTCCAGTGCCAGGGCGATGTCCGTGCCTGGGGTGTAGCCGGCGTTCTTGATGGCTTCCTGGATCAGATCGAGTGCAGCGCGGTTGGACGGCAGGTTGGGGGCGAAGCCACCCTCGTCGCCGAGGCCCGTGGAGAGGCCCTTTTCCTGGAGGACAGCCTTGAGGTTGTGGTAGACCTCAACACCCCAGCGCAGGCCCTCGGAGAAGGTCTCGGCACCGATCGGGGCGATCATGAATTCCTGGATGTCCACGTCGGAGTCCGCGTGCGAGCCACCGTTGAGGATGTTCATCAGCGGAACCGGCAGGACGTGGGCGTTCGGGCCGCCCAGGTACTTGTACAGCGGCAGGTCAGCCGAAGCTGCTGCAGCGTTGGCGACGGCCAGGGAAACACCCAGGATGGCGTTGGCGCCGAGCTTGCCCTTGTTGGGCGTGCCGTCCAGGTCGATCATGGCCTGGTCGATGCTGCGCTGGTCAGTGGCGTCGAAACCAATCAGGGCCGGGGAGATCTCGTCGATGACGGCGTCAACGGCCTTCTGGACACCCTTGCCGAGGTAACGGCCTTTGTCACCGTCGCGAAGCTCAACGGCCTCGTGCTCGCCGGTGGAAGCACCGGAGGGAACTGCTGCACGGCCGATCTGGCCGTCGGAGAGCAGGACCTCAACTTCTACGGTCGGGTTTCCGCGGGAATCAAGGATCTCGCGTGCGTGGATGGCATCGATAAGCGCCATGGATGTGCTCCTTATGGGCAAATTACAGGAATGAGGAGGGAAATTCTCAACGTCCTCGTCGCTACTAGCGTAGTCCAGAGTGGCTTAGGTTACGGAACAACTTCCAAAGACCCACGTCATGAAGGCTGGGACTGGCTGTTCTGAAACGATCGAACAGCGGAACGGAGGGCCCGTTCGGCGTCGAGTCCTTGCTCCCGGGCACCGGCCACGACAGTCAGCAGCAGCTCACCGAGCTCCTCTTCCGAGGCCGGGATGACGGGAAGCCCGACGGCGGCCACGGGGCCTTGCGCGTCGACCTTCACCCCTGCGCGGGCTGCCCTATCCAGGGACTTCTGTGCTGCTGCCAACGCAGGAAGGTGCGGCGGGATGCCCTCAAAGGGATCCTTCCGTTCCGGCTTCTCGGCACGTTTGGCGGCGTCCCACTTGACGATGATTTCTTCGACGCTGGCCGGGAAACTCTCCCGCAGGGAACCATCGGCCTTGAAGACGTGCTGGTTCCGCCGGACCATCTTGGCGTTGATGCTGCGCACCACGTCCGCGAAATCGAAGCTGCCGCGCTCCTCGGCGAGCCGGGCGTGGAGTACTACCTGAAGCAGTACATCGCCCAGCTCGCCCAGGAGCTCGCTGTCCCTTTCCGGGGAGTCGCCGGCTTCGATCGAATCCACCACTTCGTAGGCTTCCTCGATCAGGTATTCCACCAGCGATTCGTGCGTCAGCGCACCCATCCAAGGACAGTGCTCACGCAGCGCGGCGATCGTCCCAATGAGCTCCGTGAGTCCGTCGGCGTTGTTAGCCGAGGTTGGCGTAGGCATCGTTGATGTACTCAACCAAGGCTTCGCGTTCGTCCAGCGGCAGGAAGGCTGCCTCGGCGGCGTTGAGCGTCAGTTCAAGGAGGTCATCGAGGTCGTAGTCAAAGGTTTCCACCAGCAGTTCGAACTCGTCCGTCAGGGTGACGCCACTCATGAGTCGGTTGTCCGTGTTGATGGTGACGTTGAAGCCGAGCTGGAACAGCATGTCCACGGGGTGGCTCTCGATGCCATCGCCAAAGCCGGAAACCGCACCGGTCTGAAGGTTGGAGGAAGGGCAGATTTCCAGGGCGATGCCGCGGTCGCGGACCCAGGCCGCCACGCTGCCGATGGTCACCATGCCGACGGTGTCCTCGCCGTCGTCGTCGGAGTTGTCCTCAAACTCCACCGAAATGTCCTCGGCGATCCGGACGCCGTGGCCCAGGCGCAGGGCACGGCCATCGACCAGGGCTGACTGGATGCTCTCCAGGCCCGCTGCTTCACCGGCGTGGACGGTGGCCGGGAAGTTGTTTTCGGCAAGGTACGTGAAGGCGTCCTTGAAACGGGACGGGAGGAAACCGTCTTCGGCGCCGGCAATGTCAAAGCCCACAGCGCCATTGGCACGGTGGCGGACAGCGAGCTCTGCGATCTCCTGGCCACGATCGGCGTGGCGCATTGCGGTGATGAGCTGGCCCACCTGGATCTGCTGGCCGCGCTCGTCAGCAGCATCAACACCGGCTTCAAGGCCGGTCTGGACGGCTTCAACAACCTCGTCCAGGGTGAGGCCCTTCTGCAGGTGCTGTTCCGGTGCCCAGCGGACTTCGCCGTAGACCACGCCGTCCTCGGCGAGGTCTTCCACGAACTCCTTGGCCACCCTGAAGAGGCCTTCCTTGGTCTGCATGACAGCAATGGTGTGGTCGAAAGTTTCGAGGTAGCGGACCAGTGAGCCGGAGTCGGCTGATTCGCGGAACCATTCACCCAGCGCAACGGGGTCGGTGGACGGCAGCGTGTGGCCGACCGCCTCAGCGAGCTCGATGATGGTGGCGGGGCGGAGGCCTCCGTCCAGGTGGTCGTGGAGGGAAACCTTGGGGAGGCTCTTCAGATCGAAGTCAAGGGCAGGGGCGGCGTCAAGTATGGGCTCAGTCACGTACTAAGACTAATCCCCACAGCCGCTCTGGCTGGTACTGCCGGTCGCCTTAGCTGGCGGGCTTGGAGAGGTCGACGCCGGCGATCGCCTTTTCCGCGGGATCGACAGCTGTCACTTCGGTGCTGGCAGCAGCCTCCCTGGCGAGGTCCTTCTTCTCCAGGTATTTGTGCCACCAACGGAGGGCGTGATCCACCACAATGCCCAGGACCACGGCGAAGGCAACCGCGATGCCGACTCCCAGGAGCGGGTTGTGGTGCACCCACTGGCCCGCGAGGAGGCCGATACCTATGGAGTAACCTACCCAGGTGATGCACGCGAAGGCGTCCAACCAGAAGAAAGTCCGGTGGCGGAAGCCGGTTTGTCCGGCCACGTAGTTCACCGCTACGCGGCCCCAGGGAATGTAGCGGGCCGTGAAGATGAGGACCGCGCCGCGCTTATCCAGCTCATACTGCGCCCAGGCGAACATCTTCTGGACCTTGGGCCGGCGCATCCACTTCCAGCGGGTGAGGCCGATCTTCCGGCCCAGCAAGTAGGCCATGTTGTCGCCTGCCATGGCACCTACCAGTGCGGTGGCTCCCAGGATCCACAGGTTGGGCTCTCCGCTGTGAAGGGACAGCGCCGAGAGGCCAACGATGGCTGTTTCGCTGGGAAGGATGGTGGCAAATCCGTCAATGAAGAAGAAGACCAGCAGGACCGGGTATATCCAGGGCTGCCCGGCTGCATGCTCGAGCATTTGGTTCAAAAACTCCACGCGGCGGTAGCTCCTAGACGAATATGACTTGACGGTGTGACGGAAGTCGCTCTAGTGTCCCACGGCCGGGACGTCGTTCGCTACGTCCCAGCCTTGGGATCACACGCTTAACGCTATAGGGGCTGATAAGGTGCCGTCGTCAACCGCCGGGCTGATCTTCCGGGGCCGGAGGCGTCATACCGTGGGTGGAGTCGGAGCGTCTTCCTCGGGGATGTTCTTGCCGTCCAACGGCACTGATCCACGGACTTTGCTGATGATCCGATCGATGATGATGCCCAGGATCACGGCAACCACGATCGCTATGACGGCGCCCAGCAGATGGTTGTCTTCGAACCAGACTCCAAAGAAGTAGCCCAGGATCACCGAATACGTGGCCCACAGGACGGCGGACATGGCAGTAAGGGCCACGAAGCGTCGGTGGTGGAAGTGTGTGGCACCGGCCGTCAGGTTGACAGCCACCCTGCCAATGGGGATGAAGCGGGCCACCATGATGAGCGAGGCCGACCGGCGTCGGAGTTCCTTGCCTGCCCAACGGAAGGCGCCCTGCATCCGCTGCGTGCGCATCCACCGCCACCGCTGGATCCCTATGCGGCGGCCGATGATGTACGCGATGTTGTCCCCCGAGAACGCTCCCAAGGCTGCCATCACGCCGAGCAGCCATACATTGGGCGCGCCGCTGCTCCCGGACACGGCACTCAGGCCCACCACCACGGATTCGCTCGGAATGGGTGGGAAGAAGCCATCTATCACGCAGCAGGCCAACACCAGGAACAACACCCATGGCTGCTCCGCCGCGGCGAGGATGAAATCGTTGATGCCCTGCACGGTTTCCTTACGGTAGCCGGCTCCCCCACAGGCGCCGGATGACTGGTGTTCCGGGCCGTTCTTGCCGAACGGCCCGGAACACTTAAGCCTAGGCGATGCGGTCGATGATGAGCTGATGTGCCGGGCGTGACCCCTCGGGCGCGATCACCACGGCATCCTGGAGCGCTTCCTTGGCCCGTTCAAACTTCCCGGGAGTGTCCGTCCGGAGTGTCATCAGAGGCTCCCCCGCACGGACCAATGCGCCCGGTTTGGCGTGCATGCGGACACCGGCACCGGCTTGGACCTGGTCCTCCTTGCGGGCCCGCCCGGCGCCCAGGCGCCAGGCCGCAACACCGACAGAAAGCGCATCCAGTTCCACCAGGACACCGTCCGCGGGAGCATAGACAACCTCGGATTCCTTGGCCACCGGCAGCGCAGCACGCGGGTCGCCACCCTGTGCTTCGATCATCCGGTTCCAGACATCCATGGCACGGCCGTCCTTCAAGGCAGCCGCGGGGTCGGCGTCGTGGATGCCGGCGCCGGCCAGCATCTCCTCAGCCAGGCGGACAGTCAGTTCGACGACGTCTTCCGGGCCGCCGCCGGCAAGGACCTCCACGGATTCCTCAACTTCGATCGCGTTTCCGGCGGTCAAACCCAACGGCGTGGACATATCTGTCATCAGGGCGACGGTGTGCACACCGGCATCCTTGCCCAGGGCCACCATGGTCTCGGCAAGCTCGCGGGCCGAGGCCTCATCCTTCATGAAGGCACCGGAACCCACCTTGACGTCCAGCACCAGGGAGCCCGTGCCTTCGGCGATCTTCTTGCTCATGATCGAGGAAGCAATCAACGGGATCGCCTCCACGGTGCCCGTGACATCACGCAGCGCGTAGAGCTTCTTGTCGGCAGGAGCCAGCCCGGAACCTGCCGCGCAGATGACTGCACCCACGTCCTGGAGCTGGGCCATGATCTCGTCGTTGCTCAGGTTGGCGCGCCACCCGGGGATGGCTTCGAGCTTGTCCAACGTTCCACCCGTGTGGCCCAGCCCGCGGCCTGAGAGCTGTGGAACTGCGACGCCGAACACGGCAACGAGCGGCGCCAGGGGGAGCGTGATCTTGTCCCCGACCCCACCGGTGGAGTGTTTGTCGCTGGTAGCCTTGCGTCCGCCGTCGGGCTTTGTCAGGGACGAAAAGTCCATCCGCTCGCCAGAGGCGATCATGGCGGACGTCCACCGCGAAATCTCGGCGCGGTCCATTCCGTTGAGCAGGATGGCCATGTTCAGCGCGGCCATTTGTTCCTCGGCGATGACACCCCGGGTGTAGGCATCAATGGTCCAGTCGATCTGCTCGGGAGTGAGGGTGCCTTTGTCGCGCTTGATGGAGATGATCTGGACGGCGTCGAACGCTTCAGTGTTGGTCACGTGGTTTCCTCCAGGTTTTCGGGACCGAAGGCATCAGGGAGCACCTGGTCCATGGTTTTGATTCCCTGCGTGGTCATGAGCTGCATGCCGGGCGCCCGGAACTCGTAGAGCAACTGGCGGCACCGGCCGCACGGCATGAGGACGTTGCCCTGCCCGTCCACGCAATAGAACGCGGCGAGCCGGCCACCGCCTGTCATGTGGAGCTGCCCAACAAGTGCGCATTCGGCGCAGAGGGTCAGCCCGTAGCTGGCGTTCTCCACATTGCAGCCAGTAACGATCCGGCCGTCCTCGGTGAGGGCCGCAGCGCCCACCGGGAACTTGGAGTAGGGCGCATAGGCGTGGCGCATGGCCTGCTGTGCTGCCGCTTCCAGCGCCTGCCAATCGATGTCATCCGCAGGCATCGTCAACCCTTCACGTACGGTATGCCGCTTGCGGCCGGTGGCCGCGACTTACCCACCAAACCGGCGACGGCGAAGATGGTCACCAAGTACGGCAGCATGGCCATGAACTGGCTGGGCACCGGTGTACCGATGATGCCCAGGATGGATTGCAGGTTGTACGCGAAGCCGAACAGCAGCGATGCCAGGAACGCGCCGATCGGGTTCCACCGGCCAAAGATCAAGGCTGCCAAGGCGATGAAGCCTCGGCCGCCGGAGATGTCCTTGGTGAAGGAATCGATGGTCACCAGGGTGAAGACTGCGCCACCGATACCTGCGATGGCACCACCCAGGGTGACGTTCCAGAACCGGGTGGCGTTCACATTGATACCCAGGGTGTCGGCAGCCTGCGGGTGCTCGCCGACGGCGCGGACCCGCAGGCCCCACCGGGTCTTGAACAGGCCGAACCACACCACGGCCACAGCAATGTACATGAGGTAGCCGGCAATGGACTGCTCAAACAGGATGGGCCCGATGATGGGGATGTCCGAGAGCAGCGGGATCGGCAGGATGTCCAGGCGCCCCGGGGTGTTGAACTGCTCCTTGTTGGGGACCATCAGCGTGCCGTAAAGGAAGCCGGTGAGGCCGGAGACCAGCACGTTGAGGACAACGCCCACAATGATCTGGTTGACCAGGTATTTGATGCTGAAGACCGCCAGGACCATGGAGACCGCGGCCCCGGCAGCAGCCGCCGCGATCAGGCCGATATAGGGGCTGCCCGTCATGGTGGCTACCAGCGCGGCGGTGAAGGCTCCGCCCAGGAGTTGTCCCTCAATGGCGATGTTCACCACGCCCACGCGCTCACACAACACGCCTGACAATGAACCGAAGACCAGAGGTACGGCCAGTGTTACCGACCCCGCTACGAGGCCTGCCAGCGAAATGGACGGCTGCCGTGCGCCGGCCACGATCCAGACGAGCAACGCGAACACGAATACCACGGCAAAGGCAATGGGCAGCCACTTGGGTGAACGCTCCCCCTGCGTCCAGAGGTAGATGGAGTAGGCGGCCATAGCCAGCAGCAGGATGCCGAAGACCACCCCGCCCACCTGCCCCGGAATCATGAGCGCCGGGACGGCGACGGCGTCACCGGCGTCGCTGATCTTCATCTCGGCTGTCTGGTCCGGACCCAGGAAGCCGAAGAAGACCAAGGCTATGAGGGCAAGGATGCCGAGCGAGAGCGGGACTTTCATGGAAGGCCGGAACGCCGGCAGGGCCGTTGAACCCGACTTCGGAGCGGTGGTTGTCGCGCTCATTTGGCACCTCCGGAGGCGTTGACGAGGGCAGCCTTGGGAGCCGCCTTAGGTGTCTTGTTCTTCTTCTTGGGTTCAAGCCGGAAAATGGACCGGATGAGTGGAGGTGCCGCGATGAAGAGCACGATCAAGGACTGCACCACCAGCACGATGTCGATGGGCGTTCCCGTCTGGATCTGCATCTGCACTGCCCCTGCGCGGAAGGCTCCGAACAGCAGGCCGGCGAAGAACGTCCCCCACGGCGTGCTGCGTCCCAGCAGGGCAACCGTGATGGCGTCGAAGCCGATCTGGGCAGCGACGCCGCCGGTCAGCACCTTTTCCGTACCGGCAACCTGGGCAATACCGCCGAAAGCGGCGAGGGCACCGGCCATGGCCATCACCAGGATGGTGGCACGGGATACTTTGACGCCGGCGGTCCGTGCAGCGATGGGGTTGGCGCCGACAGCACGGAATTCGAAGCCGATGGTGGACCGGTTCAACAGCCACCACACGCCGAAGGTCAGCGCTATGGCCACCAGGAATCCCACGTGGAGACGGGAGCCGGGGATGAGGACGGGATACGTTGCCGACTCGTCCAGGCGTGGCGAGATGGGGCTGTTGTCCCCCGGACGCCGGAACGCAGCAGTGTTCAGCAGGAAGTCCAGCAGGAACAAGGCCACGTAGTTCAGCATGATGGTGACGATCACCTCGTGTGCACCGGTCCGTGCTTTGAGGATGCCAACGATGGCACCCCAAAGTGCACCACCCAGGACCCCCATGATGATGACCACCAGCAGGTGCAGGCCGAACGGCAAGTGCCAGGCGAACCCTGCGTAGGCAGCCAGCGTGGCGCTGATGATGATCTGTCCCTGTGCGCCGATGTTGAACAGGCCGGCGCGGAAGGCCAAGGCAACACCAAGGCCTGCGCAGATCAGCGGGGTTGCCACCGTCATGGTTTCAAGCAGCGGCTGCAGTCCCTGCCGGGGGTTGAAGATCGACCCCTGGAAAAGGGCAACATAGCTCTCGGTCATGGCAGACCACAACGCGCTGAGGAAGTCCGTGGGCCGGGCGAACAAGTAGCCTGCGGTTTTGGCAACCTGGGCGTCCGTGCTGGCAATCAGCAGGCCACCCAGGAACAGTGCCACGATGACGGCCAGGACGGACACGAAGCCGTTGCCCATCACGATGCGGCGCATAAGGCTGCCCTGCTGAGCTCCGGAATCGCCGCTTTGGGAAGACACCGGAACGATGGATGGTTCCAGCATGCCTCCCGCGGTATCAAGTGAGACATCTGCCGCACGGAGGTCCGCTGTGGACTGGTCCTCAGCGGGCAGGGCGGGTGTTGGTTCGCTCTTGGACTGATCCTTCTCAGTCATCAGAGCCTCCTTCCGGGCCGACGCCGGCCATCATCAAGCCAAGGGTGTCGCGGGGCGTTCCGGCGGGGACGATGCCCACGAGCTTGCCCTTGTAGAGCACGGCAATCCGGTCCGCGAGTTCGATGACCTCATCAAGTTCAGTGGAAACGATCATGACCGGCGTACCGACGTCGCGTTCGGCAACGATGCGCTTGTGCAGGAACTCGATGGAGCCGACATCCACGCCACGGGTCGGCTGGCTCGCGATGAACAACCGCAAGGGCCTGGACAGCTCCCGCGCCATGACCACTTTCTGCTGGTTGCCGCCGGACAGTGTTCCAGCGGCCGACCCCGCAGAGGGAGTCCGGATATCGAATTCTTCGATCTTGGCCTTGGCATGTTCGGCAACCTTGGCCGGCTTCATGCTGATGCCGCTGGCAAAAGGTGCTTGGTCATACAGGTCAAGCACCAGGTTTTCGGCGACCGAGAAAGGTCCAACCAGTCCATCCACAGTGCGGTCCTCTGGAACAAAGCCGACGCCCGAACGCAGCACTTCCTTGACCGGAAGGCCCAGCAGTTGCTTGCCGTCCAGGGTCACCGAACCTGTGACGTGCTCCTGCACGCCCAGGATGGCTTCGGTCAGTTCCGTTTGGCCATTGCCTTGGACACCCGCGACGGCGAGGATCTCACCTTGGGCGATGTCGAAGCTGATCCCGTCCACCACGTTGGTGCCGTTGGCAGCGCGGACCGTCAGGTTTTCCACCACGAACGTGGTTTCCTTCGGCTGCGCGGGTGCCTTGTCCAGGCTCAGGCTGACAGGGCGGCCCACCATCATGGATGCCAGTTCGGTGGCGGAGGCCGTGGGAGGCGCATCCCCCACTACTTTGCCGCGGCGAATGACGGTGATGACGTCGGAGACAGCCTTCACCTCACGCAGCTTGTGCGAGATGAAGACGATGGACGTGCCACCGGCTTTGAGCTGCCGCATGATGTCCAGAAGTTCATCGGTTTCCTGCGGCGTCAGCACTGCGGTGGGCTCGTCCAGGATGAGGACCTTGGCTTCGCGGACCAGTGCCTTGATGATCTCGACACGTTGCTGGACGCCCACGGGCAGGTCCTCCACCAAGGCGTCGGGATCCACGTCAAAGCCGTATTTATCGGAGATTTCCCGGATCTTCTTCCGGGTTTCGTCCATGCTGAGCACACCGCCGAACGAGGTCGGCTCCGCACCGAGGGCCACGTTTTCCGCCACCGTGAAGACGGGGACCAGCATGAAGTGCTGGTGCACCATGCCGATGCCGGCCGCCATGGCATCACCGGGGCCGCGGAAACTGACCGGCTGGTCATTGACCAGGATCTGGCCGGCTGTAGGCTCGTACAGCCCGTACAGCACGTTCATAAGGGTTGATTTTCCGGCACCGTTTTCGCCGAGAAGGCAATGGATCTGGCCGGATTCGACCACGAGGTCGATGTCTTGGTTGGCGTAGAAGGTCCCGAAGGCTTTCGAGATCCCCTTCAATTCGAGTTTCACAACTCCCACCGTTCTGTGAGTCCGAGGGACGGCTGTACTGCTCCAAAGCCACTGGCTTTGAGCCCAGCGTAGTCAGGGCAAAAACGCGCCGCCAGTACCGGGGCTCGGTACTGGCGGCGCGTCCAGGAATTGATTTACTTCTTGGGGCTCGCTGCCGATTCGACAACCAGCTTGCCGGAGACGATGTCAGCCTTCAGGGCATCGAGCTCGGACTTGGTTTCAGCGGTGACAGCGGAGTCAAGATCGTGGAACGGAGCGATGGCAACGCCATCGTTCTCCAAGGTGCCGACGTAGGCTGCGTTGTTGAACTTGCCTTCCGTGTCATCCTTCACCACGGCTTCAACAGCTTCGCCCATCTGCTTGACCACGGAGGTCAGCATGAGGTCCTTGTACTCAGGAGCGGTGAGGTAGCCATCGGAGTCAACCCAGATGAGCTTGACGTCCTTGCCGGCTGCCTTGGCTTCCTTCAGCGCAGCGCCTGCGCCCTTACCAACAGGTCCGGCGACAGGCATGATGATGTCCGCGCCCTGGTCCAGCAGGTTGATGGTGACCTGCTTGCCCGTGTCCTGCTTCTCGAAGTCACCCGTGAACGAACCGTCCTGGGTGGTCTTGTCCCAGCCAACAACCTGGACGGTCTTGTTCTTGGCCTTGTTGTAGGCCTGGACGCCGTCGTAGAAGCCGTCCATGAAGATGGTGACCGTGGGGATCTTGATGCCGCCGAAGGTACCTACCTTGCCGGTCTTGGAGGTGGCCGCAGCCGCGTATCCGGCCAGGTAAGCCGCCTGCGCCGTGTCGTAGACGATCGGCTTGACGTTGGCGATCGGAGTCTCGTACGTGTAGTCGACGATCGCGAAGTGCTTGTCGGTGTTCTTCTCGGCGGCGGCCTTGGTGGCATCGCCCAGGAGGAAGCCAACGGTCACCGTGAGGTTGCAGCCGGCGGAGATCATGCCGTTGAGGTTGGTTTCGAAGTCGCTGTTGGCCTTCGATTCGGCCGACTTCACCGTGATGCCCAAATCCGTCTCGGCCTTCTTGAGGCCTTCGAACGAGGACTGGTTGAAGGACTGGTCATCGAATCCGCCGGAGTCGGACACGATGCATCCAACAAAGTCGCTCTTGGTAGCGGTG
This sequence comes from Arthrobacter sp. D5-1, assembly GCF_017357425.1. Lineage (NCBI taxonomy): Bacteria > Bacillati > Actinomycetota > Actinomycetes > Micrococcales > Micrococcaceae > Arthrobacter > Arthrobacter sp. D5-1. Next base: position 1,474,911 of record NZ_CP014571.1, on the reverse strand, counting down.
CCGGATCCGGCGTCGGGGGCCTGTCCGCAGCCGGTCAGCAGGAGCGCTGCTGCGCCGACTGTGGCAACACCGGCCATTGAACCGCGCTTCAGGGTGGCACGCAGTGGTTTCTTCAATTTTCCTCCAGGAAGAAAGTGTTTGGCGCTACGACGGATGGTCAATGAGTGTCCGTTTCCTATACCTGAGGCAGAAATTCTGTTTTCACTGATGCTCGCAGCTGCGCCGAAGCGCATTGATGAAACCCACACTAGTGGCCTGGAACACACCCAGCTACCACAATTGATCACTCCAGGTCAGATTGTTGACCTTTTGTTACCAAGCAGTAGCTGGGTGCGCAAGTCACACGCGATTCACCTGTGGATCAGAGGCGGACAAGCATCTTTCCGGTGTTGGCGCCATCCAGGAGGTCGATGAAGGCCTGTGGTGCATTCTCCAAGCCGTCGACGATCGTTTCGTCATAGCTGACGCTGCCGTCGGCGAGCCAGCCGGCCATCTTCTGCGCGAATTCAGCGGCGTGCTGCCGTTGTCCGCCCACCAGGAATCCGCGCAGTGTCAGCTGCTTGCCGATCGCCACGGCCAGGTTCCTTGGCGCCACCGGGGGCTCGGTGGAGTTGTATTGTGCAATGGCTCCACACATGGCAACCCGGCCACCAACGGTAAGGGTAGCCAAGGCGGCTTCCAAGTGCTCGCCGCCGACGTTGTCGAAGTACACATCGATGCCGCGCTCCCCCGCAGCTGCCTTCAGCTGCTCCAGCACGGGCGCATCGTTGTAGTTGAAGGCAGCATCAAATCCAAGCTCCAGCAGCCGGGCTACCTTCTCCGGCGATCCTGCACTGCCGATGACCTTGGAGGCGCCCATGGCCTTGGCGATCTGGCCCACCATTGAGCCGACTGCACCTGCCGCGCCGGAGACGAACACCACGTCACCTTCCTCGAACTCTGCCACCTTGAGCAGTCCGGCATAGGCAGTCAGGCCGGTCATGCCCAGGGCGCCAAGGAACGCGGAGGTTGGGGCCAGTCCCGACGGAACCGGAGTGGTTGCCGCGGCGTCCACTACGGCGTGCTCACGCCAGCCGAGTTGATGCACGACGACGTCACCCACCTTGTGCGCGTCGGACCGGGACGCGATGACCTCACCTACCGCACCGCCGTCGAGCGCTGCATCGAGGCGGAACGGCGCCGAGTAGGACTTGACATCGTTCATGCGGCCACGCATGTAGGGGTCCACTGACATGAACTGGTTCTTCACCAGGAGCTGTCCCTCGGCGAGCTCGGGGAGCTGCGCTGTTGCCAGCCGGAAATTCTCCGGAACCGGACGTCCCACCGGGCGGGAAGCAAGCTGGATTTCGCGGGTTTCGGTAGCGGCGGCGCTCATGCTGCGAACTCCACGAGCTTGAGGTCTACGGCCATGTTGCCGCGGGTGGCGTTGGAGTACGGGCAGATCTGGTGCGCCTTGACCATCAACTCTTCAGCGGTGGTGCGGTCCAGGGCGGGCAGCGCGATCTCGAGTTCTGCAGCCAGGCCGTAGCCTTCGCTGTCAGTCAGTGCACCGAAGTGGATCTTGGCGGCAACGGCGGAATCACTGAGGTCAACACGTTCCTTGCGGCCCACCAGGCGCAGCGCGGAGTGGAAGCAGGCTGCGTAGCCGGCGGCGAAAAGCTGCTCGGGGTTGGTGCCTTCACCGTTGCCACCGAGTTCCACGGGGCTGGCGAGTGCTACATCCAGTTTGCCGTCATTGGTGCGGGCGTTGCCGTCGCGGCCTTCGCCGGAGGCCAGTGCCTCGGCAGTGTAGAGAGTCTTCATGGTGTTTCCGTTTCTCTTCGGGAATGGACGTCTCGGGATTTTCCGGGAGTTTGTCAGAGTGAGCCGTTGAGGGCTTTCGTGAGCTTGCCGAGGGTGGCGTGGAGTTGTTCGATCTCACCGGCAGAAAGTCCGGCGGCGTCCGCGAGGCGCTGGGGCACAGCCTGGGCACGATCGCTCAAGGCGGTCCCGGCGTCGGTCAAGATCACGTCCACGCGGCGCTCGTCCTCGGCGGAGCGGCGGCGTTCCACCAACCCCAGGCCCTCAAGGCGCTTCAGGAGCGGCGACAATGTGCCTGAATCAAGTCCCAGTTCGGCGCCGAGGTCGCGAACACTCCGCGGCTCCTGCTCCCACAGCACCAGCATCACCAGGTACTGCGGGTACGTCAGGCCAAGGTCCTCCAGCACGGGGCGGTAGACCGCCGTCGCGGCTTTGGACGCCGAATACAGCGCAAAGCAGACCTGGTGGCGGAGGCGGGGTGCATCACTCATGAATAAAACGATAGTGCACAATTCAATTGTGCACAACTTATCTGCGCCGACCGCACCCAACTGAGCCGCAGTTGGGCGCGTTTTGAGCGGTCAAAACGCGCTTAGCTGCGGCTTGGTTGGGTCTACTGCTCGAGGTCGCGGATGGTGCGCAGGGCGGCGGCGGTCAGGACGCGGATGGCGTAGCCCAGGGCACGCTCATCCACGATGAAGTCACCACGGTGGAGATCGTATTCTTCGCCGCCGGGCGTGTGCGTGCCCAAGCGCATCATGGCACCTGGGAGGTCTGCCAGGAACCAGGCAAAGTCCTCGCCTCCCATGGACTGAGGCGTGAGCACCACAGCGTTTTCACCCAGCTCAGCGCGGGCGGAAGCTTCGATGAGGGCGGTCTCGTGCTCGGAGTTGACCACAGGCGGCACGCCACGGGTGTGTTCGAGGTGGACGTCCACGCCGTACGGCGCAGCAACTTGCCGGACGACGTCGTCCAGCAGCTCTCCCGCGCTGTGCCAGGCATCGCGGTCGAGGCAACGCATGGTGCCGGCCATGTAACCGGAGCCGGGGATGGCATTGGGGGCAGAGCCTGCGGAGATCTGGCCCCAGACAACGGACACGCCACTGCGGACGTCCACCCGGCGGGAAAGGACGGCCGGAACATTGACCGCTATTTGGGCCAGCGCGAACACAAGGTCCTCGGTCAGGTGTGGCCTGGACGTGTGGCCGCCCCGGCCGGAAAGCTCAATCTTGATGGTGTCCGAGGCAGAGGTAATCGCCCCGATGCGGGTGCCGATCTGGCCCACGTTGATCCGGGGATCGCAGTGCAGCGCAAGGATGCGCGGCACACCCTCAAGGACTCCCTGCTCAATGCAGGACAGCGCCCCACCCGGCATGGTTTCCTCGGCCGGCTGGAAGATGATCCGGACTGTGCCGCCCAGAGGATTGTTCTTGTGCATCCGCTGCAGCGTCAAGGCAATGCCGAGCATGGCAGTGGTGTGGACGTCGTGCCCGCAAGCATGGGTAACGCCATGGTTCTTCGAAGCGAAGGGCAGGCCGGTCTCCTCGATGATCGGCAGTGCGTCGATGTCGCCACGGAGGGCGGTGGCAATGGGGCCCTCGCCCACGTCAACCGTCAGCCCGGTCTCCTCCAGCCGCCGCGGCTTCAGTCCTGCCGCTTCAAGCCGCTCCACGAGTTTGTCCGTAGTGCGGAATTCCTTGAAGGAGAGTTCGGGGTGCGCATGGAGGTCACGCCGGAATTCGATGAGTCCGGGCAGCAGTTCATCAACCCAAGGACTCACAACGGGAGCGGGCTCGGTTTCAGTCGTGTAATTGCGCACGTCACAACTCTAGCCATCCGCGGCACGCAAAGAACGAAAGCCACCTCTTGGTTACGCTGCGTTCAGGCGCAGGACAACCAAAGAGGTGGCTCACGGTATAAGGAGCTGCGTTACAGCACGTCCGTATCGCCGCTGGCTTTGAGGGCGTCAACGGTCCCCTTGACCAGTTGCGCGTGTTCCTTGGTGGTGACCAGGAGCGCGTCCGGGGTGTCCACGATGACCACGTCCTTGATGCCGATCAGGGCGATGACGCGCTTGGTGTCGGAGACCACCACGCCGCTGGCATTCTCCGCGAACACACGGGCGCCTTCACCGAGCACGGTCACCTCGTCCACATCGCCGGCATTGTTGAGGCGGCCGATCGCAGCGAAGTCGCCAACGTCGTCCCAACGGAAAGTGCCAGGCACGACGGCGACATCGCCGGCTGCCGCTGCGGGCTCGGCCACGGCATAGTCGATCGCGATCTTGGGCAACGTGGGCCACACCCGCGCGGTGACTTCGGCGCGCTGGGGAGTGTCCCAGGCCTCTGCGATTTCCTGGAGGCCCTTGAACAGTTCGGGTTGGTTGGCTTCAAGGTGCTTCAGCATGAGCGCCACGGGAGCAACGAACATGCCCGCGTTCCAGACGTAGTCCCCTGCTTCTACATATTTATTGGCGACTTCCTGGCTTGGCTTCTCCACGAACTCAGCCACCGCCAGCGCGTTCGGTGCGCCTTCCACGTTGAGGGCAGCGCCGGAACGGATGTAGCCAAAACCGGTGGAGGGGTGCGTGGGCTTAATGCCGATGGTGACGATCTTGCCCATGGCGGCCGTGTAGATGGCCTCGCGCACCGTTTCCTGGAAAAGATGGTCCGGGCTGATGACCTGGTCCGCTGCGAAGGAGCCCATGATGGTGTCCGGGTCGCGGCGGTACAGGATGGCAGCGGCCAGTCCAATCGCAGCACCGGAGTCCTTGGGCTCGCTCTCGAGCACCAGTTCGTCGTCCCCGATTTCAGGGAGCTGGCGGCAAACAGCGGCACGGTGGGCCTCGCCTGTCACTACGAGCACTCGTTCACCGGCCAGCGGCTCCAGGCGGTCATAGGTGGCCCTCAACAACGTACTGCCGGAACCGGTCAGGTCGTGGAGGAACTTGGGCGCAGCGGCCCGCGAGAGCGGCCACAACCGGGTCCCCACACCGCCGGCCGGAATAACCGCATGGAAGCGGTTCATGGGCGATTCCGGGTATTTCGCGTCTTCTGTACTCACCGCAACACTTTATCCGACGCAAGCGCGAAGCCCCGCAGTACGCCACGCATGTGGCGTTCGTCTCAGGGACTGGGCAAAATCGCCTGAATACTGGCAGGAAACATGGAATTAACAAGGAGAGAAGCCCGTCCTAAATTGAATATGCTGTGAGCGAAGCCTAGATTTAGGCGTGAGCTACGAGTGCTCTCGCAGCAGGCGTTCCCCCCGCGTGGATCCCATGCCAGCGCCGCTGTGTTGCAGGAAGGTTTAATCAGTGCCGACAAAACCAGCTGGCACCTTGTACCGCGGCCGTGAAGGCATGTGGTCCTGGGTTGGACATCGTATTACCGGTGTAGTGATCTTTTTCTTCTTGTTGGTCCATGTGTTGGACACCTCATTGGTGCGCGTGTCCCCTGAGGCCTACACGGCCGTCATTGGTGCTTACAAGAACCCCCTCATGGCCCTGGGGGAAACGGGCCTGGTCGCTGCGATCATTTTCCACGCCTTCAACGGCCTGCGCGTGATTGCCATCGACTTCTGGAAGAAGGGCGCCAAGTACCAGCGCCAGATGCTGTGGATCGTGCTTGCGCTGTGGCTGGTCACGTTCGCCGGCTTCGCCATCCGCCACCTTTCCCTCGCGCTGGGAGGCCACTAAGCCATGACAACCATCGAATCCCCGCGCAGCGGAAAAATCGCCCCGAAGTACAACCGCACCGGCTCCAGCCGCGGCAACTTCGAGATGATCGCCTGGCTCTTCATGCGCCTTTCCGGCATCGTCCTGGTGGTGCTGATCTTCGGCCACCTCTTCGTGAACCTGCTGGTAGGCGAAGGCATCCACGCGATCGACTTCGGCTTTGTTGCCGGCAAGTGGGCAGATCCGTTCTGGCAGTTCTGGGACCTCGCCATGCTGTGGCTTGCCATGCTGCACGGAACCAACGGCGTCCGCACCATCATCAACGACTACGCCGAGAAGGATTCCACGCGCTTCTGGCTCAAGATGGTCCTCTACGCGGCCACCCTGGTCATCATCATCCTGGGCACGCTGGTGATCTTCACCTTCAACCCGTGCCCTGTTGTTGACGGCGTTCAGCTTCCTGGCGGATTCTGCCCGGCCCCGTAGCAGCGTTTCCGGTGGCTCTGCGGAGTGAACCGGTTCGCCTGACGTAGCGGAGCAGCCTCCGCAGACCATCTGAATTTTGAAAGAGAGAGCATCTGGTATGCAGGTCCATAAGTACGACGTCGTTATTGTCGGTGCAGGTGGCGCCGGCATGCGCGCCGCGATCGAGTCCGGTCAGCGCGCACGCACAGCGGTACTGACCAAGCTCTACCCCACCCGTTCGCACACCGGTGCAGCCCAGGGTGGAATGTGTGCAGCACTGGCCAACGTCGAAGAAGACAACTGGGAATGGCACACCTTTGACACCATCAAGGGTGGCGACTACCTGGTTGACCAGGACGCAGCCGAGGTCATGGCGAAGGAAGCCATCGACGCCGTGCTGGACCTGGAAAAGATGGGCCTGCCGTTCAACCGCACGCCCGAAGGCCGCATTGACCAGCGCCGTTTCGGTGGCCACACCCGTGACCACGGCAAGGCTCCCGTCCGCCGTGCTTGTTATGCAGCCGACCGTACGGGCCACATGATCCTGCAGACGCTGTACCAAAACTGCGTCAAGCACAACGTTGAGTTCTACAACGAGTACTACGTTCTGGACCTGCTGATCGTCGAAGAAGACGCAGTGCGCGAAGACGGTACCCCGTACAAGCAGAAGCGCGTTGCCGGCGTGGTCTCCTACGACCTCGCTTCCGGCGAACTTCACGTCTTCCAGGCCAAGTCCGTGGTGTTCGCCTCGGGCGGCGCCGGCAAGGTCTTCAAGACCACCTCCAACGCCCACACCCTCACGGGTGACGGCATGGGCATTGCCTTCCGCCGCGGCATCCCCCTGGAAGACATGGAGTTCTTCCAGTTCCACCCGACCGGCCTCGCCGGCCTGGGCATCCTCCTCACCGAGGGTGCACGTGGTGAAGGTGCCATCCTGCGCAACTCAGAGGGTGAGCGCTTCATGGAGCGCTACGCCCCCACCATCAAGGACCTCGCACCCCGTGACATCGTGGCCCGTGCCATGGCGAACGAAGTGCGCGAAGGCCGCGGTTGTGGACCTAACAAGGACTATGTCCTCCTGGACCTGACCCACCTTGAGCCGGCTCACATCGAAGCCAAGCTTCCGGACATCACAGAGTTCGCCCGCACCTACCTTGGTGTGGAACCGTTCACCGATCCGGTTCCCGTGTTCCCCACGGCGCACTACGCCATGGGTGGCATCCCCACCAACATCACCACGGAAGTGCTCCAGGACAACGACACGATCGTCCCGGGCCTTTACGCAGCCGGTGAAGTTGCTTGTGTGTCCGTGCACGGCTCCAACCGCCTCGGCACCAACTCGCTCCTGGACATCAACGTGTTCGGCAAGCGCGCGGGCATCGCTGCTGCGGAGTACGCCAAGACGGCCGACTACGTCGAGCTGCCCGAGGACCCCGAGGCAATGACCCGCGGCATCCTGGACGGCCTGCTCACCGGCAACGGCACCGAGCGTGTTGCGCAGATCCGCAAGGAACTGCAGGACACCATGGACGCCAACATGCAGGTGTTCCGTACCAAGGAATCCCTGGAACAGGTCCTTCGCGACATCGCTTCCTTCGAGGAGCGGTACAAGCACGTCACCGTTCAGGACAAGGGCAAGCGCTTCAACCTTGACCTCCTGGAAGCCGTGGAACTGGGCTTCCTCCTGGACATGGCCAAGGTCATGACTGTTGGTGCACTGCACCGTGAAGAGTCCCGCGGCGGCCACTACCGCGAAGACTTCCCGGACCGCAATGACGAGAAGTTCATGAAGCACTCCATGGCCTACCTGGACACCTCCGTCACCGTCGACTCCTCGGCGGAATCCGTCGCGGGCATCCGTCTTGAGACGAAGCCCGTTATCTTCACCCGTTACGAGCCGATGGAGCGTAAGTACTAATGACGACCGAAATGGCAGAGCCCGCTTCCAAGATCGAGCTCCCGGCAAGTGTTGCCGGCGACGGTGAAATCCCCACGTTCCACATCACGCTCCGCGTGCGCCGCTACGATCCCGAAATTTCGGACGAGGCACGCTGGGATGACTACAAGCTGACCATGTATGGCACGGACCGCGTGTTGGATGCCCTCCACAAGGTCAAGTGGGAGATCGACGGCAGCGTTTCCTTCCGCCGCTCCTGCGCCCACGGTGTCTGTGGTTCAGACGCCATGCGCATCAACGGCCGCAACCGCCTCGCCTGCAAGACGCTGCTGAAGGACCTGGACACCACCAAGCCCATCACCGTCGAGCCGATCAAGGGCCTCCCCGTGGAGAAGGACCTGATCGTGGATATGGAACCCTTCTTCCAGTCCTTCCGCGAAGTCATGCCGTTCCTTATCAACAAGGGCCACGAGCCCACCAAGGAACGCCTGCAGTCCGTTGAGGACCGTGAGCGCTTTGATGACACCACCAAGTGCATCCTGTGCGCCGCTTGCACCTCATCCTGCCCGGTCTTCTGGACCGACGGCCAGTACTTTGGTCCGGCAGCGATCGTCAACGCGCACCGCTTCATCTTCGATTCCCGTGATGATGCCGGCGACATGCGCCTTGAGATCCTCAACGACAAAGAAGGCGTGTGGCGCTGCCGCACCACCTTCAACTGCTCGGAAGCCTGCCCCCGTGGCATCCAGGTGACCCAGGCAATCGCAGAGGTCAAGCAGGCCATCCTGTCCCGCAAGATCTAGTTCGCGTTTCGTACAAGAACAACCACGACGACGGCGCCACTCACCACTGCTGGTGGGGGGCGCCGTCGTCGTTAACCAAGTGTCGAAGCCAGCCGCCGCCGGATCCGTCACGGAAAACGCCACCGCAATGCAAGGAGATCAGCGTGTCACGCTCTGAAAAGATCAGCTTCACGGGAAGTACCGGCGACACCCTGGCCGGCATCGTGGACGTCCCGGAAGGGCCCGTCCGCGGCTGGGGCTTGTACTCACACGGACTGACCCTCGGCAAGGACAGCCCCGCCGCTTCCCGCATCTGCAAGGGATTGGCTGAGCAGGGCGTCGGCATGCTGCGTTTCGACAACCTGGGTTTGGGCGGTTCTGCCGGTGAATGGTCAGCGGGATCGTTCAGCGTGAAGGTGGCCGACACCATCCTGGCCGCGGAGTTCATGAGGGAGCAGGGCCGGGGAATCTCCTTGCTGGTGGGCCACTCCTTCGGCGGTGCAGCCGTGTTGGCCGCAGCCCGCGACGTCCCTGGCCTGAACGCCGTGGTGACCGTTGCCGCACCGTACGAGCCCAAGCACGTCGAGCACATGTTCGACACGGAGATTGAGGACATCCTGCGCGACGGCAGCGCCGTGGTTGACCTCGGCGGACGTCCCATGGAGGTACGCCGCCACTTTGTGGAGGACGTGGAACGCGCCGACTTGCGCGACTGCATCCGCACCCTTCACAAGCCGCTGATGGTGATGCACTCCCCCACCGACAACACCGTGGGGATCGACAACGCCAGCGAGATCTTCCGTACGGCCCGGCACCCCCGGAGTTTCATCTCCCTAGAGGGCAGCGAGCATCTCCTTACCGGAAAGGGCCAGGCCGCACGGGTTGCGCGCATCATCGGAGCGTGGGCGGACCCCTACCTGGAAGTCAGCTAGGTCCGCGACGCCGGCTGAGGGCCCAGCCGCCCATGTAGGTAACAGCAAACGCTCCACTGACGCCTCAGTGGAGCATTTGCTGTCACCTAGTTGGGTACTACTTGCCGATGGCCGCTTTACTCTCGCTCAGCCACTGCTCTGCTGCCTTCTCCGGGCTCAACCGCTTGAAGAGGACTTCGGTGTTGATGCGGGCCGTGATCTCGGAGACCGCAGTGGAACCGGTGGGACCAATGAACGTTGGCGCGAAGTCCATCTTGCCGATCTGGTCGATGTAGGCGGCTTCCACTTTTCCCTGGGGCGTCAGGAGGTCCTGGATGGCCGTGCGCATGCCGGAGTTGCTGGGCACCCCGCGGTCGCTCTGAATGATTTTTGCTGCGGCCTCATTGTTCACCAGGAAACTGACCAGCTTGGCGGCAGCATCCGCGTGCTTGCTCCGGGCTGAAATGGTGTAGAACTGCGAAGACTGGAGCCAGATCCCGGGTGTGGGCGTCTCGCCAGGCAGCTTGAGCAGTTTCAAGTCTGCACCGGAGGCCTTGCTGAGGGCAGTCAGTGAGTTGGTCCAGGTCAACATCATGCCGGCCTGGCCCATGCCCATGAGTGTCTGCTCGGTGCTGACGTTGAGCTTCTCCACCGTCTCCGAGGCGCTGGGAGCGGCGCCTGATTCACTGAGTTTCACCGAGAAATCGAAATAATCCCGCACGGTGTCCTTGTCCAGACCCAACTGGCCGTCCTGGGTATAGAGGGACTTCCCGCGCTGTCGGGCGAAGGCATCCAGCGAGTCATGCGTCAGGACGGTAGCGGTGCCGTAGGTCCCCTTGGGACTCTTGGCTGTGATGTCCTCTGCCGTCTTGGCGAAATCGTCCCAGGACCATTTGCTGTCATCCGGCAAGGCAACACCCGCAGCCTGGAACACGGCAGGGTTGACGACGATGGCCAGGGCGTTGGCACCGGTGGAGACGCCGTACTGCTTGCCCTGGACCTGCCCATTTTCCAGTGCTCCCTGGTCCATCTTGGACAGATCCAGCGAACCCTCCACCTTGGACAGATCCAGGAGGGCGCCACGGTTGGCGTACTCGGCCGGGTAGGCGCCACCCATGGTGATGACGTCAGGGGCATCGTTGGCTGCAACTTGGGTTGCCAGCTTGTCGAAGTAGCCGCCGATGTCGCCGTATTCCGGCTTGACCTTGATATTGGGGTTGGCCGCCTCGAATTCCTTGATGGCCTTGTTGGTGAGGTCGGCCCGGGTGGCGTTGCCCCACCACGAGAACCTGATCTCCACCGGCCCATCTTCCGGCTGGTTGGAGGAGGGGCTGGAGCAGGCCGCAGTGAGGCCCAGCATGCTGACGGCTGCTACGAAAGCGATGGACTTACGGAGATGTCGGAGAGATTTACGCGTCATTGGGTAAGCTTCTTTCAGGCTCAAGAAAACGGTTCCTGAAACGTATCAAGGCGGTGTATATTCGTCAATAGTTTTGGATATGAACTATTTGAATCCGTCAAGGAGGACGCAGTGGACCTACGATTGAACCAGATCCAGATCCGGGACCCCTTCGTGCTGACCCAGCCCACGTCCGGCGATTACCTACTGTTCGGCAGCACGGACAAAAACATCTGGTCAGGACAGGCCACTGGATTCGACTGTTATCGAAGCAGCGACCTGCTCACCTGGCAGGGCCCCCTTGTGGCGTTCAGGCCGCCGCGCGGATTTTGGAGCCAGGAGCAGTACTGGGCCCCCGAAGTCCATGAGTACCAAGGGCGCTTCTTCATGTTCGCCACCTTCATTGCGCCCGGGCGCCTCCGCGGAACGCAGATACTGGCAGCAGACAAGCCCGAGGGTCCCTACGAACCATGGAGCGACGGTCCGGTCACGCCCGGAAATTGGCAATGCTTGGACGGCACGCTCCATGTGGACGACGACGGAACGCCGTGGTTGGTCTTCTGCCATGAATGGAAGCAGGTGCACGACGGCGCCATGATGGCCCAGCGCCTCGACCGGACCTGCGCAGCGCCAAGGGCGTGCCGGTGTTCCTTTTCAGCGCATCGGAGGCTCCTTGGTCCCGCGCCCTTGATGTCCCATCCGTCCGGGACCGCGGGTTTCCTGTGTATGTCACCGATGGTCCGTTCCTCTTCCGGCTTTCAAGCGGAAAGCTCATCATGCTGTGGTCCAGCTTCGGTGACAACGGTTACGCCATGGGGATTGCCCGCAGCGAATCCGGGACAGTGCTGGGCCCCTGGAAGCAAGAGCCCGATCCTCTCTGGAGCGCAGATGGCGGCCATGGAATGATTGGCCGCCACCTGGACGGAAGCCTGTTCCTGACGTTGCACCAGCCAAACAAAACTCCCTACGAACGGGCAGCGTTTTTCCCGCTCCTTGAACTTGAGGACACCGTGACGCTCGCCGGCGTCATCCCTTCAGAAAGGCTGACATGAACCCGCCACACCCCGCTATTGATCGCAAGGCACTGGTCCGGCGGCACAACGTCCGGCAGCAGCAACTGGATCCTCGCAGCCCCGTCTCCGTCGGCAACGGCGAGTTCGCCTTCACAGTGGACCTCACCGGGCTGCAGTCATTACCCACCGACTACCCCGTGGGCGCACGTGATGACCTGCCACCCGGGACACTCCTGGGAACGCAAGCGCAGTGGGGCTGGCACTCCGTTCCACCACCCCACCCCTACCACCTCGCCGGATCCACCGTCCTTTACGATTCACCCCGCGGCCCAGTCCCTTACGTGGACATGGTGGGTGACATCGTGAACGATCGTGAAACCGACACCTCCGTGGCGGAAACGTGGCTCAGGTCGAACGCGCACCGGCTGGACCTGGGGCGCATCGGCTTTCGCTGGCTGCAGGATGGCACAGAGCGTCCGTTGAATGCAGCGGACATCACTGACACGGAACAAACTCTGGACCTCTGGACAGGAGCCATCACCAGCCTGTTCACCGTGGCAGGTCACCGGGTGAAAGTGACGACGGCGTGCCACCCGGACCGGGATGAGCTCGGCTTCCGTGTGGAGTCCACTGCGCTTGGTGCCGGATTGTTTGTCGGCGTCGGCTTCCCCTACGGGTCCGAGGCCTGGCATGACGCCGCGGACTGGGATCGACCGGATGCCCACACCACCACGCTCAGTGGACCGTCACCAGTGGGAAACAACGGATCCACAGCATGGACCGCCCAGCGCGAACTGGACGATTCCCGCTACGAGGTGGTGATCACTGGTCAGAGCCTGGCCGTGGTACAGGCCGGTCAGCATGATCTCCGCATCGCCCCGGCGTCGCCTGGAACACCGGGCAGCGATACGGTGCTGGACTTCTCCGTGGCGTTCGTGTCGGCCGGGGATGGCGACTGTATCCCGAGGTGCAACAACAGGCCAGCCAACCACGCCCACCAGCCGGACGGCCCTGCGGACGCGCGGACCGGCGTCGAACTTTCGCCGGCACGTTCAATATTCGAAGCAGCCGCCGCCTACTGGCCGGAGTTCTGGTCCTCGGGCGGGGCGATCGAGCTCGATGCCACCGATGATCCGCGCGCCAAGGAATTGGAACGCCGGATTGTGTTGTCCCAGTACCTCACGGCGATCAATTGCGCGGGTTCCTTGCCGCCGCAGGAGACGGGGCTCGTGTGCAACTCGTGGCGTGGCCGCTTCCATCTGGAGATGCACTGGTGGCATGCGGCCCACTTTGCGTACTGGAACCGTGTGGAGCTGCTCCTGCCGTCGTTGCGGTGGTACTCCACGGTGTTGGAGACTTCACGGCAGACGGCCAAAGCGCAAGGATTCGACGGCGTTCGCTGGCCCAAGCAGGTGGGGCCGGACGGTCGGGAGAGCCCCAGTCCGATCGGCACATTCCTCATTTGGCAGCAGCCGCACCCCATCCACCTGGCCGAACTGGTGTACCGGGCCAACCCCAGCCGCGACGTCCTGGAAGAGTTCGCGGAGATCGTCTTTGAGACAGCTGCTTTCATGGCCGGCTTTGCCCACCCCACCTCGCGGGGATTCGAGCTGGGGCCACCCCTGATCCCGGCGCAGGAAAGCTACGGGTCCATCCGGTCCAAGGTCACCAACCCCACCTTCGAGCTGGCCTACTGGCAGTGGGGCCTGCGCACGGCTTCTGCGTGGCGGGAGCGGCTGGGCCTGGAACCGGTGCCTGGATGGTCCGACGTGGCAGAGGGCATGGTTCCTCCGCGGGTGATCGGCGGCGTGTACGCAGCGATCGATAGTGAACCCTTCACCATCCGCACCGACCATCCGTCCATGCTGTGCGCCCTTGGAGTCCTCCCGCTGACCGACATCGTTGATCCGGAGATCATGCGGGCAACACTCTCGGACGTGCTGGCCGACTGGGACTGGTGCAGCACCTGGGGCTGGGATTACCCAGTGATGGCCATGACCGCAGCACGGCTTGAGGACCCGGAGGCCGCAGTGGATGCGCTCCTCCTCAGCGCGGGCAAGAACACGGTCCTGCCCAACGGGCACAACCGCCAGACGGACTCGTTGCCGCTCTACCTGCCAGGAAATGGTGGGCTGCTGGCCGCTGTCGCTCTCATGGCAGCTGGATGGGACAACGGTCCGGAGCGCCACGCCCCCGGGTTTCCGGCCGACTGGACCGTGGCATGGGAAGGGCTGGTGCAAGCACCCTAGCCTCAGCTCAGGGGACATGCCCACTATCCCCGGCGCGGTCCCACTGCAGCCCCGACAAGTGCCCCCAGCCCCACCCCGATGAGGATGCCCAGGAAAGGGGACTTAAAGATCAGTTGACCCACAATGAGACCAACGGCAGCCCCGAGGAGGCAGCCGATCCACAGTGGATTGTTCATGGCGCCTCCCGGGAGAAAGAACTGTCAGGTGCGGGGCGCCACGCGACGCGACCCAAGGACTTTCTTGCGCGGGGTCTCCCCCGACTCAGTATCGGCCTCACGAATGGCCGACCACGACGCCGAGACGAGGTACACCTGGCTCACCAGGTTGAACCAGATCAGCAGGCCAATGATGATGGCGAAGGACGCCAGAACGGGGTTGTTTCCTGACCGGGCCAGGAGTTCGGTGCTGAAAAGTTGAAGGACAGTGGTCCCTGTGCCGGCGAGCACCACCGCTTCAAGGAACGCGCGCCTCCCCAGCTTAAGGCCGGCGGCGATACGGAAGAGTACTGCCGCCGTCGCGCAGTTCAACAGGAGGGGAACCACAATCTTGACGGTGGCGGCGATAGGTGCGGCCACTGCCTCGTCCAACTTCAGCAAACCGATGAACCAATCGGCGGCTGTCCCAAAAATCAGGGAGGCGCCTGCGCTGATGACCAGAAGGACTCCGAGGAGCAACAGGGTACCGGCGTCGATGAGCTTCTGGAGGACAGCATTACGCACCAACGGAGCGGCGTTCATGATCCCCCGGATGCCCTCCCGGATGCTTGCTATCCAGCCCAGGGAGATGAAGACAGTCACTACCGCCGCGATCAGGGCTGTCCAGCCAAGTCCGGACGGGTTGAGCAACGACTGGGGATCCACCAGTCCTTCGCCGCCATCCACTTGAAGGAGCCCGGGGGCCGCCGCGGCCACGCTGTCGATGACGGCGTCCTGAAGCGCCGGGCTTCCCCCCAAAACGATTCCCGCCACTGCAAAGCCAGTGGTCAGCAGACCCGTCACGGAGAAGAACATGTTGAAGCCAATACCCGCACTCAACAGAGGCCCATGCTGGCGTGTGTAGTGCTGGAAAGAACGCAAGGCACGGTTGGTGTTCAGCCTGGCCATGAAGAGCGCAAAGAACGCTCCGGCCTTCTTCGGCAGGCCATCGCCGGCGCGCTTGGACTGGCCCCATTCCTGCCTCTTGCGAAGCAGCTCAAGTTTGAGCTTGGCCAGCTCAGTTGGCAGCGGAGGAGCGTCCGCCTGCGTGGCGTGAATCCGTTTGCTGTTCTTCGTCAGTATCGCCGCCAAAGTCGAGCTCTTCCCGTAGCTGCCATATTCCATTGGTGTCGTGCTCGTAAAGTCCCATGCTAACCACAGGGAAGGTCGCCCGGTAATCTCTGAGGACCGTTTCGGCCTCATCCAGATTTTCCTGGGCGACGTCGTGGGCCACCGTGACGTGCGGGTGGTATGGGAACGGGAGCAACCGTTCCAGCGGCCCGGTTTGAAGTTTCTCGTGCAACTGCACGCACTCTTCAAAGCCCTCTTCAACGTTCACGAAGACCACCGGTGACACGGGCCGGAACGAACCCGTGCCGGAAATGGTGATGTGGAAGGGTTCCTGGGTCCGGGCCACTTCCCGTACATGCTCGCGGGTAGCGGCCCAGTCCTGAGTAGGTGTGGTGGTGATCAGTGTGATGTGGGCAGGAATGACCTCGGCCATCGGGTCACCGAAGGAGGCGCGCCATTCCTGGAGTTCGCGGGCGATCTCCGGTGGAAAGCCGAGGATGACACCAACACACATGGTGTCACCGTCGCCGCAGTCGGTGCCGGCAACACCCGTCTGGCGAGAGTCGTCCGGACCGACACCCTTGCGGGTGTCGGTCTTGACGTTGAGCTGGCCAGCGGAGCACATGGAGTTAGCGGACTCCCAGGTCGCGGTGGGCATCTCCGCGGTAGGGCAGGAAACCGACCTTGGAATAGACGTCCGCGAGAGTAGCTGACGCGATGTCGCGTGCCTTGTCTGCTCCGAGGGCCAGGAGCCGGTCGAGTTCAGCGGGATCGGCCAGGAGCTCATTGGCCCGCTCCCGGATGGGTGCCAGGTGACCGGAGACGAGTTCAGCGAGGTCAACCTTGAGGTGCCCGTACATCTTGCCTTGGTAGTCAGCCACGATCTTCTCTACCGGTGTTCCGCTGATGGCCGAGTAGATGGTCAGCAGGTTTGAGACACCCGGCTTGTTCTCGCGGTCGTAGCGGATCTCGGTTTCAGTGTCCGTGACGGCCGATTTGATGCGCTTGGCCACGGTCTTGGGATCATCCAGGAGGTTGATCAGTCCGGCGGGTGATTCCGCAGACTTGGACATCTTGGCGTTCGGGTTCTGAAGATCGTAGATCTTTGCCGATTCCTTCTGGATGAAGGCTTCGGGAACCTGGAACGTCTCCCCGAACCGGCTGTTGAAGCGGTTGGCGAGGTCACGGCTGAGCTCCACGTGCTGCCGCTGGTCTTCGCCCACCGGCACACCGTGCGGCTGGTAGAGGAGGATATCGGCAGCTTGCAGGATCGGGTACGTGAAAAGGCCAACGCTGGCGTGGTCCGACCCCTGCTTCTGCGCCTTGTCCTTGAACTGCGTCATGCGGGCAGCTTCGCCCATGCCAGTGATGCAGTTCAAGACCCACGCGAGTTGGGCGTGCTCAGGGACCTGGGACTGGACGAAGAGGGTGCACTTCTCCACGTCCACGCCGCCGGCGATGTACTGGGCGGCGGTGACTCGAGTGCGGTGGGCGAGCTCGGCCGGGTCCTGGGGCACGGTGATGGCGTGCAGGTCCGGGATGAAGTACACGGCGTCGTACTCGTCCTGCATCCGGACCCAGTTGACCAGTGCGCCGAGGTAGTTGCCCAGGTGCAAGGAGTCAGCGGAGGGCTGCATGCCGGACAAGACACGATGCTTGGCGCCTACGGCTGGCTTGGTGGATGTCACAGCCCTGGGGTCGGCGGATGCATCAGCGGGTGCGCCGGTTTCAGTCGTGGTGGAACTAGTCATGGAGGAATACCTTAGGGAGCTTAGAGCCGGTAGTCGACTACCAGCGGTGCGTGGTCGGAGAAGCGGGTGTCCCACGAAGGCGCCCGGTCCACGACAGCCGAGAAAGCAGCTGCCGCGAGGCCCGGCGTGGCCAGGTGGTAGTCGATGCGCCAGCCAGTGTCAGTGTCAAAGGCTTTACCGCGCTGGGACCACCAGGTGTAGGGGCCGGCGACATTTCCTGCCAGGCCCCTGTGGACATCCCTCCATCCGATTTCTTCGCCGAGGAAGCGGTCAAAGTACGCGCGCTCCTCCGGGAGGAAGCCGGCACGCTTGACGTTGCCCTTCCAGTTCTTGATGTCCAACTCTGTGTGACCGACGTTGAGGTCGCCCACTACCAAAGCGTGGTCGCTGTGCTTGGCGAGCTCAGGCAGGCGCACCGTCATGGCGTCGAGGAAACGGAACTTGTCATCCTGCTTGGGGGTTCCCACTTCTCCGGAGTGCACGTAGGCGCTGACGACCGTGAGCGTGGTGGATTCGCCGGCACCGTTCTTGACGGTGTAATCGGCTTCAACCCAGCGTCCGGACGTGTCAAAGTAGTCATCGCCAATACCGACGCGGGTGGCAGTAGGTTCCTCGCGGGACGCGATGGCAACACCTGCGCGGCCCTTGGCCTCAGCTTCGGTGTGGAGGATGTGCCAGCCTTCGCCGATCAGCTTCCTGACGATGTCATCAGGTGCCCGGACTTCCTGGAGGCAGAGAATGTCAACCTCGCGGGGCTCCAGCCATTCCGCCATGCCGTTCTTGTAGGCAGCCCTCAGGCCGTTGACGTTAACTGACGCGATGCGAAGGAAGTCCTTCTTCAATGCCGTACTCACCCGGTCCACTCTAGTCGATGATGGTGCCGGCTACGGGCTCGTCCGAGCCGCCGGAGGACTTGATCATGTCGCGCGCATTGGTGGCCGTAATGGCGATGGTTTCCAGTGCGCGGTTGATGGTGTCCTGATCGGCGGCACCGCCCTTGGCCCGCTCCTCATCGACAACACGGACCTGCACCTGGACGATCTTGAAGGAGTGGTCCAGTTTGAGGTCGCGAACCTCATCTGACTTGCTGCGTTCGGCCACGACGCGCGTGCCGCCACTGTCAGCAGCGGACGACGACGGCGCGCGGCCGGCTGCGGCGTTAAAGGCATTTTGCGCTTCGGTCAGTTTTGCACCTGCCCGCTGCGCGGCCTTGCGGATGCTCAACACCACGAAAGCGGCCAGAGCCAACCAACCGAAGGCCACTACTGCGACAACCCAACCCACAACATCGTTCTGGTTTGCCGCGAAAATGACGGCCACCAGGAACGCGATGATGACGACGGTCATCCCCAGGCCGCCAATGCGGAAGCCCTTGAACATGCCTTTGCCGGCGGGGGACGTGGACGGGTGCGGGTCACCGAGAGATTGCATGGACCTATTCTCTCAAATCCACGAAGGTGCCTGTGCCAGCTTCCACGGACGGCGAACACCGGACCTTTCACTTGAGGAACAGCTGGCGCAGCCTTCCTGTGGTGAGCATGATCCCGAGAGCGATCATCACCAGGTAGTAACCCACGTGGATTGCGGTGGCCGGGCTGAACGAGCCCACACTGATCTGCCGCAGCAACTCCACGCCGTGCCACAGGGGCATGGCCTGGATGAACCATTGGATGACCTGCGGGTAGACGCTGAGCGGATAGAACGTGGCGCTGAACAGGAACATGGGCAGCAGGAAGAAGTTGATCCAGTCCATCTGCTGGAAAGTCTTCATGAAGCTGGTGATGCCCATTCCGAAGCTCGCGAATCCGAAGGCGATCAGCACCGAGGCAGGAATGACCAGGATGGCCCACCAACTGGTGAGCAAACTTATGACGCCCATAACGGCGGTGAATCCAGTGGCGTAGAGCAGGCCCCGCAGGAGCGCCAGGAAGATCTCACCGATCGCGACATCCAGCGGTCCCAGGGAGGTGTAGAGCATCCCCTGGTACAGCTTGGCGAAGTTCATCTTGAAGAACACGTTCCACGTGGAGTCGTAGATCGCCCCGTTCATCGCCGAAACGGCCAGCAGCGCCGGTGCAATGTAGGCCGCGTAGCTGATCTCCTCGCCGCCAGGGCCTTGGACAGTGCCCACGATGGAGCCCATGCCCACGCCCATGGCCAGCAGGAACAGCACGGGCTCAAAGAACCCGGAGACCATGACCAGCCATGTGCTGGACTTGGCCGCCATCAATCCGCGGCCCACCACGGCTTTGGCATTGCGTGAATAAAGAGAGCCGAACTTCCGCTCCCGCGCACGATCCGTGGCACTGTGGCCACCTGTCAGGACACTCATGAGCCCATCCTTTTCACGAACTGGCGGCGGACGACCATCCAGCCAACTGCGGCCGTGGCCAGCAGGAAAACCACGTGGATGATGGTCAGCACAGGGCTTTGATCCATCCCGTAGGTGAATACGCGGCTCAGCTCAGTCCCGTGCCACACCGGTGAAATCCATCCGATCCAACGGACAGCGATCGGGAGGGAATCCAGGGGGAAGAACGTCCCCGAGAACAGGAACAGCGGCATCACGATGAAGCGTTGCACCAGCGCAAACTGCCCCTTGTCTTGTATGATGCTGGCCGCATAAGCCATCAGCGGCAGGCCAAAGGACAGCGCCGCAACGGTAGCGACGAGGGCCGACACCCAGCCCCACGGACCCGGCGAAGCACCGAACAATGCCACCACCACGAAGTAGACCACCGACTGCAGGAGGAACCTCAGGGTGCTGGCCATGATGTGTCCGCTGGCGATTTGCTCGGGAATCAACGGTGAGGCGTGTGGGCCATAAAAAACACGGCGCCACTTGAAGCCGTCCATGATGGGATAGGAGAACTCCCCGGAGGCAGTCATCACCGCAGCCGAGACCAACAACGCCGGAGCCACGAACTCCAAGTAGCTGACACCGCCGAACGTGGCTTCGCTGTTGGCGTCCACCAGGCTGGCCAAGCCAACGCCCATGGCAAAGAGGTACGCCACGGGTTGCCCCACGCTGTACAGGATCACGGACCAGCCGTAGTTGCGCATGACGCGAAGTACTTGCTCTGCGTAGAAAAAGGCGCCCCATCGCCGCGCCCGGGCAGCCGAAACCTCAGGCGAGTGGGCCCGCAACGGCGGCGCCGCCGTCGTAAGTGGTTTGTCAGTGCCGCTAGTCAACGAGACTCCTGCCCGTGAGCCGCAGGAACACGTCCTCCAGCGACGAGCGGCGCACCAGCGAGGTCATGGGGCGGAGCCCGCGGGCAGTGACCTGCTCCAGCGCGGCCTCGCCGTCGTGTGCATAAATGAGCACGCGGTCGGGCAGCGTTTCGAGCCGCTCGCCGACGCCTTGAAGTTCGACGCCGATGGTCGCGTTCCGCTCGGACCCGAACCGGAGCTCGAGCACTTCGCGCGATGAGTGCTCGCGGATGAGGTTCGCCGGAGACCCCTCGGCCATGATGCGGCCCTTGTCCACCACGATCAGGCGATCGCAGAGTTGCTCTGCCTCGTCCATATAGTGCGTGGTGAGGATGAGGGTGACGCCATTTTCCTTGAGCCGGAAGAGCCGGTCCCAGAGGATGTGGCGCGCTTGGGGGTCCAGGCCGGTGGTGGGCTCGTCCAAGAGGAGGATCCGTGGCTCGTTGATGAGCGAGCGGGCAATGGTGAGCCGCCGCTTCATACCGCCGGACAGGGCATCGACCTTCGAGTTTGCCTTGTCCGTCAGCTGCGCGAATTCCAGCAGTTCATCGGCTTTCGGCCGCAAGTAGCTCAGCGGCAGGCCGAAGTAGCGCCCGTAGACAATCAGGTTCTCGCGGACCTTCAGCTCTTCGTCCAGGTTGTCCTGCTGCGGGACCACACCCAAATGCGCCCGGACTTCAGGGCCGTGCGACTCAGGATCCAAGCCCATGATGTTGAGCGTTCCCGAGGTGCGTTGGGAGACGCCACCGATCATTTTCATGGTGGTGGACTTGCCGGCGCCGTTGGGGCCCAGCAGCCCGAAGGACTCCCCCGCCGGTACGTCGAAGGAGATGTTGTCCACGGCAGTGAGGTCACCATAGGTCTTGGTGAGGTTTTGCGCGCTGATGACGGTGGGTCGGTTCATGTCGAAGCGGGTTTGCGACGATTCAGTGGGAGTTGCGGAGCGGGTTGCTTCATTGTGCACCCTCAGCAGACTAGTAGCGCCCACCGACATGTGAAAGGGCTCTTGCACATAATCTTGCAAGAGCCCTCTCGTTTAGCGCGTGTGAAACTAGGCGATGCCCGCCTGGCGCTCAGCACTCTCCACGACGTTCGCGAGCAGCATGGCACGGGTCATCGGGCCTACGCCACCCGGGTTCGGGGAGAGCCAGGCGGCGACGTCGGCAGCTGCCGGGTCCACATCTCCGGTGACCACAGCCTTGCCGTTGCCGTCGTCCACGCGGCTGACGCCGACGTCGAGCACTATTGCACCCGGCTTGAGGTCTTCAGCCTTGATCATGTGCGGCACGCCGGCAGCGGCAATCACGACGTCGGCCTGCTTCAGTTCCGCCGGCAGGTCCACCGTTCCGGTGTGGGCGAGGATGACCGTCGCGTTGACTTCCTTGCGGGTCAGCAGGAGGCCGATGGGGCGACCGATGGTGACGCCGCGGCCAACCACCAGGACGCGCTTGCCCTTGAGTTCAATGTTGTGGCGGCGGAGCAACTCCACACAGCCTTTGGGGGTGCAGGGCAGCGGGGACTTCATCTCGCCGTTGACGTTGGCCACCAAGCGGCCAAGGTTCATCGGGTGCAGGCCATCGGCGTCCTTGTCAGGGTCCATGGCTTCGAGGATGACGTCCTGGTCAATGTGCTTGGGCAGCGGAAGCTGGACGATGTAGCCGGTGCATTCCGGGTTGTCGTTGAGCTCGCGCACAACCTCCAAGAGGTCCTCCTGGCTGATGTCCTCGGGGAGGTCGCGGCGGATGGACTGGATGCCAACCTCGGCGCAGTCCTTGTGCTTGCCGCCGACGTACCAGGTGCTGCCGGGGTCGGAACCCACCAGGATGGTGCCCAAGCCGGGGACGATTCCCTGGGCGGCGAGGACGGAAACGCGAGTGGTCAGTTCTGCCTTGATGGCTGCGGCGGTGGCCTTGCCGTCAAGGATCTGTGCGGTGGACTGTGTCATTCCATCTGCTCTTTCTGGTGGGTGACCTAATGGCTCATGCCAACGGGACCCGCCGCCGAAGATGTGGCGGCGGATCCCGTGGGCTCCGGTTCAGTGCCCGGGTAATGCGTTACTTAGCCGCGGAATCGCGGATTTACCACTGCTCGTGCTGCGGGTACAGCGGGAAGTCAGCGGCCAGCTTGTCGACACGGGCCTGGAGGGACTCGACATCAGCTGCCGAGCCCGCCTTCAGCGCGGTGGCAATGATCTCGGCAACCTCGGTGAACTCGGTGGCACCGAATCCGCGGGTGGCCAAGGCAGGCGTACCGATGCGGAGGCCGGAGGTGACCATCGGCGGGCGGGGGTCGAACGGAACAGCGTTGCGGTTCACGGTGATGCCTACGGAGTGCAGGAGGTCTTCAGCCTGCTGGCCGTCCAGCTGCGAGTTGCGCAGGTCAACCAGGACCAGGTGAACGTCGGTGCCGCCGGTGAGGACCGAGACACCGGCTCCGGCGACGTCGGACTGGTTCAAACGGTCAGCGATGATCTTGGCACCCTCGAGGACACGCTCCTGGCGCTCCTTGAACTCTTCGCTGCCGGCGATCTTGAAGGCAACAGCCTTGGCCGCGATGACGTGCATGAGCGGACCGCCCTGCTGGCCCGGGAAGACGTTGGAGTTGAGCTTCTTGGCCCACTCCTGCTTGCCAAGGATCACACCGGAACGCGGACCTGCGAGGGTCTTGTGCACCGTGGAGGTGACGACGTCGGAGTGCGGGACCGGGCTCGGGTGCAGGCCTGCAGCAACCAGACCGGCGAAGTGTGCCATGTCCGTCCAGAGGAGGGCGCCAACCTCGTCGGCGATGGAGCGGAAGGCAGCGAAGTCGAGGTGGCGGGGGTAGGCCGACCAACCAGCGATGATGACCTGCGGCTTCTCGGCGATGGCCTGCTCGCGGAGCTTGTCCATGTCAATGCGGAAGTTGTCTTCTTCAACCTGGTAAGCAGCTACGTTGTAGAGCTTGCCGGAGAAGTTGAGCTTCATGCCGTGGGTCAGGTGGCCACCGTGTGCCAGGGAAAGACCAAGGATCTTGTCGCCCGGGGTGATCATGGCCGACAGCGCTGCAGCGTTTGCCTGGGCACCGGAGTGCGGCTGGACGTTGGCGTACTCGGCGCCGAACAGTTCCTTGACGCGGTCGATGGCGAGCTGCTCAGCGACGTCGACGTATTCACAACCGCCGTAGTAACGGCGGCCCGGGTAGCCCTCGGCGTACTTGTTGGTCAGGACGGAGCCTTGGGCTTCCATCACCGCGCGGGGCGCAAAGTTTTCGGACGCAATCATTTCCAGGGTGCCGCGCTGGCGGCCAAGTTCCTGGTTGAGGACTGCTGCAATCTCGGGATCGAGATCGGCGAGCGACTGGTTGCTGACAGACGCGGAAGTGGTTGTGGTAGTCACGGAGATCTCCTGGCTAGGCAACGGGTGGTGCTACAGGTCAGGCTACCGGCAGCAGCATTCCCGCGTCCCCTTGGTTACAGAGGGATCGGTCACGTGCATGCGGCGGTAAGACATGACCCTCGGCCCAGGCGTACGATCCGTGGTCTTCATGATTGCCGCTCCCTGGTGGTAGTCCACCCAACGCCAGTTGCGACCCATTAACAGTACAACAACGCGGCACGGGTAGGCTTGATCGTGTGACTGAATCCACCGCTTTCGTAGTAACACTTTCCTGCCCCGACCGCCCCGGCATCGTCCACGCGGTAGCCGGAGCCCTGCTTACGGCCGGCTGCAATATCGCCGACTCCCAGCAGTACGGAAGCCCCAGCACAGGCAACTTCTTCATGCGCGTGGAGGCATCGACGTCGTCCTCCCAGGACGAATTGGCGGCCGCGCTGCGTCCGGTAGCCGAATCGTTCGGAATGACCTGGCAGATCAATCCTGTTGGCGAAAAGGTCCGCACCATCATCCTGTGCTCCAAGGACGCGCACTGCCTGAACGACCTCCTGTTCCAGCAGCGCACCGGCACCCTGCCCATTGAGGTCCCTGCCATCGTGTCCAACCACCGTGACCTTGAGCCGCTGGCGGAGTTCTACGGCATCCCGTTCCACCACATCCCGGTGACGCCGGAAACCAAGCCCCAGGCCGAGGCGCAGCTGTTGAAGCTCATCGCCGATCACGACGTGGAGTTGACCGTCCTGGCCCGCTACATGCAGGTCCTTTCCAACGATCTGTGCACGAAGTTGAATGGCAAGGCCATCAACATCCACCACTCCTTCCTGCCCTCCTTCAAGGGCGCCAAGCCTTACCACCAGGCCCATGCGCGCGGCGTGAAGATCATCGGTGCCACGGCCCACTATGTGACGGCCGACCTCGACGAGGGTCCGATCATCGAGCAGGAAGTCATCCGCGTCGACCACGCGCGCACGGCTGCACAGTTTGTCCAGATGGGTCGCGACGTCGAAGGCCGAACGCTGGCCCAAGCGGTTCAGTGGCACGCCGAACACCGTGTGCTCCTGGATGGCACCCGGACCGTGGTGTTCAACTAACGCCGCTCCTATGCTGGGTGTATGCGGGGCATTCCTCACGCCGAGCACGAGGCTGATTTGGCGGTCTACTACGACCGTCAGGCGCCTGTTCGGAACACCCGCGCGCTCACGCCACACCGTGTCGAGAGCAGAGAATGGTTCATCCGGCTCCTGAAGTCCGAACACCGTCATTCCTTGTTCGAGCTGGGGTGCGGCACAGGCGTTGAGGGCTTGGAGTTCGTCCGCGCCGGATTGCACTACACCGGCGTGGATTTGTCCTCGGAAAGTGTTCACCTGGCGTGCGCGGCCGGACTTGAGGCAACTGTGGCCAGCGGCCGGAACCTGCCGTTTCCGGATGCGGTCTTCGATGCGGCGTGGACCATGAGCACACTTCTGCATGTCCCCAACAGCGGAATTCACGACGTCGTCAGCGAACTGGTGCGGGTCACCGCACCTGGTGCGCCGATCGCCGTCGGACTCTGGTCAGGCGACGATGAGGAAGTCCTGAACCCGGAGGACCTCGATGAACCGCGGCGGTTCTTCAGCCGCCGCAGCGACGATACTGCGCGCCGGATCTTTGGTGAGCACGGCGCGATCGAGCATTTCCGGACGTGGCCCGAGGGTGTGGGCGTGGAGTCCGGTCCCGGCGCGGGCAACTGGGTCCAGCACTACCAATTCCTGGTCCTCCGCACCCCTTTGCCCATGTAGGTAACAGCAAACGTCCCACTGAGAGCCCAGTGCGACATGTGCTGTTACCCAGTTGGGAAATAAGCTGGGCACCATGGCTCCCTCTTACACGTTCGCCGGGGACACCCCGGCCATCCATGAATCCGCCTTCGTGGCACCCACCGCATCCATTATCGGCAAGGCCACGTTGGCCCAGGACTCCAGCGCCTTCTACGGTGTCTCCGTCCGCGCAGATACGGCTGCAATCAGCGTCGGCGCAGGTTCGAACCTCCAGGACAACGTAGTCCTCCACGCCGACCCCGGTTTCCCCTGCACGGTCGGCGAGCGCGTATCCGTAGGGCACAGCGCTGTGGTCCACGGCTGCACTGTGGAGGACGACTGCCTGATCGGCATGAGCGCAACCATCCTCAACGGCGCTGTGATCGGCACGGGCTCGCTCATTGCCGCCGGCGCCGTGGTGTTGGAGGGCACTGTCATTCCCCCACGCTCCCTGGTGGCTGGCGTGCCCGCGAAGGTCCGCCGCGAGCTCACCGATGAAGAGTTCGAGGGTGTGAAGCACAACGCCGCGCACTACAAGGAACTCGCGGCGGCGCACCGGGACATGCACGCTTAACGCCGAATGCGAGGCCCGCTCTGCGCCCTAACCTGAAGTTTTGGGATGCAGAGCGGGCCTCGCACCATTTAAGTAGCTTTACAGACCAACTACTTAGAGTGACAATATAGTCATGATCGATTCCCTTCCTGATCCTTCGAGGCCCATAGGCACCGATTGGCCGAGTGATTGGCTGAGGGCGACACTGGGCTTCCTGGCGCTTCGTGCCCTTGCCGCCGGACCCTCGTACGGCTACGCGATCATCACTGAACTTGAACGCAATGGGTTTGGCACCATCAAAGGCGGCACGCTGTACCCGCTCCTCACCCGCTACGAAGCGGCCGGCTTGGTCACTACCGAGTGGCGTGCGGGCGAGGGCGGTCCGGGCCGCAAGTATTTCGCTTTGACTGACCACGGGCGCGCCGAAATGCTCCGGCTCAGCGCGGACTGGGTTCGGTTCACACACCTCAGCAACACCTACCTCGACGACGGTCAGCACACGAAGGAGTCCAGCACATGACGCAGGTAACGACGGACAAGAAGTGGTTTGACGAACTCGTTCTGGAACTTCGCCTCCGCCAGGTGCACGGGAACGCGATTGGCGACGCCGTGGCAAGCGCCCGCGAACTCCTCGCCGACACCGGGCAGCAGGCTGAGGAGGCGTTCGGACCGGCGCGCAGCTACGCCGCCGGGCTGGAACTACCGACCGCACCGAAACATGAATGGGTCAAGAAGGCGCTAGGGCCAGCCTTGCTGGGCCTCTTGGCCTTTTTGCTCTTCAACCAGGCGGTGGTGCCGTGGGTCCGGTCCGAGATGATGCTTATGTCGCCGGCACAGGCAGCTTTCCTCGCAACACCACTTGTGGTCATTGCTTTCCTGCCCCTGTACCTCACGGCAGCAGTCCGACGCATCTGGGTGCTCGTAGCCCTGGTCGCCATCTGCGTGATCTCCGGGCTCCTCTCCGGCATTGCAGCCCCGACGCAGCGGGCGGATGCGTGGCTGGAACTGGATCCTCTCCCTTGGCTCGTCGGCAGTGCCGCCACCATGATTGCTTTGTCGATAGTTGGCACCATCCGCTCCAGGGGCACCGATCCGGACGAGATCACCGACCCCAGCACACCTGCCGCTCACGGCAGTGGCAGGGGCAACAGGATCACGGCACTGGTGGGCACCTGGCTCTTCCCGATCTTCGCGCTGGCTATGCTCGGCCTCGCCGCTGCACTGAGGTAGGTGACGGCAGCAAAGAGTCGCTGAGAGCCGAATGCAGGGCCCGCAACGTAAATGACTAGTCCAGGCTGATCGGGCCGAGCTCGCCCAAGAGGTCGCCCGGTCCGGGGTTACCGGCAGCGGATGTGCCGCCCAGGTGGTTCACCACGCCCCACACAGCATTGAGGCCCGTAGTCACGGCGCCCTCGGCCCAGCCTGCGGTGAAGGACACGTCATCTCCGGCGAGGAAGATGCCGCGTTGGTGCTCCGGCAACTCGTCCTGCTTGAAGTGCGTGAAAAGGCGCTGCTGGTAACGGTAGTGCCCGGGCAGGTTGGCCTTGAACGCACCCATGAAGTTGGGATCCGCTTCCCACGACACGGTGATCGGCTGCCCGACGATGTGGCTGGCAATATCCACGCCCGGGTAGATCTGCTGCAGCGAGTGGAGCATCAGCTTCACGCGTTCGTCGGCGCTAAGGGCCAGCCATTTCAGGGCGTCGTCATTCCAGGTGTAGGACAGGAGCATGACAGCGGGCTTGTCCGGTCCGTCGTCGAGCAAGTACGTTGCCCGGTTGAGGCGGTCGGTGAGCGTCATGGACAGGACCTCGCGGCCGGTTTCGGGATCGATATCCTTCCAGAACGGCCGGTCCACCATCACAAAGGTCTTTGAGGACTGCATGTAGTGCGAACGCTCGATCGCAGTCCACAGCTCGGCCGGGAACAAAGCTTCCTCGGTGTGGATGCGCGTGGACAGCAGCCAGGACTGGCAGGTGGTCACCACTGCTTGGTAGGTGGCTTCGCGTCCCCAGTTTTCGCGGACCAGCAGGTCGCCGTTCCCAGCGCGGCGGATGTTGTCCACGGCTCCGCGCGGGGAACCGCTGTGCAGGGAAGCCAACGAGGTGCCTTGGGGCCAGTGAGCGAGGTTCGACGGCGCATGGTTCCAGAGTGCCTCGGGGAGCCTTTGCGCTCCTCCCGCAATGGAGCGGTGCTGATCGTCCGCGTCGGTGTAGACCACGCGGAGGATTTCGAGGATGGAGTTGGGGAAGTCGGTGTCCCAACCGCCGGTACCGAAGCCCACTTGGCCGAACGCCTCGCGGTGTGCGAAGCCGGCTTCCTTGAAGGACTTGCTGGCGGCGATGAAGCCGTAGAAGGTCTGCTCGTCGAGTTCCGGGAGGAGCGCGTTCCAGATTTCCTTGATCCGCTTGGTGTCGCGGGCCTTGATGGCTTCCTGCATCTCCGCGAAGGCTGCACCGTCATTGACTGCGGCTTTCCAGGCGTCGGCTACTTCGCGGAAAAACTCCGGCAGCTCATCGGCCGTGGTTGCGTAGTGCTTCTTACCCGCGAGCTCAATCACCGTGGAGGAGGTTGCCGGCGCCATGGGGTTGGGAAATTCGTTGGTGTCCAGGCCGAGCAGGTCAACGTAGTGGTAGAAGGCCTTGCCGGAGACCGGGAATCGCATGCCGCCAAGGTCTGCCACGACGCCGGGCGCTGACGGGAAGCTCGCGGTCCGGAGACGCCCACCGATCTGGTCGGCCTCATAGATCACTGGCTTGAGGCCAAGCTTCATCAACTCGTAGGCGGTGACGAGTCCGGACAGGCCGGCGCCGATGATGGCAACTTCCGTGCCGAGGAGCTCCTCGGGAACGGAGCCCAGTCCGCCGGGGTGGGCCAGGTAGTGGTCATAGCTGAACGGGAAGTCCGGGTTCAGCATGGTGATCGGTGCGCCGGCAGGCGCTCCCGGTTCATCGACGACGGGTAGTTCGGTGGCGATGGTCATGAGTTTGCTGCTTTCACAGGTTCCGGGCTCACGGCCCTGGTGGTTAGTTCACGGTAGTCCTGCTCGCTGAGCGCGGCTACCTTGGAATTCCGGCGTCCATAGCCGAAGTAGATGGCGATACCCACCAGCATCCATACGCCGAAGGTGATCCAGGTGTCGGCGCCGAGGTTGAGCATCAGGTAAGCGCACATCAGCGTGCCCAGGATGGGAGTGATCGGGTACAGCGGGACCCGGAAGCTCCGCTCGAGATCTGGACGGTTGCGTCGCAGGTAGATGACGGCAACGTTGACCAGCGCGAACGCGAAGAGGGTTCCGATGCTGGTGGCGTCCGCAAGGGCACCAAGTGGGACCAGGCCAGCGGCAAGGGCGACGGCGATACCGACGATCAATGTTCCAGCGACAGGGGTGCCGGTTCGGCGGGAGATGCGCCCAAAGACCTTGGGCACCATGCCGTCGCGGGACATGGAGAGCATGATCCGGGTCTGGCCGTACAACACGGTCAGCACAATGCTGGCAATCGCAAGGACTGCACCGATGGAGAAGACCAGGGCGATCCACGGCTGCCCGGTGATCTCGTGCAGGATCTGCACCAATGCAGCTTCTGTACCGTCGAACCAACCCCACGGACGGGCACCAATGGCCGCGACGGCAACCAGGACGTAGATACTGGTGACGATCACCATGGACAGCATGATGGCCCGGGGAAGATCCCGCTTGGGGTTCTTGGCTTCCTCACCCGCCGTGGAGGCGGCGTCGAAGCCGATGTAGGAGAAGAAAACGCTGGACGCGGCAGCAGAAACACCAGCGGCGCCCATGGGCAGCAAAGGCTCGAAGTTGCCTGCGTTGAAAGCGGTGAAGGCTACTGCGCAGAAGAAGAGCAGGATGCCTACCTTGACGACGACAATCGCCGTGTTAATCCATGCACTCTCGCGGGCGCCTCGGACCAGCAGAAGCATGGCCAGGATCACGATCACCATGGCAGGCACGTTCACCAGGCCGCCGTCTCCCGGCGGCTGGCTGATCGCGTCCGGCAGGAACTGGCCAAATGCGGCGAGGGTCTCGTTGACGTACTGCCCCGCGCCTACAGCGACAGCCGCAACGGAGACCGCGTACTCCAGCACGAGGCACCAGCCGCAGACCCAGGCCATGCCCTCGCCCATGGTGGCGTAGGAGTAGGAGTAGCTGGAGCCGGCCACCGGGACAAGGCCCGCCATTTCCGCATACGACACAGCGGAGAGCAGCGCAGCGAGGCCAGCGATGACAAACGAGATCCAGATCGCCGGGCCGGCCAGCGGTACGGATTCTCCAAGGATCACCAGGATGCCGGTGCCAAGCGTGGCACCGACGCTGATCATGGTCAGCTGAAGAACGCCGAAGCTGCGGACCAAAGGCGTACCGCCCTCGCTGCTTCCGGCTTCGCTGACCATCTGGCCGATCGGCTTGCGGCGCAGAAGCTGAGCTCCGAGGCTCGGCCTGGTGGCACTCTCCGCCGCAGTGTTTTTGGTGTTCACAGGCACAGTCACCCTTGACGTCCCTTCAAAGTAGTTTCGATTTCCCCTCCACAAGACTGGCATGTGAGCCACCTCTCACTGCGGTGCAAAATGACCTATAGTGTTCAACCATGAGACGTAATGCACACTATCAAGGAGCCGCTCCGGCGGCTCTGTCGGGGCAGGTCACCGTTGACCTGTCCGCGATTTCAGACAATGTCAAAGCCCTGAAAAAGCGCACTGAAGCGCCCTCCTTCATGGCCGTAGTCAAGGGAAATGCCTATGGCCACGGACTGGTGGAGGTAGCCCGCACTGCCGTCCAGGCCGGGGCGGACTGGCTGGGAACAGCCCAGCTCACCGAAGCCATAGCCCTTCGCCATGCAGGGATCACAGTCCCCATACTTTCGTGGCTCTATCTGGCATCCCAGACAAGCTCCACCATTCTCGAGGCGCTGGAAAACGACATCGATGTTTCGCTCGGAAGCGTCACGCAACTCGAGGTCCTGGCTGGCATCGCAGACCGCGTTGGCCGCCCCGCCGTCGTACATCTCGAACTGGACAGCGGACTGAGCCGCGGCGGTGCACGCAAGGAAGATTGGGCGGAACTTGTCGCCGCCGCCCGCAAGGCTGAAGTGGACGGGACCCTCCGCGTGCGCGGCCTCTGGACCCACCTGGCCTGGGCCGATGTGCCTGCCCACCCGGGCAACGCCACCGCCGTCGCGGAGTTCGAGGACGCTGTGCGGGAAGCCCGTGAAGCCGGCCTGAACCCGCAGCTCCGGCATGTTTCCAGTTCGGCGAACATCCTGGACCGGCCCGAATTCCATTTCGACATGGTCCGGGCAGGGCTGGCCATCTACGGCCTTGCACCGGCTGACCACCTCAACCCGGCGGATTTCGGTCTGCGTCCGGCACTCAGCGTGACGGCACCTTTGGTCATGGTCAAGAAGGTTCCGGCGGGGACCGGGGTCAGCTACGAACACCAGGCCATCACGTACGAGCCGCGCTACCTCGGGCTCATTCCACTCGGATACGCAGATGGCATCCCCAAGGGCATCAGTGGCCGGTCCGTAGTGAACATCGCGGGCCGCAGCGTGCCGGTGATCGGCAAGGTCTGCATGGACCAGTTCATGGTTGACCTCGGCCCGGATGCTTCAGGAATCGAGGTCGGAGACACCGCGGTGCTGTTCGGCGATCCTGCCTCCGGGGCGGCGAGCGCCGACGACTGGGGAGCCGCGATCGGCAGCCATGGCGACGAGATCATCAACAGGATCGCCCCGCGCCTCCCCCGTGCGTATGCAACTACTGCTTACAAGTGCCCCGACTACCAGGAGCCGGCCGCCGCCGGGCAGGACCATGTCGCCTGAGCCCGCCACCGCCCGCCTGAGTTTCGTCACGCTCGCACAGTTTGTGGAGCAGCTGCCGCCGGAGTTGACAATGCTTCACGACGGCGGCAGCGGCGGCTCGCTGCTGAGGTGGGTGGAACCGAGTGAGCTCGAAGACCCCACGCCGTACCTTCCCGAGGGCGAGTTCCTCCTCACCGCCGGGCTGCCTTTCCTGGGGAAGGGCGGCTCGGCGGCCAAGGTGGATGCCTACGTCCAGCGGCTGGTGGACGCGAAAGTGGCGGCGCTGGGCTTCGGCATCAGGCCGTACTTCGACGCCGTACCGGAGGTGCTGCTGGACGCTTGCCGCAAGCACAACCTCACGTTGTTCGAGGTCCCGGAATCCGTGCCGTTCGCTGCGATCGGGCTGGAGTTCTCCCAGCTTCTGGAGACGGACAATGCGCGGGTCTTCCGCCAACTTGCCGAGACCAACCGCCAACTCATGCGGGCAGTCCTCTCCCCCAGACCGGAACACGAACTGCTGGCAGCGCTGGTTCAGCGGGTGCCGGTGTGGGCCGTGCTGGTGGGGGCGGACGGACGGGTCCGGGCGCGGGGGCACAACGCCGGCGGGAGCACCGGCGTCGAGCATTCATTGCTGTCGCCCATGCTGGAGCGGCTGCTGTCCGGCAGCGGGCCGCGCGTTGAAATGGACGGCTTCGAACAACCCGGTTCAGCGCTGGTGTTTGGGCATCCATTGCGGAGCACCAAGGACGCCAACCTCGGGGCCTTGATCTTGGGCTCCGATGCACCGCTGACGTCTGCGCAGAACAACGTGGTGCAGTCGGCTGTGGGGTTGTTGGAACTGCTGGTGCGGCAAAGGACCAGTGGGTCGCTGGCTCCCAGCCAACTGGCCACGGCGGTGCTGCTTCACCCGGACTCGCTGACATCCGGCTCCACCAAGCATGTCAACGGCCTCAAGGACCTGCTCGCCCAGAGTCTGTCCTCCACCAGATCCGGGCAGATGCGCGTGGTGCAAGGGGTCCGGGTGGATGGCGCTGCTGACGACGGGCCCGTCCGTGAACTGCTGCAATGGCGGAGGCTCTTCGACACCAAGCTTGTGGAGATCACGGAGTATGGTTTCGCGGCGATTACGCGGCTGAAGGTGGACGATTCGCTCCTGGCGGACATCGAGAAACTCGGCTGGCGGCTGGTCATCGGAGAACCGACGGAGCTTCTTGGACTCCAAGCGGCCTATCAGCGGGTGGGCTCGCTGCGCAGCCGTGTCCAGCAGAGCGGCAAGAGCGCACGCGTGGACGAGGTCACGTGGTCCGTCGCAGGCCTCCTGGGCCGCGAAGCCGGGACCATGCTGGCCGAACGCCTCCTTGCACCCGTGCTGGCGCTCGAACCGGAGAGGCGAGACCCGCTTCTTGCCGTGTTGAGGGGTTGGCTCAGCGAAAACGGCAGCTGGGACGGCTCGGCCAAACTGCTGGGCCTGCACCGTAACAGCGTGCGGCGGCAGATCGGCGTGCTGGCCGACCTTCTGGACATGGACCTCAACCAGGCCCAGGTTCGAGCCGAGCTGTGGTTTGCGCTGCAGTACGTGGACGAGTTGGTGGCGGGCCTTCCCGCGGACGGGAACGGCGACTAGGCGCGCTTGTCCCACTCCTCGTAGAGTTCCGTCCGGCGTTCGCGCAGGTAGGGGACTTCCTCGCGGGCTGCGTTCACTGAATCCGTGCCGACCTCCGCGAACAGCAGAGCCGGGGAGTCCCCGGCTGCGGCGAGCAACGATCCGTCAGGACCGGCCACGACGCTGCCGCCCAGGAAGGTGTAGACGTCCTCGTGGCCGGAGTGGTTGGCATAGGCCACGTTGAGCTGGCTTTCCAACGCACGGGCACGGATCAGGACCTGCGGCACGTTGTCGAACCCCGCGGACAGGGCCGTTGGCACCAGGAGGAGTTCAGCGCCGCGGATGGCAGCAGCCCGCACCGCCTCCGGGAATTCGACGTCGTAGCAGATCAGCATCGATGTGCGGATCCCGTTGAAATCCACGACGGCGGGAGGTTCTTGGGCGCCAATGAACGCTTTGTGCTCTTCCGGGCCAAAGAGGTGGACCTTGGCGTAGTTCAGGATCTCGGCGCCTGATGCGTCCAGCAGAGTGGCGGTGATGTGCCAGGCGTTCTGGTCGTTGGCGACTGCCGGAAGGCTGTAAACCAGGCCTATGCTGTGCCGGCGGGCGATGCCG
This sequence comes from Arthrobacter sp. D5-1, assembly GCF_017357425.1. Classification (NCBI taxonomy): domain Bacteria; kingdom Bacillati; phylum Actinomycetota; class Actinomycetes; order Micrococcales; family Micrococcaceae; genus Arthrobacter; species Arthrobacter sp. D5-1. The sequence continues at coordinate 1,440,739 of NZ_CP014571.1, read as the reverse complement.
GCCAGGCGTTCCCGGATGATGGGAAGCGTGGCCGGATCCAGTTCGGCATGGAGGCGCAGCGGAGCGTATCCCACGGGGAACAGCTCCGGAGTGAGCAGCAGGCCTGCTCCTGCCTGGGCGGCGCGCTGCGCGGCGTCGTCGATCGTTCGGAGATTGGCGTCGACGTCCATGACGGAAGCGTTCGCCTGCAGGACTGAGAGCAGCATCATTACCACCTAGGTTTTCGCCTGTTCCCGATGCCTCGTACACGTGCCCGGGAGGTTTCTTGCTTCCAGCGTAGGCGCGGCCCGCGGACGCTGGGCGGGGCAATTGGACCCGGGGGCCGCCGAAGCGGGACGCATTGCCCGCCATTCCTCCCGTTGCGGGGCCCGCCCTGCCCCCCACGACATGGATTTCGAACGATTAGCGGGCCCTCAAGGGGGTACTTATCCCATGTTCTTGCGTTGGAGTATGTCGCGGTGGGTTGACTCCTTGTGTTCACTTCTTGACTACAACGTCGCTTGTGGGGCAATCTTCTTGTCATGCCCGCTACGCAGCGCTCAACGAAGAGCCACCCAAGAAAACCCGGCTCGCAGTCCGCACTGCGCCACCTGAACCAGCAGCGCATCATCGAGTGCCTGCTGAGCGGACCATCAACGCAGGCCGAGCTTTCACGGCAGACCGGGCTGTCCACCGCAACGATTTCCAACATCGTGAAAATCATGCAGGACGCGGGCCTCGTTTCCACCGAACCCACCACCAGCTCCGGTCGCCGCGCAACCAACGTCAGGCTGAACAGCAACGGCGCCGTGGCCGTCGGCATCGACTTCGGACGCCGCCACCTGCGCGTAGTCCTTGCTTCACTGGGCTACCACGTCATTGCCGAGGATTACATCGAATTACCGCTGGGCCACCAGGCGGAAGAAGGCATCGCGGCGGCTGTCCTGCTGCTGGAAAAACTGCTCCGCGAAAACGGCATCGACCGCACTGCCGTAGTGGGCGCGGGCGCGGGCATTCCTGGCCCGATCGACCGCCGTTCCGGCACGGTGGCGCAAGGCGCAATCCTCCCGGAATGGGTGGGCATCGATATTCTCCACCGGCTGGAGGAAGCGCTGAATTGCCCCGTCTTTGTTGACAACGACGCCAACCTCGGTGCGTTGTCCGAAGTGACGTGGGGACCCCACAGCGGGGTGTCCAACCTGATGTTCCTCAAGATCGGTTCGGGCATCGGCGCGGGCCTGATTCTCAACGGTTTCCCCTATTACGGCAATGTGGGCATCACGGGTGAAATAGGCCATGCGACCATCCATGAACACGGCCTCGTGTGCCGCTGTGGGAACAGGGGTTGCCTCGAAACCATAGCGTCCACCACCACCATGATCGAACTGTTGGGCCGCGGCCAGGAGACCTTGCTGACGCCACAGGACATCGTCCGCAACTGCCTCTCCGGCGACTCTGCAACACAGCGGGTGGTGGACGACGCCGGACTGGCGGTAGGACGCGCTTTGGGCAACGTTTCCAACCTCATCAACCCTGAAGTGATTGTGGTGGGCGGCCCCCTGGCGGGCCTCGGCGACCTCTTGCTGGACCCGATCCGCAGGGGCCTGGTGCGGCACGCCGTGCCAGTGGTGGGCGAGACAACCCACCTCGCGATGTCGTCGCTGGGTGCACGTGCAGAGGCCTTGGGAGCTGCCGCTTTGGTGTTCCAACATGCAGGTATTACCGGTAGGTAACGAAATCGTTAGCTGGATCATGCGTTCAAGTCTTGACGACAAGACGGGTGATCCAGTTTACTTTTTCATCAGACAGCCTCGCCATTGCGGGGCCGACAACGAAGTCATGCATTGGAGGCGTAAGGGCTGATGACATCCCTCGACACGCAAGGTGATCCCATCCTTTTGGAGATGCGCTCGATCACGAAGGAATTTCCCGGCGTGAAGGCCTTGTCGAACGTGAGCCTGCGCGTGATGGCCGGTGAAATCCACGCAATCTGCGGGGAAAACGGTGCCGGCAAGTCCACGCTCATGAAGGTTCTTTCCGGCGTTTACGGGTACGGAAGCTACACGGGAGACATCGTGTACCAAGCCGAAACCCAGCAGTTCAAGGACATCCGCGCCAGTGAAGCGGCCGGCATCGTGATCATCCACCAGGAACTGGCCCTGATCCCGGAACTGTCCATCATGGAGAACATCTTCCTCGGCAACGAACCCACCAAGTGGGGTGTGATCGACTGGGCCGAGGCCCGCAAACGCTCCCTCGAACTCCTGGCCCGCGTTGGGCTCCGCGAGGATCCCGATACCCCCATCAAGGAAATCGGCGTCGGCAAGCAGCAGCTGGTGGAAATCGCCAAGGCATTGAACAAGTCCGTGAAACTCCTGATCCTGGATGAGCCCACGGCTGCACTGAATGAATCCGACTCCCAGCACCTCCTGGACCTGATTCTGGGCCTCAAGGGCAAGGGCATCACCTCGATCATCATTTCCCACAAGCTCAACGAGATCGAACAAATTGCGGACGAGATCACCATCATCCGTGACGGCAAGTCCATCGAGACCCTGAACGTCAAGCGTGATGGCGTGGACGAGGACCGGATCATCAAGGGCATGGTGGGCAGGACCTTGGAGTCCCGCTTCCCGGATCACGAACCCAAGATCGGCGAGGTCTTCTTCGAGGTCAAGGACTGGACGGTCGGCCACCCACAGATCCAGGACCGCCTGATCTGCAAGGGTTCGAACTTCTTTGTCCGCCGTGGCGAGATTGTCGGTTTCGCAGGCCTCATGGGCGCCGGCCGCACGGAACTTGCCCGGTCCCTCTTTGGACACTCTTACGGCCGCTTCATCAAAGGCCAGGTCTACAAGGACGGCAAGCAGGTCAACCTCCGCAGCGTCAAGCAAGCGATCGACGCCGGACTGGGTTACGTCACTGAGGACCGCAAGTCCCTGGGCCTGAACCTGCTGGATGACATCAAGACCACCACAGTTTCGGCGGCGCTGAACAAGATCAGCAACTACTCGGTAGTGGATACCCGCAAGGAATTCTCCGTTGCCGAGGAGTACCGGAAGTCTTTGCGGACAAAGACCCCGTCGGTGGAAGAAGGCGTAGCCAAGCTCTCCGGCGGCAACCAGCAAAAAGTGGTCCTGGCCAAGTGGATGTTCACCGATCCGGACCTCCTGATCCTGGACGAACCCACCCGCGGAATCGATGTGGGTGCCAAGTACGAGATTTACGGCATCATTCAGAAGCTCGCCAACCAGGGCAAGGGAGTGATTGTCATTTCCTCGGAGCTCCCGGAGCTCCTGGGCCTGTCCGACCGCATTTACACCATCTTTGAAGGCGCCATCACCGGCGTCCTGGACAAGAACGAAGCAAGCCAGGAAAGCCTCATGAAGCTCATGACTTCCGCCCGCAAAACCGCCTGACCCGTTGGCCCAGCCTCGCCCCTTCCTGACACAAGGACCAAAACAATGAACGCGCTCAAGAAGCTATTTGGTGGCAATACCCGCCAGTTTGGCATGATCTTCGCCCTGGTGGCACTTATCGTCTTCTTCCAGATCTTCACCGAGGGCCGCACGCTGACCCCCGGCAACGTGATCAACCTGTTCAACGGCAACTCCTACATCCTGATCCTGGCCATCGGCATGGTCCTGGTCATTATCGCCGGACACATTGACCTTTCCGTTGGGTCCGTGGCTGCCTTCGTGGGGGTTTTCGTAGCCCTGGCAATGCGTGACTGGGGCTTCCCCTGGTGGGCAGGCGTGCTCTTCGGACTGGTCCTGGGAGCTGTGATCGGCGCCTGGCAAGGGTTCTGGGTGGCGTATGTGGGCATCCCTGCCTTCATCGTGACCCTGGCGGGCATGCTCCTGTTCCGAGGCTTCAACCAGTTCGTCGGTAAGTCCAACACCATCCCCGTCCCTAAAGAGTTCCAGTTCCTCGGTTCCGGCTACCTGCCTGAGGTTGGACCGGAAACGGGCTTCAACAACCTCACGGTGTTGCTCGGCCTGATCGCCGTAGCTTTCGTGGTCATCATGTCCCTGCGTGCCCGCGCTACCGCCAAGGCACTTGGCGCCGACGTACCCGAGCTCTGGGTCGAGGTCACCAAACTGGTCCTGATCTGCGGCGCGATCCTCTACGCCACGTACCTGTTCGCCACTGGCCGCCCCGGCACTTCCTTCCCCATCCCCGGCTTGATCCTGGCCGTCCTGGTCCTCATCTACGGATTCATCGCCGACAAGACCGTCCTGGGACGCCACGTCTACGCCGTGGGTGGTAACCGCCACGCAGCTGAGCTGTCCGGCGTTCAGTCCAAGAAGGTCAACTTCCTGGTCATGATGAACATGTCCGTCCTTGCGGGCTTGGCAGGCATGATCTTCGTTGGACGTTCCACCGCTTCCGGCCCGTTCGACGGCGTCGGTTGGGAACTGGATGCCATTGCTGCAGTCTTCATCGGTGGCGCAGCAGTCACCGGTGGTGTTGGCACCGTGATCGGCTCGATCGTCGGTGGCCTGGTCATGGCTGTGCTCAACAACGGCCTCCAGCTGCTGGGCGTAGGCGCCGACCTGACCCAGATCATCAAGGGCCTGGTGCTCCTGGCAGCAGTCGCCTTCGATGTCTACAACAAGTCACAGGGCAAGCGGTCCATTACCGGACTGCTGATGAAGAACTTCCAGCGCAACAACGAGATCAAGCCCGACGAAACCACATCCACCAAAGAGGTCATCTCCAAGGAAGCGTGATCCGCTTCCTCACAGACTCGCTCCACCCCACCCACACAGAAAGTGAACCAAGATATGCGAATGTTTGGTAAAGCAGGAAAGGCAGCAGCAGTCGCTGCCATCGCGGCACTGGCGCTGACAGCCTGCGGCCGCTCTGACAGCGGCTCAAGCAGCAGCACAGCAGGCGGGGAAGCGTTCCCCAAGGACTCGCTGATCGGCGTCGCACTTCCGCAGAAGACCAGTGAAAACTGGGTCCTCGCGGAGAAGCTGTTCAACGACGGCCTCACCAGCGCCGGCTTCAAGCCGGACGTCCAGTTCGCCAACGGCGGCGTATCCGAGCAGCAGAACCAGATCAGTGCCATGGTCACCAAGGGTGCCAAGGTCATCATCGTCGGTGCCATCGACGGTGCGCAGCTGGGCACTCAGCTCCAGCAGGCCAAGGACTCCGGCGCAACGGTCATCGCTTATGACCGCCTGCTCCTGAACACCGAGAACGTGGACTACTACGTGGCCTACGACAACTTCAAGGTGGGCGAACTGCAGGGCCAGGCCCTGTTGGACGGCATGAAGGCCAAGAAGGCAAACGGTCCGTACAACATCGAGCTGTTCGCAGGCTCCCCGGATGATGCCAACGCGAAGGTCTTCTTTGACGGCGCCATGAGCGTCCTGAAGCCGAAGATCGACGACGGCACCCTCAAGGTAGTCTCCGGCCAGACCTCGTTCGAGCAGGCTGTGACCCAAGGTTGGAAGGCAGAAAACGCCCAGCGTCGCGCTGACACGCTGCTCACCGGCAGCTACGGCACCGCTTCCCTGGACGGTGTCCTGTCCCCGAACGACACCCTGGCCCGCGCAGTGCTGACGTCCGTCAAGGCCGCCGGCAAGCCGCTCCCGGTTGTCACCGGCCAGGACTCCGAAGTTGAGTCTGTGAAGTCGATCATCGCCGGCGAGCAGTACTCCACCATCAACAAGGACACCCGCAAGCTCGTTGAGCACGCCATCACCATGGTGAAGGACCTCCAGGCCGGCAAGGAACTGGAAATCAACGACAAGGACTCCTACAAGAACGGCGTTAAGACCGTCCCGGCTTACCTCCTCCCGCCGCAGATTGTTACGGCAGAGAACGTCAAGACGGCTTACATTGACGATCCGGTACTCGGCCCGATCACCAAGTAACACCCCTTAAAGCACGACAGTCAGCCCCGGTCCGCCAGCAGGCGGGCCGGGGCTTTCGCTTGCCTCCCGCACCGCGGACGCAGGTGCTTTCACAGCCCACGCATAGCTTCGGCTGGCTTGCCGCACAGCAGCGCTCAGCAAGGTAGGAGTTGCAGCCCGCGTTCAGCGGGCCGAACACACCTGCAGGTCAAGAGGAGAAACGTGAGCGTCCTTGCCCGAAGCGTAGGCAATGCCTTCCGCAACAAGATCAGAACGGCAGCGGTAGTCGCCGTGCTGGCCGTAGCCATCGGCTTGGCGCTGGCCATGCTGGTGGCCAACCAGGCCGTCGGCGCCAAGGTCCAGGAGCTCAACGCGTCCGTGGGAACTACCCTGACGGTGAACCCCGCGGGCGGCCAAGGCTTTGAAGGCGGCGGCGAGCCACTCACGACGGCGGAGGCCGAGACTGCGGCTTCCGTCGCCAACGTAACATCGGTGGTGGGCACCAAAGCACTGCGCCTCCAGACGGCGGCCACTGCCACAGCCACCGGCGACGCGGCCGCCGGCGCAACCCAGCAGGTTGGACCCGGCGGCGGATTCGGTCCCGGCGGGCAGCAGGCGACGGTCAGCACCAACCTGACGGCCGCCGTCGACGCCGGTACGCTCGGCAACCGCAACGGCTCCGCGGGAACAACAGGCAGCACCACCCAGCCAGCACGCACGCTCCCGATCACCGCAACGGGCATCGGTGCCGAGGTTGACAGCACCGGCAAAGCTTTGGACATCACCAGCGGCGCAGGCCTGGGCGACTACACCGCAGCCGAAGCCAAGGCACTGGTGGGCACCTCGCTTGCGGAGAAGAACAGCCTGACAGTCGGTTCCACGTTCACCATCCAGGACAAGACCTTCACCGTGGCGGGCATCTTCGACGCCGGCACCACCTTTGGCAACAACGCCGTCTACGTGACGCTCCCGGAAGCCCAGACGTTGGCCGAAACCCCTGACGAACTCTCAAGCATGATCGTCACGGTTAACAGCATGGAAAACGTGGACAGCACCAAAACCGCTGTCCAGGACGCACTCGGCACGGACAAGGCCGACGTCACCCAGGGCCAGCGCAACCTTGAGACAGCTGTCAGCTCACTGGACAGCGTCAAGAACATCTCCCTGATCGCCTTCATCGCAGCCCTGGCTACCGCCGGCATCATCATCCTGCTCATCATGGTGATGCTGGTCCGCGAGCGCCGCCGCGAAATCGGCGTCCTGAAGGCGATCGGTGCCCGTAACCGCACCATCGGCCTGCAGTTCGTCCTCGAGTCGCTGGTTCTGGTGGCCCTCGGCAGCGTGGTGGGTGCGGTGATTGCGTCACTGGCCAGCGGCGGCATCGCATCGGCGCTCATCAGTTCGAATTCAAGCACGACGGCGGCAACCACCACCCAGCGCGGAGGTGGCCTCGCGGGGGCCCTGCCCAACGGCGCGGTCCCGGGTGGCGGAATGCCCGGTGGCTTCCCGGGCGGCGGACAAGGCGGCCCCTTCGGCGGTGCCTCACAGTTGCTGACCTCCGTGACCGCGAGTGTCTCCCCCGGCGTCCTCGCAGCCGGCATCGCAGCAGTGTTCGCGGTGGCCATCATCGGCGCGCTGGTCCCGGCCTTGCTGACTGCCCGTATCCGTCCCATCGAAGTACTCCGAGGAGAATAGCCGTGATCGTCGTCAAGGACCTGGTCCGTCAGTTCAAGTCCGGTGACCGGACCATCAAGCCCGTCAACGGCGTGAGCTTCGAGCTCGAAAAGGGCTCGCTGGCATCCATCGTGGGCAAAAGCGGCAGCGGCAAAAGCACGCTGTTGTCCCTCTTGGGTGCGCTGGATAAGCCCACCTCAGGTGACGTCGTCGTGGATGGCGTCAGCCTGGCGGGACTGCCGGACGGCAAGCTGACTGAGTACCGTCGCCGGGACATCGGCTTCGTGTTCCAGCAGTTCAACCTGATTCCCAACCTCAGCGCCGTGGACAACGTCATGCTGCCCATGGAGTTCGCGGGCGTCCGCAAGGCAGCCAGGCTGCAGCGGGCCAAGGAGTTGCTGGAGCAGGTGCAGTTGGATCCGGAGAAGCACGCACGCCGGACCAACCGTCTGTCCGGCGGCGAGCAGCAGCGCGTGGCAATTGCCCGTGCCCTGGCCAATGAGCCAAAGCTGATCCTCGCTGATGAGCCCACAGGCAACCTGGACGAACAAACCGGTGAGCACATCATCGAGCTGCTCAGCTCACTAAGCCGCGATCACAACACCACCATCCTGGTGGTTACGCATGACCGCAGCCTGGCGCAGAAAACCGAGCGTTGCTTCCGGCTTCAGCAGGGCAGGCTCACGGAGGAGGTCAGAACCGGATCGCGTCGATGACCTTGACGCGCACCGCCACGAGTGCAGGAATGGCTCCGGCGAGTGCGCCCACCAGGACGGCCGCACCGAATCCAAGGAGCGCGGCGTCGATGGGGAATGCCGGGTACTCGGTGAGGCCGGGCGCAACCTTCGATTCAATCCACGGGTGCTTGACCACCGCGACCGCCAGCATGACACCGGCCACGCCGGCGACTGCGGTGGCCACCACGGATTCCATCATCACGCCAACAAAGATCCGGCCCGACGTTGCTCCGAAGCTGCGGCGGATGCCGATCTCGCGGACCCTGTAGCGCACAGTGACCATGGAGATGTTCAGCATCCCCACGGCGCCGAGCAGCAGTACCAAGCCGGCCACACCGCCTACCACCAACTGCACGGGAGCCAAGGGGTCGCCCCAGGCCGCGTAGTCCATGCGGTCGGCTTGGGCGTAATAGCCGGGAAACTGGCCTTGGAGGTCAGCGGAGATCGCCGCTTTGAGTGCGTCGGACTGCTCCTCGCCCACCCACATCTTGAACTGGGACGTCTGCGGTTCCATCCCAGTCATGGCCGCACCCTCGCTGAGGATGAACGCGGACGGCGGCGTATCGGGGTACGTATCAGGGACGACGCCGATAATCACCGCCGTAGCTGGCCGGTCACCGGGGATGCTCACCGTGGGATGGGTGGTGAGGTTGGGCCTGCCCGCCTGGTTGTAGAAGGACTCGGAAACCACGACGGCGGGTGCGAGCCTCTGACCGTCATCGGCTGCGAACCAGCTTCCCTGTTGAAGCGGAACCCGGTGGATGGTGCCGTAGCCGATGTCCACGATGGTCATGCTCACGGCGGTCACGCCGCGGGGAAATTGAAAGCCGGCCTGCGTCTGACCGACGTGGGTGGAAGTGGTGATGCCGTAGCGCTGCTGGATCCTGGTCCCTGGATGGCGTTGATATTTCCGAAAGTTGGAAGGCTGAGAACCTCGCCTACAGGATCGTGGCCACCACGAACCATGACGCCGGAGTCGCTGAAGTTTGGATACCGGACCTTGGAAGGCCTGGCGCGTACAACGTCAATGTCAGGCTGACGTTCGAATCAACGGGAACCTTGGCTGATTTGGAGCGGCTGCAACTTCCCGGTTAGCGGCGGCCGAAATGAGAGGATGTCAGACATGACTCTCCCTATCGCCGTGCCATGGCTGTCCACCCAGACCAACCAGGATCCCCGGGCAGCTACCGGCCGGCGCTTGAAGTGGGGCGTCGTGTCTACAGGCAACATTGCCAACAGTGTTTCCAAGGACCTGGCCCTGCTGGAAGATGCGGAGCTTTACGCCGTGAGTTCCCGGACGCAGGCTGCCGCTGATGCGTTCGCGCACACGCTGGGTTTCGCCAAGGGCTACGGGGACGACGGCGGTGTTCCCGGCTACCAGCGCCTGGTGGAGGACCCCGCAGTGGATGTGGTCTACGTGGCCACACCCCATGCCCAGCACTTCCTGATCGCCTCGGCCGCCCTGCGCGCCGGCAAGCACGTGCTCTGCGAGAAGGCCCTCACCATCAACGCCCGTGAGGCCTCCGAGCTGGTGAAAATGGCCCGGGAGAACAACGTGTTCTTCATGGAGGCCGTGTGGAGCCGCTTCCTGCCGAGCATGCAGCGGGCGTTCGAAATCGCTGCTTCCGGCGAGCTTGGACAGATCCAATGGGTCAGCGCGGATCTTGGCTTCCCGGCGCCCTACGACCCTTCGGCCCGTATCTGGGCCCTCAATGATGGTGGTGGCGCACTTCTGGACATCACCGTCTACCCGCTGCTCTGGGCCTTGGGCACGCTGGGTTTCCCGCAGTCCGTCACCGCGATCGGCACCCTCAACGACGACGGCGTGGACACCCAGAACGCCCTGACGTTGGGCTACTCCAGTGGTGCCCAGGTTCAGCTGACGTCGTCCCTGATGGCACACGGACCCCGGACAGCCACCGTTGCGGGCGGGCTCGGATTCCTGCAGACCGTTGGCTCAGTGAACAATCCCCGCGAGCTGATGATCCGGATCGGCTGGGACGAACCGCGACACGAGCACTTCGATGTGGTGGGTACCGGCTACACGTACGAGCTCCGGGAAGTGACGCGCTGCATCCAGCAAGGCCTCACTGAGAGCCCGGTGATGCCGCTGGAGGACTCCGTCAACGTCATGCGCCTCTTCGACGGCGTGCGCTCCCAGCTGGGCATCCGGTATCCGAACGACGCGCGGTGAGGCGTCCCGAAGGGCTAACGCCGCGAGCCGGCTGATTGCCGGACCAGCTTGCGGTCCAAGGACAAAGCTCCGGGTCCCAGGAAGACGAACGCCACCGAGATTGCTGCGTAGATGATCAGGAGCTCGGCAGTCACCCCTGCCTTGTCCGTGAGCAAGGGTTTGCCGGCCTCGGTAACGAACCAGATTCCAGCAAACATGATGGCGGCAAGGAACCCTGCCACGCGGGTAAGGGCGCCGAGGACCAGAAGCAGGCCCAGGCCCAACTCGCCGGCGATCACCAACCACGCCACGATCTCCGGCTTCTGCACGCCCATGGCGGCAACCGACGCAGCAAAGGCAGCGTGCCCGGCCATGAGCTTCTGGATGCCGTGGACCATGATGAGCGCGCCGAAAACCACGCGCAGGATGGTGACGCCGCGGGCGGAGGACTTGGGTGACGGGTGAAGGAATTTCACGCGTTCCAATCTTCCATGCCTGGGGCTGGGCGCCAAAACGCCGGGCAGTACGGGCCCGACGCTGAGGATCAGGAGAGCAGTGCAGGAATGTCCTTCACGCCGTCCAGGATGTGGTGGTGTGGGTGCACGGACAGGTCTTCGCGGCCCAGTTTGCCGGTCAGGACGCCCACGGCCGTGACGCCGGCGTTGTTGGCAGCGGCGAGGTCATTCACGGTGTCGCCCGCGGCCATCACAGCGCGGACGTCCTGGACTCCGGTCAGTTCCATGGCCCGGTGAATCATGTGTGGTGCCGGTCGTCCGGCGGCTACTTCGTCGGAGCAGACGACGGCGTCCAGCAGCGTATCGTCATCGACGCTCCAGCCCAGCCGCTCCAGGAGGGGTTCGGCAACGTCGCGGGAAAATCCGGTTGTCAGGGCCACTTTGATGCCTTGGCTGCGGAGTGCGCGGAAGGCGTCTTCCACGCCCTCCAGCGCGACTGGCGGGTTGGCGTCGTAGAACTCCACGAGTAATTCCTTGAAGCGCTTGAATGCGGCCGCCACCACTTCCGGGGTGGCCGCTCCCCCACCGGCTTCGATGAGGGCTGTGATGGCCTCAACCTTGTCCGCGCCCATCCATTCCTGCACAGCCTCAGGTGTGGTGGTCACCCCGGTTTCCTCAACGCAGCGGGCAAGGGCTACGTACACATCGCCGTGTTCGTCGATGGTGGTTCCGGCCATATCGCAGGCAACAAGCTTGATCATGGGGTGGCTCCTTCAGTGTGGATGCGGACCAGGGCGGCCCTGCGCTCCACGGTGTTGTCGATGGTGAAGTTGGTCAGTGCCGGCAGGTAGCGGTCCTCGGAGTATTCCAGGGGCTGCCCGTCGGCGGAGCGGGTGATGCGGCGTTCACGCAGAAGCGGAATACCTTCGGGTTGCTCCAACAGTTCGGCGTCCTCGTCACTGGCAGCAACGGCGTCGATGGTGTGGCGCGCACTGTGCAGGTCTACACCCTGCTCTTTGAGGAACGCGAAGATGGACCCGGAGTCGGTGTCGAAGTCGAACAGCTTGCGTCCCACGTCCAAAATGAAAGTGGTGCGCTCGATCATGGCCGGCGCCTCGTCCAGGTAACGGACGCGAAGGACCTCCACCACAGTGGTGCCAGGCATCAGGCCGAGTGCCTCAGCGGCTTCCGGACTGGCTTCGCGCCGTGCCACTTCGAGTGTCCGCTGGCCGGGCTTTTTTCCGATCCCGCTGGCCCACTCAGTGAACGAGTTGAACGTGGAGAACGACTGCGACGGCACAGACGAGCGAACCATGGGAGGGCGCCCCCGTCCGCCTGTGACAGCACCTTCGGAACGGAGGAACGCGAGCGCCTGACGGATCGGGCCACGCGACGTCCCGAACTCGCGGCACAGCTCCGCTTCACTGGGCAGTTGGAAGCCCGGCGGCCAGTCGCCGTCGTTGATCCGGCGCATGAATTCTTCGCTCAGCTTGACGTGGAGGGGCGCGTTCGTCTGTGTGGTCACCAGTTGATAATACAAGTCTGCTCATGGGAAAACAGCTGTTTTCAGGGCCTATAGATGAACTTGGCATGAACTCACATGAACAGAAGTTAAAATTAGGTTAACTTGTATATACAAGTGCCATTTTGGCTTGATTCAGTCTCCCGAAGCCGACATTGTCAGTGGTGTGAACAACCCAAGCACTTCCCCCACCACCGCCAACAGGACCGCGAACCAGGCCACCGATGTCATCATTGTCGGTGCCGGAATCGTGGGCCTGGCGCATGCCGCCCACGCTGTTGCCAACGGCCTGACCGTCACCATCATCGAGCGCGACCACCACGCCGCCGGAGCCTCCGTCCGCAACTTCGGCCATTGCTGCATCACCGCGCAGTCCGGTGAGCTCTACGAACTCGCACAGACCTCGCGGAAGTACTGGCTGGAGTTCGCCGAGCACGCCGGATTCTGGGCCGCCGAATCCGGTGCCGTCGTCCTGGCCCGCACCGAGGCGGAGATGGACGTCCTCCGCGAACTCTCCGAGGTGCGCGAGCCTGGACAAGTCGAGCTGCTCTCCCCCGCCGGGACCCGGGAACGGCTGGGCACCTCGGCTTTCGCTGTGGGAGAAGCACACGACGACGGCGGCACTTCGGGCGCTCAGTGGCCGGGCCTCGTTGGCGGCGCCTTCCTCCGGGACGACCTCCGCGTCGACCCCCGCACCACGGTCGCAACGTTGGCCGAATGGCTGAGCCGGCAGCCCGGCGTCGACCTTCACTGGAACACCGCCGCACTGGGCTTCAGCGGATCCTCGGAGGGCGTCACCGTCCAGACGTCGCGCGGCGGGCTTCGAGCGAAGCAGGTCTTTGTATGTGTTGGCCACGACGTCGACTACCTCTTCCCGGACCTCGCCGAAGAACACCGGATCCAGCGGTGTGCTCTGCAGATGTCGCTGGCGGCCAAGCCTTCCGGCGTCGAATTCGCTCCCGCAGTCCTCACCGCAACGTCCATGCTCCGGTACCCGGCGTTCACGGACATGCCCGCCGCTGCAGCCCTCCGCTCCGAGGTGTTGGAGAACCAGCCCGAATTGCTGGAGATCGGCGCCAACGTCATGTTCACCCAACGCCCGGACGGGACGCTCATTCTGGGCGATTCCCACCACTACCACCACACCGCCGATCCCTTCATGGATGAGGGTGTCACCTCCACGCTTAACGCCGAAATCACCGGCCGGATCGGCGAACCACTGGAGATCATCCAGCGGTGGCAAGGCATCTACGCTTCCTCCGACGTAGCACCCATCCTGGTCCGCGAGGTTCAGCCCGGCGTCACGGTGGTGTCTGTGACCTCCGGGGTGGGCATGACCCTGTCCTTCGGTTTGGCACACCGCAACGTATCGCGCCTGTACTGACTCATCTTGTCCTGAATTTTCCCGTTCTCCCCATCCCCTTCGCATAAGGATTCCCATGAAAACCCCGCTCTTCACCGGTTCCGCGCTTGCCCTCGCTACCGTTCTGGCACTTACCGCCTGTGGCGGTTCAGCCCAGTCCTCACCTGAGGCGACGTCCGCCACCTGCCCCAACGGGGAGATCAAGTTCGGCATCGAGCCGTACGAAGACCCGGCCAAGCTCAAGCCCGCGTACGACGTCCTTGCGGCCGCGCTGTCCAAGAAGCTCGAATGCCCCGTCAGCGTCCAGGTGGTTGAGGACTACGCTGCCGAGGTCCTGGCCATGCGCAACGGCAAACTGGACCTGGGACAGTTCGGCCCGCTGGGCTACGTGTTCGCTGATGCCAAGGCCGGCGCCGAGCCGCTGGTTTCCTTTGGCACTGCCGAGAAGGAACTCAGCACGTACACGGCCGGGATTTGGGTTGCCAAGGACAGCCCGATCCAGGCCATCGGGGATTTGAAGGGTAAGTCCCTCGCCCTGGGCAGCGTCGGATCCACCTCGGGCGACGTCCTGCCCCGCTTCGGCCTCCGTGAAGCCGGAATCGCCGACGCCGACATCACGATGGACTACACGGGCGGTCATCCTGAAGCCCTGCTCGCGCTGACCAACGGCAAGGTTGATGCAGCCGAGATCAACTCCCAGACGTTGGCCACCGCCATTGCCGCAGGCACCTTCAAGAAGGACGACTTCCGCCAGGTGTGGACGTCCAACCCCATCCCCAACGACCCCATCACCGTGCGCGGCGACGCGGACCCCGCGTTCAAGGCAGCCGTCAAGGACGCTTTCCTCAGCCTGGAACCCGCCGACGTGGCCAAGGTGGGCGAGTTCCTGGACGTCACCCCTCCGGGCCCGCTGCTGGAAGTCACCAAGGACAACTACACGCCGCTGTTCGAACTCGCCGAGACCATGGGCCTCACCGAGAAGGATCTGTAATGTCCGACCCCCTTCTCGCCGTCCGAGGCTTGCGGAAGTCCTTCAGCGGCAGGAATGTCCTTCAAGGCGTGGACTTCTCCGTTGCAGCCGGCGAGCTCGTAGCGTTCCTGGGCGCCAATGGCTCCGGAAAGTCCACCACACTGCGCTGCGTCATGGGTATCACCGCTCCGGATTCCGGCAGCATCAGCATCGACGGAACTGCGCTGGAAACCCTCCAAGGGCGTGACCTGCAGCAAGCCCGCCAACGCATGGCCATGATTTTCCAGAAGATCCATCTGGTCCCCCGGCGCACGGCGTTGGACAACGTCTGCGCCGGCGCCTTGGCCCGCATCCCCACGGTTCGCTCCCTCAGTCCTCTGCTGTTTCCGGCCGACGTCCAGCAGGAAGCCCTCGACTGTCTGGACCGCGTGGGCTTGGCCGATCGCGCCTTCGACCGGGTGGGCCGCCTTTCCGGCGGACAGCAGCAGCGCGTCGCCGTAGCCCGGGCACTCTGCCAGCGGGCCGACGTCGTACTCGCCGACGAACCTGTCTCCGCACTGGACCCGCACGCCGCAGAGCAAGTGATGGCTCTGCTGCGTGAACTCGCCCACTCCGAAGGGTTGGCAGTGGCCGCGGTTCTCCATCAGCCCGATCTCGCGCTGCGATACGCAGACCGGTCCATCGGGCTGCTCCAGGGCTCCATGACCTTCGACCTCCCCTCCACAGAGGTCACAGCCGATCATCTCGACACGTTGTATGCCCCGGACCGGGACGTTTCAGACAGTGTCGTTTCAGACAGGACCCAGGCCGCATGACTCCCCACACTTTGACCCCGGCCGTCGCCCGCCGTGACTCCACCGGCACACCCCGCGTGGCACTGGTCCGCCCCAAGAAGCCGCTGCGGTGGATCACGACGGCGGCAGTGGCAGCCGCCGTCGTCGGACTTCACGCCGTGGCCATCGAGGGGACGGACTTCAAACCGGAACTCCTGGTTGACGGCTGGAAAGGCATGGCAGCCTTCATTGGCGACGCCTTCCCGCCGGACCTGAGCTGGGAGAAGACACTCAAGCCCGGCCTCGAAGCGACGCTGGTGACGCTGTGGATTGGCCTGCTGGGAACCACGTTGTCCGTGCCATTCGCCCTGCTGCTCGCGGCCCTGGCTGCTGGGAACACCAGTCCGCATCGGCTCGTGTACCAGGCAGCGCGGGCTGTCTTGTCGTTCTTCCGGGCTGTACCGGACATCGTGTTTGCGCTGATCTTCGTCACAGCAGTGGGGCTCGGTCCCTTTGCCGGCGTGCTCGCCTTGATCTGCCACAACACGGGTGTCATGGGGAAGCTGTGGGCCGAGTCCATGGAGGAAATCGATGCCGGGCCGCAGGAAGCACTCCGCACAGCCGGTGCCAACAGGATCCAGCAGGTCGCCAATGCCACGCTGCCCATGGTGGTCCCCCAGTTCGTGGGCCTGCTGCTGTACCGCTTCGACGTCAACGTGCGGTCCTCGCTGGTCCTCGGGCTGGTGGGAGCCGGCGGCATCGGGCTGCTGATCAACCAGTCCATCAAGTCGTTCCAGTTCGACTCCATGCTCACCCACATCCTGATCGTGTTGGTGCTGATCATCGTGGTGGACCAGTTCTCCGCGTGGATCCGCAGGCGCCTGGCCGCGTAACACCCCCGCCCTGGCCCAACTGAGTCACAGCAAACGCTCCAATGCGCCCCCATTACGACGTTTGCTGCGACTCAGTTGGGTGAGTGGGGGCAGAATGGGAGGTGGCCCTCTTCGGGGGGTGCGATTCTCAAGAGGGCCAACGGTGGATGGAGCAGGCATGCAGGTTGACGTTGTAGTTGTTGGCGGAGGAGCCATGGGATCGGCGGCCGCATGGCAACTCGCCCGGGCGGGCCGTTCCGTGGTCCTGCTGGAGCAGTTCGAAGCCGGACACCACATTGGTGCTTCCCACGGCGCCACCCGCAACTTCAATACCGCGTACGCCGAGGCTGATTACCTGGATCTCCTGGCCGAATCCAAAACGCTCTGGGACGAACTCGCAGCCCAGCACGGCGCTCCCCTGCTGGACATGGTGGGATTGGCGAACCACGGCAACGTGCCCAAGCTGGAACTGATCCACGCGGCCCACCAGGAGCGCGGCATCGAGAGCTACTTCATCTCGGCCGACGAGGCCGCCAACCGCTGGCGGGGAATGAACTTCGCCACCGATGTCCTGTTCGTGCCGGGTTCCGGTCGGATCCGTTCGGCAGATGCCCTGGTGGCGCTGCGGGAATCCGCTGAAGCCCATGGCGCCGTCTTCAAGTACTCGACGCCGGTCCGCGACATCCGCATCGATGGGGCCGAAACGGTAGTGGTTGTGACGGAGGAGACCGAATACACGGCAACCCGCGTGGTGGTGACAGCGGGCGCCTGGACGACGAAGGTGCTGAACGGACTCGTCAAGCTCCCCGCGTTGGTGGTGACCCAGGAGCAACCCGCTCACTTCACCCCGACGGACAACACCCTGGTGTGGCCCAGCTTCAACCACAACCCGGACCCCGATCCGAACAACGAACTCTACGAATACTGGTTCAGCCCCGTCTACGGCATGCTCACTCCCGGCGAAGGCGTGAAAGCAGGCTGGCACGGAGTCGGTCCCGTCATGGACCCCGACGAGCGCACCTTCGAGCCCATCCCCCAGCAGCTCGAGGCGTTGGTGCGGTACGCAGAAGAGTGGCTTCCCGGCGTCGACCCTTCCACCGCGGTACCCATCAGCTGCACCTACACCACCACGCCCAACGAGGACTTTGTGCTGGACCGTTTCGGTCCGCTGGTGGTGGGTGCCGGCTTCTCCGGACATGGGTTCAAGTTCACGCCGGCTATTGGCCGGGTGCTGAAGGACATCGTCGACGGCGGCGTGGCACCGGAGCGGTTCCTGGCCGAGCGCTGAACAGGGTCTTAAAAGCAAACTGGCCCGCAGGCAACGCCTGCGGGCCAGTTTCGCTTTGCGGAGACTACTTCTTCAAGTCAGCAAGGACCTTGTTGAACGTAGCGGACGGGCGCATGATCTCAGCGGCCTTGGCGGCGTCCGGACGGTAGTAACCGCCCAGATCGACGGCGGGACCCTGGACTGCGGCCAGCTCGCCGACGATGGCCTCTTCGTTGGAGGTCAGGGCGTCAGCGATTGCTGCGAAGTCCTGGGCCAACTCGGCGTCTTCGGTCTGCTTGGCCAGCTCCTGGGCCCAGTAGGTGGCCAGGTAGAAGTGGCTTCCGCGGTTGTCCAGCTCGCCGACGCTGCGGCGCGGGGACTTGTTTTCCAGCAGGAACGTACCCGTTGCGCGGTCCAGCGTGTCAGCCAGGACCTGGGCGCGGGCGTTGCCCGTGGTGGTGGCAAGGTGCTCGAAGCTGACTGCCAGGGCAAGGAATTCGCCCAGGCTGTCCCAGCGGAGGTGGTTTTCCTTGACCAGCTGCTGGACGTGCTTGGGAGCGGAGCCACCGGCGCCGGTCTCGAACAGGCCGCCACCGTTGAT
The DNA here is from genome assembly GCF_017357425.1 of Arthrobacter sp. D5-1. Taxonomy (NCBI): domain Bacteria; kingdom Bacillati; phylum Actinomycetota; class Actinomycetes; order Micrococcales; family Micrococcaceae; genus Arthrobacter; species Arthrobacter sp. D5-1. Next base: position 1,422,489 of record NZ_CP014571.1, on the reverse strand, counting down.
CAGCGGAACGATGGAGAGCATCTTGGCACTGGTGCCGAGCTCGAGGATCGGGAACAGGTCCGTGAGGTAGTCGCGGAGGACGTTACCCGTCACGGAGATGGTGTCCTCGCCCTTGCGGATTCGCTCCAGGGTGAAGGCCGTGGCCTCAACCGGGGAGAGGATCTTGATCTCGAGGCCCTCGGTGTCGTGTTCCTTGAGGTACTCGTTGACCTTGGCGATCAGGTTGGCGTCGTGCGCACGGGTCTCGTCCAGCCAGAACACGGCCGGGGTCTGGGAGGCGCGGGCGCGGGTGACGGCCAGTTTGACCCAGTCGCGGACCGGGATGTCCTTGGTCTGGCATGCACGCCAGATGTCGCCCGGGAAGACCTGGTGCTCGGTGAGGACCGTGCCCTTGCTGTCCACGAGCTGGACGGTGCCGGCTGCCTGGATCTCGAAGGTCTTGTCGTGGCTGCCGTATTCTTCGGCTGCCTGCGCCATGAGGCCTACGTTGGGAACGGTGCCCATGGTGGTGGGATCGAAAGCACCGTTGGCGCGGCAGTCGTCCAGGACAACCTGGTAGATGCCGGCGTAGGAGCTGTCCGGGATAACCGCCAGGGTGTCGGCTTCCTTGCCGTCCGGGCCCCACATGTGGCCGGAGGAACGGATCATGGCAGGCATGGAAGCGTCAACGATGATGTCCGAAGGGACGTGCAGGCTGGTGATGCCCTTGTCGGAATCGACCATGGCCAGTGCGGGACCGTCTTCGAGGCCCTTGGTGATGGCTGCCTTGACGCCTTCACGGACGTCCTCGGGCAGGTCTTCCAGGCCGCTGAGGATGGCTGCGAGGCCATTGTTCGGGCTGATGCCTGCGGCTGCGAGCTGCTTGCCGTAGGTGTCGAACAGCTCGGAGAAGTAAGCCTTGACCACGTGGCCGAAGATGATGGGGTCCGAGACCTTCATCATGGTGGCCTTCAGGTGTGCCGAGAAGAGGACGCCCTCTTCTTTGGCGCGGGCAACCTGTGCCTTGAGGAACTCGTCCAGGGCGTCGGCGCGCAGGACAGTTGCGTCAACAACTTCGCCGGCCAGGACGGGAAAGTCCTTCTTGAGGACCTTGGTGGTGCCGTCTTCGCGGACCAGCTGGATGGTCAGGGAGTCGTCGGCCTTGAGAACAACGGACTTCTCGTTGGAGCGGAAGTCGTTCTCGCCCATGGTGGCAACGTTGGTCTTGGACTCCGGGGTCCAGGCGCCCATGGAGTGCGGGTTCTGGCGGGCGTAGTTCTTCACCGACAGGGGTGCGCGGCGGTCGGAGTTGCCTTCGCGCAGCACCGGGTTCACAGCGGAGCCCTTGATCTTGTCGTAGCGCGAGCGGATGTCCGTTTCGGTGTCCGAGGAGGGGTTGTCCGGGTAGTCCGGGAGGGCGTAGCCCTGGGCCTGGAGTTCGGCGATGGCAGCCTTGAGCTGCGGCACGGAGGCGCTGATGTTGGGCAGCTTGATGATGTTGGCTTCCGGCTGCTTTGCCAGTTCACCAAGTTCAGCCAGGGCGTTGCCCGTGCGCTGCTCTTCGGTCAGGAAATCGCCGAAAACGGCGATGATGCGGCCGGCCAGCGAAATGTCGCGGGTCTCCACCTCTACACCTGCGGTCGAGGCGTACGCTTCCACAATCGGCAGGAATGAGTACGTTGCCAGCATCGGCGCTTCGTCTGTGTGGGTATAGATAATCTTGGCCATTGGCGGGGTTCTCCCTGAAAGTCTGCAGATTTCAACATCTCCTAACTTACCCGAGTAGACGGATAAGGCGGCCCTTCGTGTCCGGGATCACGTGTTCGTTACCACTCTCCGGCGATAACGTCCGACGGCGGCCTGACCGCCGCTGCTGCCCGCCGCCGTCGGACCCTGGTTGCGGAGAGCTGGTTGCCTGCAGGCTGGTTGCCGGCAAATGTCTGGTCCCCGGGCGCGCCAGCATCTCATTCACCGCGAAACCGAACATAGTGAAGTCATGACCCGCACCATTCGACCCACCTCCTTTGCTGCCTGGCTGACCGCTTTGGCGGCCGGGATTCTCCTCGCGCTGACCGCTTGCGCTGTCCCGGCGCCGACACCCCGGGAGACCATCCCGCACGATGCCGACACCGGTCAGACGATGGCCGAAGCCCGCGAGGCAATCGACGCCGTCCCCGGGATCTCGGTGACTGGCTTCGCCGGAGGAGGTCCCCCCAACGTGAAGGGCAACACCGGATACTCCGTACAGATAGCCATCGACCCTGGTTACACCGTTCTTTACGGCGATTTGCTGGTCGATTACATCGTCCGGAATGTTTGGTCTGTAGGCGAGGGTTACATGCCCAACACCCAGATTCAGATCAGCGCCCGAACCGCTGACGGGGAGCCGTTCTTCGACCTCTCCACTGCAGGCGTGGGATCAGCCTGGATGGGCGGACAGCCCTCGGCTCCTTCGCAGCACAACACCATCATCATCCCGCTCAGCGCCGACGATCCCGAGGGAGCGCGCAATCTCTCCCTGCTCTCACAGGAAGGTTCATGGCCTGGCGTCACACCCAAGCCCCTCCCTGACAGAGTCACGGTCAAAGACCACTGACGGCTTCCTGCCAAGGGCTGTCACTGGGATCACCAAAGGGACCGCGCTACTTGACGAGGAAGTGACACCAAATTATCACAAACTATGAAACATCTCTTTACAAACTTGTCATACGTTCGATACCTTCAATTCCGTCAGTCGGCGGTCGCCATCACTGGCCGCCTCACTCCCTCGATAGGTAGGAACAACGTGACGAAAACCAAGACCCTGGCCACAAGCCTGCTGAGTCTGTCCGCTGCCGCAATCCTGGCGCTGGTTGGAACCACCAGCGCCAACGCGGCACCGGCCCAGAACGCAGACTCCAGCGGCGCTGCGGTCAGCAGCCATGTAGTGTCGGACACCGGCGCTGCAGACTACTGGACGCCGGAGCGCATGAAGAATGCCAAGTCCGGCGAAATCCTCGCGGCCAAAGCGCTTGACCGCGGCAAGCTCCTCAACCTCGGCAAAGCCCCGGTCACCGAAGCCCCGGGCGCCCTCAGCAGCATCGCAGGCCAGCAGGCCACCACCGACTCCAAGACCATCGACCGCAAGGTCAACCAGAGCGAAACCCCCGTCAAGCACATCGGCAAGGTCTTCTTCACCCTGGGCGGCTCCAACTACGTCTGCTCCGGCAACTCCGTCACCTCAACCAACAAGAGCACGGTCTCCACTGCAGGCCACTGCCTCAACGAAGGCCCGGGCGCATACGCCACCAACTTCGTGTTTGTCCCGGCTTACCTCAACGGTGCCGCACCCTACGGGAAGTGGACGGCAAAGGCGCTGTACGCCCCCACCCAGTGGGCATCCAACGGCAACATGCAGTACGACACCGCTTTCGCCGTGGTCAACACCCTCAACGGCCAGAAGCTCGCCGACGTCGTCGGGGCCTCCGGCGTCCAGTTCAACGCCGCCCGCGGCCTGAGCTACAAGGCCTTCGGCTACCCGGCAGGCTCGCCCTTCAACGGTGAATCGCTCAAGAGCTGCTCCGGCAAGGCAACCAATGATCCCTACAACCCGCAGTTCAACAGCCAGGGAATCCCCTGCAACATGACCGGTGGTTCCTCGGGCGGTCCGTGGTTCATCGGCACCAGCTCCTCCGGCTACCAGAACTCCGTGAACAGCTACGGATACGGCAGCAACTCCACCACCATGTACGGCCCCTACTGGGGCACCGTGATCCAGTCCACGTACAACACCGCAGCAGCGGCTTCGTAGCGGACCCTCTTTTGCTGGCACGTCCCTGTTAAGTATGTGCGGATAAAGCACGACGGCGGCCGTCCCCTCCCGGGGGCGGCCGCCGTTGCGTTGTGGTGCTTTCTGCCTGGGCCCTGGCGGGCTCTTCCTCTAGTGGAAGAAGTGGCGTGCGCCGGTGAAGTACATCGTGATGCCTGCAGCGTTGGCTGCGGCGATGACTTCCTCGTCGCGGACGGAACCGCCCGGCTGGACGACGGCGCGGACACCGGCATCGATCAGGATCTGCAGGCCGTCAGCGAACGGGAAGAACGCGTCCGAGGATGCAACGGCGCCGCGGGCGCGCTCAGGTGCGTCAGAACCGCTGGTGTTGGACGCGCCGCCCGCACCTTCGACGTCGGACTCTACCTGCACGCCCAGCGTGTTGGCGCGCTCGACGGCCAGGCGGCAGGAGTCCAGGCGGTTGACCTGGCCCATGCCGATGCCCACGGCTGCACCGTGGTTGGCGATCAGGATGGCGTTGGACTTGGCAGCGCGGCAAGCGGTCCAGGCGAAGGCGAGGTCTGCGAGCGTTGCTTCGTCGGCGGCTTCGCCGGCAGCGAGGGTCCAGTTGGCGGGGTTGTCGCCGTCGGCACCCACCTTGTCGCTCATCTGGACCAGGACGCCGCCGGAAACCTGGCGCATCTCGGAGGGGTAGCGGCCGTAGCCCTCGGGCAGGGCGAGGAGGCGGATGTTCTTCTTCTTTGAAAGGATCTCCACGGCTTCGGGCTCGAAGTCCGGGGCGATGACAACCTCGGTGAAGATGTCGGCAACCGTGCGGGCCATGCCGGCGGTGACGGTGCGGTTTGCAGCGATGACGCCACCGAAGGCGGAAACGGGGTCGCAGGCGTGGGCCTTGGCGTGTGCGTCGGCGATCGGGTCTGCAGCGTCGGCCGAACCGACAGCTACACCGCAAGGGTTGGCGTGCTTGATGATCGCGACAGCCGGCTCGGCGAAGTCGAAGGCAGCGCGCAGGGCGGCATCGGCGTCGACGAAGTTGTTGTAGCTCATGGCCTTGCCGTGCAGCTGGTCGGCCTGGGCGATGCCGGCCGGAGCAGCCTTGTCCACGTAGAGAGCCGCCTGCTGGTGCGGGTTTTCGCCGTAGCGGAGGACCTCGGAGCGTTCCAGCGACAGGCCGGCGTAGGCGGGCCAGTCGATGATGCCGTCGCCGTCTTCGTCCAGGAACTGGCTTGCGGTCCAGGAAGCAACAGCATTGTCGTAGCTGGCCGTGTGCGCAAAGGCCTTGGCAGCCAGGCGGCGGCGGGTGTTCAGGTCGAAGCCGCCTTCCTGTGCTGCGGCAACCACTTCGCCGTAGAAGTTGGGGTCCGTGACAATGGCGACGGCGGCGTGGTTCTTAGCGGCCGAACGCACCATCGCGGGGCCTCCGATGTCGATCTGCTCAACAACGTCGTCCTGCGCTGCGCCGGACTTCACGGTCTCGACGAACGGGTACAGGTTCACCACCACGAGGTCGAAGGTTTCGATCTCCATGCCCGCAAGGGTGTCCATGTGGGACGGGACGCGGCGGTCGGCCAGGATGCCGCCGTGCACGCGCGGATGCAGGGTCTTGACGCGGCCGTCCAGCATTTCCGGGGAGCCGGTGACTTCTTCGACTTCCTTGACCGGGATGCCTGCGGCGGCGATCTTCTTGGCGGTGGAGCCGGTGGAAACGATGGCGACGCCGGCTGCGTGCAGGCCCCTCGCGAGCTCCTCCAGTCCCGTCTTGTCGTAAACCGAGATCAGTGCACGGCGGATGGGAACACGGTCAAGCTGCGTCAAGCTCACAAAAGTCTCCGTCTTAGTTCGCGTAGAAGTCGCGGGTGGTGTCGCGGGTGTGGGATACGGAGAGTTTATCGCGTTTCGCTCGATGGCTCGTTTTGCGTCTTTGGGGGCTCTTGCGTTGCGAGGCCCGCTCTGCACCCATCAACCCTCCCCAACCCCTGCACACCAGGCCCCACAAATCCCACCCCCTGCAATGCGAGGCCCACTCCGCACCCATCAACCCGCCCAACCCCTGCACACCAGGCCCCACAAATCCCGCCCCCTGCGTTGCGAGGCCCACTCCTTACCCATCAACCCGCCCAACCCCTGCACACCAGGCCCCACAAATCCCGCCCCCCACACTGCGAGGCCCACTCCACACCCATCAACCCGCCCAACCTCTGCACACCAGGCCCCACAAACACACCCCCTGCAATGCGAGGCCCACTCCACACCCATCAACCCTCCCCAACCCCTGCACACCAGGCCCCACAAACACACCCCTTGCGTTGCGAGGCCCACTCCACACCCAACACCCCGCCCAACCCCTGCACACCAGGCCCCACAAATCCCGCCCCCACAATGCGAGGCCCACTCCACACCCAACACCCCGTGCGCAAGAATTACGACGCCGGGCCTCGCCACCCGCGCGACACCAACGCATCGCGAACCTTACGTTCCGCGTTGGCCCATCCACCTTTCATCTGGACATCGGAGAACCTGAGCACGATCCATCCCATAGCCCGAAGCCGATCGTCACGTTCGATGTCCTTACCCCATTGCACGGGATCGGAGCGGTGATGGTCCCCCTCATACTCCATGGCAATTTTGTATTCCTTGTACTGGAGGTCCGGCGTGGATATGTACCTGCCATGCTCATCAAAGATCGGCTGCGTGACCGCTGGCTCCGGCAGGCCGGCGTCGACGATTTTCAACCGCAGCCGGGATTCCTGCGGAGAATCGACTCCAACGCGCAGCAACGGCAGTATCTCCCGGGCCATCCTGATTCCCTTTACCTTCGGTCGCCGGTTAATGACTTCCTGGATCGCCTCAATGGAGGACAACGGATTCTCCCGGGCCAACAGAAAGTCTCCGGCGGCCACAAGCGAAGACCGCCCTATCTGCCGGGCCAAATCCATCCAGGTCCACTCGGGCGACGTCAGTTGGACCCCGTTCACAACACGAACATCCCTGGCCAAGAGCGGCGCCCGATGCCCCACCACACCGCGACGCTTAACCCGCCCAATCTCGTGTCGACGCGTCACATGGATAACGCCGTTGTTGCCCTCCTCCTCCAGATAGATCGGAAGTGGGATCGACCAGAGGAGCGCCGCGGTTACATGGCTCACCGCACATCTGGGAGTGATGGCCGTATGCAGTCGTGCAAGTAGCGCCACGTTGGGGCTATCGCTTCGGTTGAGCCGGATTCCCCGGCTGGGTGTGACGAGGCCCGCCGATTGCAACCTCCCGCGGGGAACGCCAGCCGCGTACGCATCTCGGACAAGGAAGCCATCCGGGTCGATCTCCGACGGCAGGGGCGTGGGTTTCAGCATTGGACCATGCTTGCCGGAAACGGTCGGCGGTGTTGCGTTATCCACAGATTTGGCCCCTGGGGGCGCTGCGACTGTTCCTCCACAGAAGTTGCGCCCGCGTTGCCAGCCAACGCGTTGCGAGGCCCACTCTGCAGGCAAAGCGAGACCCATACCCTGCAGAACGGGCCTCACAACATAGGGTTGATCCATGGAAGCCACCGAGGTCGTTCTTGTTGCCGATGTAGGGAAGAGCCGTTGCCGCGTGGAGTTGCGCAGCGGTGGCGAGTTGCTGGGCGCGGCCGACCAGCACGGCTTCCCCGGCGTGCACGTGGACAACGGGCCCACGCTGGCGTTCGAGCTGCTCCTCGAGACGGTCAGCTTGTTGCCGCCCGGTCTCCCCGTCAGCACGTTGACAGGAATCGGCGCCGCAGTGGCCGGCGTCGAAGCATCCGCCGAAAAATCCCAGGAACTCGCCACCATGCTGGCCCAGAGATTCAGTGTCCCCGCAGCCGTCCTTTCCGACGCGACAGCCGCCCAACTCGGGGCTCTCCAAGGCGCTCCGGGCACCACGCTCATCGTGGGGACCGGCGCCGTGGCCTTCCGTTTCGATGAAGCCGGAGTCCTGCACCGGGCCGACGGCTGGGGCCCCTACCTTGGCGACCGCGGCAGCGGACGATGGATTGGCCAGCAAGGTCTGCAGGCAGTTCTTGAAGCGCACGACGGCGGCCCCGCCACCTCGTTGTCGGCCGCGGCCGGTGCCCTGGTCGAGTCGCCGGAGATGCTCCCGGGCTGGCTCGCTGACAGCGAAAACCCGTACCGTGCGATGGCCCGGTTCACGCCGCTGGTTCTGCACGCAGCGGAGGCGGGTGACGCCGTCGCGCATGACATCATCGGCGAGGCATGCCGCATTCTGACCCACACGGTGAAGCTCGCGTCCAGTGGTGAGCGCGGCAGCACGCCGCGCGTGGCGCTCCTGGGTGGAGTGGTGGGATCGGAGTTCTTCGCGGCGCTCTTGCGGAAGTCCCTCGCTTCGGCTGGGATTGAGGTGGTGGCGCCGCTCGGCGATGGCTTGGACGGTGCTGCCCTCGCTGCGACGCGCCGCGGGCTCATCCAGGAAAGGTACATCCACCGTGACGGAACAAACTGGCCCGACTGACGCCGACAAACTTGCGGGCCTGCGCACGGAACTCGCCGGGTTGGCGACCGAGGCCACTGCCGAGGGTTTGGACAATCTGGACATCCTGGGCACTGAAGAACTCGTTTCGGCGATGCTTGCCCACAGTGCAGGAGTACATGCTGCCGTTGAGGCTGCGAGCCCGGCGATCGTTCAAACGGTCGACGCCGTTGCGGAGCGACTCCAGCGCGGCGGGCGCCTTTTGTATGTGGGAGCGGGAACGGCCGGACGGTTGGGTGTGCTCGACGCGAGCGAGTGCCCGCCGACATTCGGCACCCCGCCGGGTCTCGTCGTCGGACTTATTGCGGGCGGCACCAAAGCCATCCAACATCCGGTGGAGTACGCAGAGGACAACGCAACGGCTGGCGCGCGCGACCTGCACGACATCAACGTGACGGAAGCAGACGCCGTCGTGGGTATTACCGCCTCCGGCAGGACGCCGTACGTGATCGGTGCGCTGGAAGAAGCGCGGAAACGGGGTGCGTTTACGGCGTCGCTGGCGTGCAACAAGGGCTCGGCCGTGAGTCATCTGGCGGACGCGGCGATTGAGGTTGTCGTAGGTCCGGAGTTTATTGCGGGCTCGACCAGGCTGAACTCGGGTACCGCCCAGAAACTTGTCCTCAACATGATCAGCACTTTGGTGATGGTGAAACTCGGCAAGACCTACGGGAACCTCATGGTGGACTTGCGTGCCACGAACGAGAAGCTTTTGGCTCGTTCGCAACGGACGGTCCAGCACGCCACCGGAGTGTCGGCCCAAGAAGCCTCCACTGCTTTGGACGCCGTGGGCGGTTCCGTGAAGGCGGCAATTTTGGTGCTCCTGACAGGTATCGAGGCTGGTCAGGCCAAGGGTGCGTTGGAGGAAGCCGGTGGTTTCCTCCGGAGGGCCATCGAGAACCAGAAGTAACGCGGACTTCCGCTCGGTGCACAGCGCATAAAGTTGCATGCAGGAGGCCCAATGAATACATACACAGCCGTGCCCAGCGGCGAGCAAGTTGTGCAGGAACTGCCATGGCGGTGGAAGGTCCAGGGACGGATTTTCCTGATCGGCGGGCTCGGGTTCATGTTCGACGCTTGGGATGTCACGCTCAACGGCATCCTGATACCACTGCTGTCCAAGCACTGGTCGCTGCAACCGACTGACGCTGCGTGGATCGGCACGGCCAACCTGATCGGCATGGCCGTGGGTGCGTTCGCGTGGGGCACCATTGCCGACACCATTGGCCGCAAGAAAGCCTTCACAGCGACCCTCCTGATTTTCAGCATCTTCACGGTTCTGGGTGCTTTTGCGCCGGACATCGTGTGGTTCTGCATCTTCCGCTTCATGGCCGGCTTCGGCCTGGGCGGCTGCATCCCCGTGGATTATGCGCTGGTGGGTGAGTTCACTCCCCGCAAACAACGCGGCAAGGTGCTGACGGCCATGGACGGGTGGTGGCCGATCGGTGCTGCGCTCTGTGGTTTCGTCTCCGCCGGCCTGGTTGCTGCCTTCGGCGATTGGCGGCTCACGATGCTCATCATGGTGTTGCCCGCATTGCTCGTTTTCTGGGTTCGGCGTTCGGTGCCGGAATCTCCGCTGTTCTTGATTCGAGCGGGTAGACGGCAAGAGGCGGCGGCGGTGATCGACGGTCTGGTGGAAGCCACCGGTGCCGAGCCCCGCGCGTACAGTTTGCCCGAGCCTCAGGCCGCACCGCGCCTCTCCCCCGGCAGCGCGTGGGCACAGTTGCGCGGGATCTGGCAGTTCAATTGGAAGATTACGACCGCGGCCTGGGCCCTGTTCTTCAGCATCCTGTTGGTCTATTACTTGTCCCTCACGTGGATGCCGCGCATTCTTATCGGCGCCGGATTCGAGGAGTACAAGGCGTTCGTCACGACGGCGAGCATGGCCGCCGTCGGACTTCTGGGCGTGGTGGTGGCAGCGCTGCTGGTGGAGCGGGTGGGACGCAAGTGGATCCTTGCCATTACCGGTCCGTTGTCCGCGCTGACGCTGGTGATCGTGGCGTTCGTCGTGGATGTGCCATCGGCTGCTGTGTTCTGGCTGCTGGTGTTCGGCTTCGTGGTCCAGGTGGCCATTCCGGTCCTCTATGCCTACGTGTCCGAGCTGTACCCCACCGAACTTCGCGGCTCGGGCTTCGGCTGGGCTTCGACGTTCTCCCGCATCGGCGCCGGCTTCGGCCCGCTGGTGTTTGCCTCCTTCTTCTGGCCCGAGTTCGGGTTGGCGCAGTCGTTCGCGATGGCCGGTGGCCTGGTGCTGCTGTCCGTGCTGTGGATGGCGTTCTTCGCCCCGGAGACGAAGCAGCGCGTCCTCTCCTAACCCAACTAGGTAACAGTAAACGTCCCATTGAGCGCTCAGTGGAACGTTTACTGTTACCTAGTTGGGAGCCCAGCCGCGTTGTTCGAGCGCCCTGCGCACTTTGGCCACGGCGGACCTCGCGTCGTTGCCCATGTGCCGCTTTGAGATCCTCACCAAGGTCCATCCTGCGCGGCTGAAGTCTTCCTCACGGGCTATGTCCCGGACAATCTGCTCCGGATCTGAATGACCCTCACCTTCGTATTCCACGGCAACACGCTGTTCGCGATACGCCAGGTCCGGTTGACGTACGACGCCGGGACTCAGTTCCGTGGGCACGTTGACTTCCGCTGTGGGCAGCCCAGCCCTGTTCAGCGCCAGCCTAAGTCGCGTTTCGGGTGCGGAGTCGGCACCCACGCAAGCTTGTTCCAAGGCGGGGCGGGCCTTTCGGATACCCGGTGTCCCCCAGTGCCGGTCAAGCATCTCTTCGAGCTCATCCATGGTGCAATACGGGGAACTGCGTCCTTCAAATTCCGGCTTGGGCACACGCAACAGATGGTCAGCCACGACAGTGATCTCATCAATATCCATTCTCCGGGCACAGTCCAGCCATGTCCGGGCCCGGCTGGTGATGTACATTCCATCCAAAGCGGTGATCTCGTCTTCGAAGAACTGTCCCCTATGCCCGATCACGCCCCGGCGGCGCGGGATTCCGACGGTGTCAGGTCGCGAAATGTGAATACCCGGCTCATGGCTGCGTGGGAGGAATCCGGGAAACCCCCAAAGAAGGAACGCCGTCGCATGCGAAGCCGCGGAGAACGGCGTGACCAACGTCAAGGGTCTGGCGCGATCGGTCAACTGCAACTCGTCAACGGAGCCGGGTACATATATCTGACGGCTTGGTGAGTCCAGATCCCGATAACGCAGTCGCCCAACTGACACTCCGGCGTCGAGCGCTTCCTGCCTTGTAAAGGGCTTCGAAGTGAGGTCTGCCGGGAGCGGCCGCGGGATCTTCATCAGCCCATGCTGGCAAATGTGCCGGGAGCGTGGGGCGTTAACCACAGCCTTTCGTTCCTGCCACCCAACTAGGTAACAGCAAACGCTCTACTCAGGGCTGAGTGGAACACTTGCTGTTACTCAGTTGGGTGGGGACCTACGCGGGGGCGGCTGCGAGGTCCCGCAGGGTCTGGACCAGCAGGCGGCGCTCCACTACCTTGATGCGCTCGTGCAGGGTTTCCTCGGAGTCCTCCGGAAGCACGGCAACGGCTTCCTGGGCGATGATGGGCCCTGTGTCCACGCCGGCGTCGGCCCAGTGAACGGTGCAGCCCGTGACCTTCACGCCGTACGCAATGGCATCGCGTACTCCGTGGGCGCCCGGGAAGGACGGAAGCAGCGCGGGGTGTGTGTTGACGTACTTGCCGTCGAAAGCGTTGATGAAGTCTTCGCTGACGATCCTCATGAACCCGGAGGACACCACGACGTCCGGCGAGTAGGACAGCACCTTGTCGCGGAGGGCGGCGTCCCATTCAGCACGGGTTTCAAACGAGTTGAAGTTGACCACGAAGGTCTCAATGCCGGCCTCATCGGAGCGCTCCACGCCGTACGTGTCGGGGCGGTCGGCGCCCACGGCGGCGATCTCGACATCCAGTTCACCCGACTTCACGGCGTCGATGACTGCCTGAAGATTGGAACCGGTACCGGAGACGAGGACAACAATGCGCATTGCACTAGCTTATGGGCGGCTCGCGTAGGCTGGAAAACATGAATCCCGACGTCGGTCCCAAGCCGAGCCAGCAACCCCGCTCCGAGGCCGAAAAGTCCGCCCTCGGCAAGACCCAGATCCTGTTCCGTGCATTCCTTTTGACGGCGTTGGGCGCGTTCTTCGTGTTCTCCCTGAACGTGAACTATGTGTGGTTGAGCGCCATTCTGACGGTCGCGGGTATGGTGCTGGGGATCGTCGTCCTGGTCCGCACGCTGAAGTACAAGCACCCCCGGCTGATTCTCTTCGGGACGATCTCAGGCCTGGTGGTCACGGCCGTGATGTGCCTGCTCATCCTGACGTCGGTGCTCTTCTTCAACCAGGTCAGCCAGTACCAGGACTGCTCCCGCGGGGCGCTGACGGAATCCGCCAAGACGCAGTGCCTGACGCAGCTCGAGAACTCCATGCCGGGACCGCTTCGCTAACCCCCGTTCGCGGCAGTAGCCAGCGCTGACGGAAGAGGACCAGCTCAGGCGTGTTCGTCGTCGTACGCTGCTTCGTCGAGGTTCGCTTCGCGCTGCTTCTGGCTGCGTTCCAGCCACGGCCCCACTGCGTAGCCAATCACGACGCCGATACCCACTTCCGCGGCCAGCCAGACTGCCGTCCACAGCGGGTGGGGTCCGATTTCCGTGAGCCGCCCAATCCCGGCCGAACCGCGGGAGATCCACGCCAAGGCACCACCAAGGAGACCCGCAACGGCGCCAATGAACACACCCAGGAACAGGGTTGAGGCGGCGGCTGTGAACCATCGGGCTTTGATCTTGATGGAGAGCCACTCGTCAAAGTGGTTCTCGCCTTCGCGGAGGAACCACCAGCCCGCGAGGATACCGGCGACGACGGGCAGCGCGAGTGCCATGGCGCCGGCGTCGAGCTGTCCTGCGGGGAGGGCACCGAGGACCGGAACGGCCGGGAGCGGCCCGACCGCCGTACCCAGCGGACCCGCCGTGGAGCCGACGCCGAGCGAGAAGCCCGCACCGGTGGACCATGAAAGAGCGAAAATGACGAGGTTCGGCAGGAAGCCCAGCTGCGCGATGGTGAGCACGGCTCCCCCGAGGGCGCCGGCCTGGATTCCTTCGTAGACGGCGATGATGTCCGTCCAGTGCCACACGATGGTGACGGCCAGCAGGACCGCGGCCAAACAGACCGAAGCCATAGCCGCGACGAATCCGGCCTTCAACGCCGAGCCCACGTAGGAGCCCGCCCAGCGCGAATGCTGGCTGGTCTTCGCGAGCCACGCAACGGCGTCGACGCCGATCAGTCGGCTCCACGAACCGGCCTCTCGCCGAGCGCCCACGATCATGCCAAGGCCGAAGGACACCAGGGGGATGGTCATGGCGAACCAGAGGTTGATGACTACTTCAGGGGTGCGGCACACGAAGCCGGTGGCGGCCCCGAACGCCGCGTACACAACGAAAGCGCCGAGAAATGCCTGCCACAGTTGGTCGGTGTAGGAGGCCCGGGCGAGCCGACGACCCGCACGCCACGCAAGCAGGAACGGGATGAGCGTCAACCCCAGCGGAATGAGGGACAGCAGACCCGACCCCGGCTGGGCCGCAGTCCCGATATTGACCTGCGCCAGCTCCAGCGGAACACCATGGATCAGCAGCCACGCCTGGCCGCCCAAACGGGCCAGGGAGTCGACGTTCCGGTCCTGGAAACCATCGGTTGCCCACACTCCCACCAGCGGCAACACCACAACGATGGCCGAAATGAACGCTGCCTGCGCCGCTTCCAAACCACCCTGCAGCCAAAGGGGCATCGGGAGGCCACGGTTTCCGGTCTGATCAGCGCGCAGTTTCATCGTGATCTATCGTGCCACGGCAGGCCGCTCCCACCCCGCAGGCGCCCCTGAAATACCGCGAATTCCAGCGCTTTTTCCACGAAGCCGCCGTAAAATGGGAGGTGTTCTCCCGGGGCACGGAGCCCTCACCGACCATCTCAGCTCCGCCCCACCTGCACAGACTTTGCAAGGCCCGGAAACAATCGAAGCCGGGAACTAGGAGCGGCCAATGGATAGGTGTCACAACTCATAACAGAAAGTCGTACTAGCAGCTGGTGCAGCCGCCTCGGGATTCTCTCCTTAGGCTGCACCAGCCTTCTTTTGGGTCGCTTCTCCCCCACCTTGCGCCGAGGGGCGACGTCTCGGCACTTTGGGGCTCGCTTAGTGCCGAGAGCTGACCCCTCGGCGAGAAGTACGACGGCGGGTGGTTGCTTTACGGCCGAGAGCTAACCCTTCGCGAAGAAGTCCACTCCCGACACGTACTCCATGGCTTTCACGAACTTCGGATCCATCATCCGCTCGTAGGCCTCTTCTTCGGTGGGCTCAGCAACGCGGGAGTGGATCCACCAAAGATTTCCCAACGGATCCCGGACCCGGCCCACTACGTCTCCCCAGAACATCTCCGTCATATTCGTGACTGCCGTGGCACCAGCGGCGAGGGCAGCAGCGAAGGCGGCATCGCCGTCGCCGACGTAGACCCGCAGGAAAGCAGGAGTAGGAGGCCAGTCGGGCTGGGAATCAAAGGCGAGGATGTTCGAGTCGCCGATCTTGGCTTCAGCGTGCCCGATCGCCCCATCCTCCATCGGGACGCGAAACGCTTCCTTGGCGCCGAACGCAGCCGTGATGAAATCGAGGAGTTCCGGAGTGCTGCGCGAGATTATCCAGGGCTCGACGGATCGATATCCGGCCGGGACGGCAGGGACTCCTTCGGTACGTGTCACCGGAGCCATCGCCTTGACCTCATCCGGGACCGGCGCATCCGGCTGACCGGTCATATGCCGTCGGAGGGATTCGACCGCGTACTCCATTCCGGCGGCGTATTCCGGGGCGTCCCAGCGGCTGGCCGCTTCGTCGTCGGAGACGTCCCCCATGTGCGACATGATCCACCAGACGTTGCCCAACGGGTCCTGGACGCGGGCGCCGCGATCACCCCAGGCGCTGTTGTCGAGGACCGAAACCGCGGTGGCACCCGCAGCGAGGGCGGCGTGGAAGGCGGCGTCGGCGTCGTGCGTGTACAGGCGAAGGTACGACGGCGTTTCGGGCCAGTGCGCTCGGCTGTCGAACGCGAGGACTACTGAGTCGCCAATCCGCGCCTCCGCGTGCCCGATGGTGCCATCTTCCCCGACGACGCGGTCGATCTCCTCTGCCCCAAACGCTGCGGTGATGAACTCGAAGAGGGCGTTGGTGTCACGCGTGATGAGCCACGGACTGACGCTGGAGTAGCCGCTGGGAACTGTGCTGATACTCGGGTTTGCCGCGGTCATGACTGTGTCCTCTTCGTCGGGAGTTCAGTACTTTCAGGCTACGACTACTTGAGGTCAGGATGCGTCCGCTTTTGCTCCTAGCGCCGAGGGGTTACATCTCAGCACTTTGAGGGCTCGCTTAGGGCCGAGAGCCAACCCCTCGGGTGAGCCCGCTAGAGCTGGGGCCCGTAGATGAACTCCTTGGCGTGGTTGACGGCCTTCTTGAAAGCGTCGTTGCGGAGTGTCACCTGCTCCCCGCTGGCCCCTGCACTGGGTTCCAGGAACGTGGTAGGGCCCGGTCGGAGCATCCAGATGTCCCCAGCCGGCGGGAGGTAGAACACGCCAAATGAGCGATGCTCGGGGTCGTCGGTCCAGATAGGCACCACAGCAACTGCAGCGCCCGTGTCCGGGTTGATCCACTGGGCACGGGGCATCGGCTGTTCGTGGACCTCGGGGTCCAGGAATGGAGCCGTTCCCCTCCCCCAGCGTTTCTCGAACCGTTCGTAGAACGCGGGAATGATGTGGCCGTCGTAGGGACGCCAGGCACTCATGAATGGCTCCTTGGTGTTCTGAGGGTTCTGGATGAAGGCTCCCAACGGGTTGGCCCGAAAGACAAGGGCGGCTGGGGACGCCCTGGTTCCTTGCTGGCCGCTGGTTCGTGTCGATGGACTCGCACGTTGACCGGCGTTCCGGGCCTTCCTGCGGGCACACCGCTCCGCCGCGCCTGATCGTAAGCCGCCCGCTTTCCTGGGTCCGACAAAACGACGTACGCCTGCATGATGGCGTGCAGTTCCTGGAGGTCGGCCGCGGAGGTGGTGTCGCCGTCGTCGACCTTTTGGCGTGTATCCGGGTGATGGGTCCGGAGCAGCGTGCGGTAGGCGCGGGCGATCTCACGGGTCGTCGCGTCCGGCGACACGTGCAAAGTGGCGTAGTGGTCAGGTTGATCGCTCACGGTTGGTTCCGGTTTCCTGCAGCAGACTTGGGGATGGCCCCCGGGGTGAACCGGGGGCCATCAATCGGGAGACGACGGGCGGGGACCGCTTTCATGTGCGCTAAAAAACGCTGTGACGTGGCACGAAGCCTGCGCCCAACTATTCCGATGCGGCCGCCTCCGTTGTTCCCGATCGGCGCCCTGCCGGTTGGCCACCCCCGGGGAAGCCTTCCGGCAGGGCAGAGGATTAGGCGTTGATCTCTTGACGTTGTTCGTTGGACGTGATTTCGATGCGCCGCGGCTTGGCCTTCTCGGCGACGGGGATGCGGAGTGTCAGCACGCCCGCGTCGTAGCTGGCCTTGACGCCTTCGGTGTCCAAGGTGTCGCCCAGGATCAGTTGCCGGCTGAAGACGCCTTGCGGACGTTCGGCGGCGATCATCTCTGAGTTCTCGCCGGCCGGCGACTTCCGTTCTGCCTTGACCGTGAGGACGTTGCGCTCGACGTCGAGGTCGACGGAGTCGGGGCTCACACCGGGCAAATCAAAGGCAACGACAAACTCCTCGCCCTCCTGCCAGGCATCCATGGGCATTCCGGCAGGTCGTGCTGTTGTGCCAAAAACCTGTTGGGCGAGCCTGTCGAATTCGCGGAACGGGTCAGTGCGCATCAGCATTTTGTTCTCACTCCTCTGGTCGTGATGCTGATTTGTTGTTCTCCCAGCCTTCCCTGATCTGTGGTGGCTGGTATAGATTTTTTATAGCACTG
This sequence comes from Arthrobacter sp. D5-1, assembly GCF_017357425.1. Lineage (NCBI taxonomy): Bacteria > Bacillati > Actinomycetota > Actinomycetes > Micrococcales > Micrococcaceae > Arthrobacter > Arthrobacter sp. D5-1. The sequence continues at coordinate 1,405,256 of NZ_CP014571.1, read as the reverse complement.
GTGAGAAAGTAGTGCAAGTAGGTTTTCGGAAGATTTTCGGAGGTTCTTGATGGCGGGTTCGGACGGCGCTGCTGCGGAGACGCACGACGGCGGCCCGGCTGCTTCCGGGGCGGACGGCACCTCTGCCGGTGGCCGGGACGCTCGCGGCGTCTACGCGATCTCAGTGGCGGCGGAACTGGTTGGCACGGGGCAGCAGAACATCAGGCAGTACGAGCGCAAAGGGCTGGTCACCCCGGAAAGGACCGACGGCGGCACCCGGCGTTACAGCGAGGACGACCTTGCGACCCTGCGGCGGATCGGCGCACTCCTGGATGAGGGGCTGAACCTGGCCGGAGTGAAGCTGGTGCTCGAGTTGGAGGCGGAGAACCGAGGGCTGACGGAGGACAACCGTGGGCTGGTTGACGACAACCGGGAGTTGCGCGCCGATAACCGTGGGCTGCGGAAGGATCTGAAGCGGGCGCGGGGAGGGGACGCTTGAGTCCGCGAGTGAACAGTGCACTGACCGGGACCCGGACCTGAGCACTCTCCACCGAAGAGAAGAAGTCAAGGAGTACAGGGCAACTGGATGTGGTGAATCGAAGGTGGCATCAAACCATGACGTCGACACGTCCCGTTTTGGCCGCCTGTTTTACAGAATCGCCGTCATCCCGCCCCACCCCGTACCCACGCGGGAAGCCGTGGGCCATGCAGCTCCCCCACTGCCCGCGTACAACCACAGCTCACCCGCGGCGTTCCGCGCGAGGATGTCTGCACGTCCATCACCGTCGAAGTCACCTGGACCAAGCAGCGAGTTCATGACGTTCCAGCCCTGCCCAATAGCCCGCTGCGGCAGCCATCCACCGGAGCCATTGCCTGGGTAAAGCCAGAGCACACCGGAGGAGTCCCGGGCGGCAACATCGGGCGTGCCGTCGCTGTTGAAGTCGCCGACGCCGGTCATCTCGGACATTCCGTTCCAACCGGTACCCACCTGGATGGCAGACAGCCAACCGCCAGAGCCGTTACCCCGGTACACCCACAGAACGCCTGAGGCGGTACGGGCAGCGATATCCACGAAGGTGTCGCCGTTGAAGTCCCCGACGGACTCGATCGCGGTCATGCCAGCCCAGCCCATGCCCACCTGCACACGAGGCAGCCAACCACTCGAGCCATTGCCGGGGTAGAGCCAGAGCAGCCCTCCGCCATCACGGGCAAGGACGTCGGCATTCCCGTCACCGTTGAAGTCGCCGGGAGTAACCAGAGCCGTCATGATGTTCCAGCCCTGCCCTACTTGAACGCGATTCAGCCACCCGCCCGAGCCATCCCCCGGGTAGAGCCACAGGACGCCGGAAGCTTCCCGAGCCAAAACGTCCGTGAACCCGTCCCCGTTGAAATCATTCTTGACAGGCTGCTCCACGGTCCCGTCGATGATCCGCACAGAAGCAGTGCCGTAGCTGACGACGTACGCCTTGTTGGTGGAGGTGTTGACGGCAGCGGAGACCGGCTCGCTGCCTGTGTAAACGGCGTAGCTGCTGTTGCTCTGGCCATTGATGATGACGGTGCCCCCGCCGTTGGTCGGCGCATAGACCTTGTTGCTCGCGGGGTTCACGACGATCTCGCTGACACGCGTGGCGGTGCTGATGGTGGTCACTTCCGTGAAGGTCGCCCCATCAATGATTTTCACAAAGCCGTCCGTTGAAGCACTGTCTGCGGCTACATATATCTTGTTCGTCCCAGGATTAACCGCGAGGGTGCCGACGGTCTGCGAGAACGTGAGGCTCGCTCCACTGGTGTCGGTTGCGCCGTTGATTACGGAGAGCCGTGGCCCGAACCTGCTGATCGTCGTGATGTAAAGCTTGTTCGTTGTCTCGTTCATCGCTGCGCCCAAGATGCCTGCGCCGATGACGATCGTTGACGAGAGATTGCCGCTGGCGTTGATGACCTTGATGGTGCCACTGGACTGAACATAGACCTTGTCCGTCACGGAATTCACCAGGATGTCCTGCGCACCTCCGTCGAATGGCACAGAGGTGGTCGTGTTCGTAGCCCCATCAATGATGGTGAGGCCGGTCTTCACGGCCACGTAGATCTTGTTGGTCGTCTCGTTCACCGCCACAACGCCCGGCTCAGCCCCCACGGGAACCCACGTCACGGCACCGGAAACCCCATTTACAACGGCAACCGAGCCGCCGATCTCGCTGACGTAGATCTTGTTCGTCGCCGAGTTCACGGCAACGTCCACGGGCATGTCTCCCGAGTACAGGAGGCCTCCGTCGGACGTTCCGTTGATGACCGAAACGCCTTCGAATGAGGCAACGTACGCCTTGTTCGTCACAGGGTTTACGGCGATGGCACCAGGTTTGTCGCCCACAGGAACGATGTCCGTCACCGCATCAGCCACAGCCGGCGATCCGGGCGAACCGAAAGCTCCCAACAACAGCGCCAAGCCCAAACCGACAGCGACTGACCGCACCGCCGCCCAGCGCCGCCGTCGTACTCCAAGCGCGCGCGAATTATCCCCAGCAGCAAACATGGCAAGACCCCCAGAAGTCATGACGCCCCAGCGCGTCGGTGAAGCAGAGTCTACGCGCGCCCTGAGACAAACTGGAGCCCCACCTGTTAACCAACTCTTCCTCCACAGGCCACCCGTTCGAACCCGCCACGCCAACCGCCGCGACCACCGTGGAAGGCGTGAGGATCGCAATCGTCGCCGAATCATTCCTGCCATTGATGAACGGGGTAACCCACTCCATCCTGCGGGTGCTGGAGCATCTGCAAGAGCGCGGGGATGAGGTGATGGTGATCGCGCCGTCGACGTCGGACACTGATGTTTCGAGCGTCGAGAAGGGTGCGTATGTGCACCGTCTTCCCTCGGTGCCGCTGGCCGGCTACACGAATGTGCGGGTTGCGTTGGGTGGTGTGAATCGGGTCAAGCGAATCCTTGCCGATTTCTCCCCCGATGTTGTTCATCTCGCCTCCCCGTTCGTCCTCGGCTGGCGCGCCGTGCAGGCCGCCCACCAACTCGGCATCCCGACCGTGGCGATCTACCAAACCGAGGTTCCCAGCTACGCCGCCCGCTATGGCGTGCCGTTCCTGGAGAACTGGGCCTGGAACCGCGTGGACAACATCCATCTCCTGGCCACCCGAACCCTTGTGCCCTCCACGTTCGCGCTGAACCAGTTGCGCGGGCGAGGCATCCTGCGCGTGGACATGTGGCGTCGCGGCGTGGATACCGCGCGCTTCAACCCCGCCAAACGTTCGACGGCGTGGCGCAGCTCAGTAGCGCCCGACGGTCACCGGATCATCGGCTACGTCGGCCGGCTCGCCGTGGAGAAACAGGTTGAGGATCTTGCCGTGCTGGCTGATCTGCCCAATACGAAGCTGGTGATTGTGGGTGATGGCCCGCAGCGTGCGGCGCTGGAAGCTCAACTGCCAGACGCTGTATTCACGGGTTTCCTCGGCGGGGATGCACTGGCTGAGGCGGTCGCGGGTTTTGACCTCTTTGTTCATCCCGGCGAGTTCGAGACCTTCTGCCAGACCATCCAGGAGGCCATGGCATCGGGCGTTCCAGTGGTCGCTACCGGACGCGGCGGGCCCTTGGACTTGGTCGAAAACTCCCGCACCGGCTGGCTGTACGAGCCCGGAAACCTCACCCAACTCAGGGCATACGTCCAGGACCTGATGGGCGACGACGCCAAACGCCGCGCGTTCGCGACGGCAGCAACCGCCTCGGTCCAGGGGCGGACGTGGCCTGTGCTCAGCGCCGACCTGGTCCGGCACTACACCGAAGTCATCGCCTCCTTCTCCCGCGAAAACGGGCCCACAGAACTCACCTCAAGCAAAGGACCCTCCTCATGAAGATTTCCGTGATCGGCTGCGGCTACCTCGGCGCAGTCCACGCAGCAACGCTCGCTTCGATGGGCCACAGTGTGGTGGGCATCGACGTCGATTCCTCCAAGGTTGAACAGCTCAACAAAGCTGTGGCGCCATTCCATGAACCGGGTTTGGACGAGCTCCTTCAGGACGGGCGCACCACTGGCCGCCTCGTGTTCACCACCGATTTCTCCACCGCCGCAGAGGCCCAGGTGCACTTCCTCTGTGTGGGTACCCCGCAGTCCAAGACCTCTGACACAGCCGATCTCTCCTACTTGATGGGCGCCACGAAGAGCCTCCTGCCGCATCTGGCAAAGGGCGCCGCCGTCGTGGGTAAATCGACGGTGCCGGTAGGCACGGTGGATACGCTCCGTACGATACTGGCCCGACGCTCCGATGTGCTGCTCGGCTGGAACCCCGAGTTCCTGCGCCAGGGCACTGCGGTCAAGGATTCGCTGGTTCCCGATCGTCTGGTTTACGGCGTCCCGGGCGGCAAGGGTGCCGCTGCCGGCGCTCCGGTCACCGCCGTGCTGGATGCCGTGTACGAACCGCTGATCAGCGCCGGTATTCCGCGGCTCGTCTGCAATTTCGCGACGGCGGAACTGATCAAGTCGGCGTCGAATGCGTTCCTGGCCACCAAGGTCAGCTTCATCAACGCGATGGCCGAGCTCTGCGACGCGTCGGGCGCTGACGTGAGCGAGCTCAGCGAGGCGATGGGCCTGGACCCGCGCATCGGCAACCGATACCTGCACGCCGGGCTCGGGTTCGGTGGCGGCTGCCTGCCGAAGGACATCCGGTCGTTCCGTGCGCAGGCCCGCGAGCTGTCGGTGCCGTCCGTGGATGAGTGGATGGCCCTGGTTGATTCGGTGAACCTGGACCAGCGTTCCCGCGCCGTGGAAGTGGCCCGCGAGATGTGCCGCGGCTTCCTCTCCGGCCGCACGGTGACCATCCTGGGCGCAGCGTTCAAGCCTGACACTGACGACATCCGCGACTCCCCCGCCCTGGACGTCGCCCAACAACTCGCTGCCGCGGGCGCCCACGTCACCGTCACCGACCCCAAAGCAATCAACAACGCCTGGATCCGCTACCCGCAAATCCGCTTCGAGGCCGACACAAAACGCGCCCTCGAAGGCGCCGAACTGGTGCTACTGCTCACCGAATGGGACGAATACGTCTCGCTGTCACCTTCCGTTGTGGGAGGCCTAGTACGACGCCGGATGGTGCTGGACGCTCGAAACGTCCTGGACGCTGAGGCCTGGCGGAGTGCCGGGTGGACGGTCCGCGGGTTGGGGACGGGGGCGTCGGTTACTGCCGGGGAGCGGGGCGAGGGTGCCGCTGCGACGCGTGTCGGCGGGAAGAAGCACGCGCGGGCGTAGGGCCCCTTTGCTTTACTTGGGGCATGGAAGAGTCTGGCAGGAAGGACCGCGCGCTCCGGGTCGAAGGTCTGGTCAACGCCCGTGATCTTGGCGGTTTGGAACGTGCAGACGGAACCCTGACGCCGCACGGGGTGTTTTTCCGGAGCGACAACGTGGACCGGATAAGCCCCGATGGCTGGCAGCAAGTCCACGAGTCGGGCATCCGAACCGTCGTCGATCTTCGGCAACCTGGGGAACGTGAAAAGGACACCCGGAAACGCCCACCCTGGCTCACCACGATCAACGTGGATCTCGACGGCCTTGAGAACACCGAGTTCTGGGCTGGCTACTGGGACAACGGTTTGGTGGGAACGGCACTGTATTTCCTGCCCCACCTCAATGAGATGCCCGAACGAGCCGGGGCGGCTATCTCAGCCATACTCAACGCGGCGCCGGGCGGCGTCCTTTTTCACTGCATGGGTGGCAGGGACAGGACCGGAATTATTGCCATGATTCTGCTGTCGGCTGTGAACGCCGGCACCGAGGAAATCGTTGATGACTACCTCGAAACTGTCAGGCTGGGCGACGTCCGCGCTGCCAGCAGCAACAGAAACAATGCCGAATCCCTACTCAACGAACTCTGCGAGCGCCACGGAACCACCACCGAAGGAGCCTTCAGGACGGCTTTGGCCGGGTTGGACCTTCACGAATTCATCGAGGCCGCCGACCTCCCCGAGCGCGACCGCGCCGCCCTAGCCACTTGGCGCGGCACCATCCTTCCGCTCGGTTGCTAGTCGCCGAGCCAGCTGACGCCAGATCAGCGGCTCCGTTCCGCTGATCGAAAGGCGAAGCTCAACGGCGGCGGCCAATGGTCTTGTGGTCCCCCACCGTCAGGCGGACAATGTGTCCCACGGCAGACCTCCGAGTCTGTTCGATTCTCACCAAGGGGGCACCATGGGAGAGCTTGGCACGAACATCCCAATGGGCGAGACACGTGATGTGAGCACTGAACTGGCCCGGCTGATGATCGAGCGGGCCGCCCCGGATGAACTGCTCACCTTCGACGAAGTCGCCGACGAGTATTACGCGGATCCCGAATCCACTCTGAACCCGGCCCAGAATGATGAGGCCGTTGGTTTCGGCCTGGAGCTGGCCTTGCTGGCACCTTTTGCCCTCGCCGTGGCCCAGTTCATCATCGGTTTCCTCGGTGACTTGCTCCGCGATGTGGCCAAGGACGCGGTGAAGGACGCCGCCAGACCCGCAGTGACGGAAGCCGTCCGCAGGGTGTTGCGGCTGGGCTCCCCACAGGATTCCACCAGCGCAGCGATCGAACTCACCGCGGAACAGCGCGACCGCGTCTTCGCCGCCGCAAAAGAGCAGTCCAAACGGCTTGGCCTCGACGAAACCAAGGCAGATCTGCTGGGAAACGCAATCCTCGGGGTCCTCAGCAGGTAGCTCTTCAACCCTTAGAAGGCGGTCAGCATGGACCAGAAGCCGTTGGCGCCAGCAGTTGATCGTCGCCGGGTTAACGTACTCGCCCTCCCCGCACCCACCACTGGCCTGTATGTTCTCTTCATTGCTGCGCTTCTCGCGGTCGGCTTGTTTGTGGGCTCATGGATGCACAACGTGGTCCTTGGCAGGGAATGGGTCCAGGAGTTGGGTAAGTGTTTGGCCCTGGATTTCGCCCAGCAACAGCAATGCACGGCGCCGCTGGAGATCAGGCGGGGTCTGTGGTCTCTGGCCGGAGCGGGGGTCATGGCAGTGTTTGCCGTGGCCGTCATGTTCGTTGTGCCACTGATGATTCGACGGCGGCGTGCCCTGCAGGTGCCCGCGCCAAAGCACAGCGCGGTGGTGGACCGTTTCGGCCAGCTGGCGTCCGAGGCCGGCCTGCGTCGTGTACCCAAGCTCTACCTCGGTCCGGCACGGATGGGAGATGCTTTCTCCTTCGGCAGGCCCGGCTCAGCGGCGGTTGCCCTGCCGCCAAAAATTGTCGGTCTGCTTGTACGGCCCGGACCGGCCGACGGCGTCGTTCTCCATGAGTTCGCGCATATCCGTCACCGCGACGTTGAATTGGCGTGGCTGGCTCGGAGCTCGTGGTACGTGACTCTGGTGGTGCTTCTCGTTCCCGTCGCAGGCGCCATATGGGAAGGGCCTTCGCTGCTTCCCTACTACCTCTGGCGTGCGGCCCTGCTGGCTGTGGTGGTGGAGATTGTGACAGCTGCCTTGCTCCGCTCACGCGAGCATGATGCCGACCTGCGGGCCGGGCAGAGGTCATACGAGAAGGTCAGTGCCAGCTTGGGACTCCTCGGACCCGGCACTCCTGCCACGTGGATACGGCGCCTGCGCATGCGCCACCCGACACGCGCAGCTCGAGTCACTGTCCTCAACGCTCCCAGTAAAGCCGCCACCAGCGACTTCCTCCGCTCGCTGAGCGCCGGTGCCCTCGCCGGGATTCTTGGTCCCTTGGTGGTGGGGACCGCCACCGCCCTGCTGACGGGATCCGGCGTCGTACTGGGTGGCATCTGGGCTTCAGCGGTGGTGACGGGATCGCTCCTGGGTTTTACCGTCGGCCTTGATCTTTGGCGATCACGGTTCGCTGCTGCGTTAGCGGGCGCTTATCCGGCGGAATCCCCTCATTCGGCCCGGGGTGCGGGGGTTCCACTGTCGGGGCACGGGTTGCCGGGTGTCTTCAGGGTTGCCGTCGGTGTTGCCGTGGGCCTGGCGCTGGGACAAGTCCTGTCGTTCGCGGGGATAGGGCAGGACGTTTCAGCACCGGTGGATCCTGTGACGTTGATCGCTCCCATTATCGCCGGGCTCGGAACAGTGTTCATCTGCGCGGGTTTCGCCAGCATAGGTCTCCCCCTGGCAGTCCTGGCCAGGCGTCCCCGGCATTTCTGGCTGCCTGTGGCATTGCTCAGCACCGCAACTTTTGTGGTCACCACCTGGATGGCCGACAGCTTGGATCTTGCCCTCACAAACTTCGGGTGGTTGGGCGGCGCATTGTGGATCCAGTACGGCTACGACGAGTGGCCGGGAATCGGCGTTGCCCTGGTGCTGGGCATCACAGCCATCATCGCGGCTTGTTATGGGCAGTTCTTCCGTGGACGTGAAGCCCGTGACTGGATGTACTTTAAAGACAACAAGGACGACGACGGCGGCCTTGACTCCCAGCGTCGCCCTCACCTTAAGGCTCCCGGCAGTTCGTTCTGGTTGCCTTTGATCCTTGGCTTGGTGGCAGGCATCGCAGGGAGCATATTCCTTGTGTCGCAGCTCTTGCGGATCAGTCCCATCAGGACCGCGGAAGCGGCTTCCCAAGCCGATTTCCTCTGGGTAAGCACCACGGTGCTGTGCTGGGCTTCCGTGTCAGCCGTGCTCTGCCTGGTAAATCCCGCTACTGGTCCTGCCACTACTTTCATCGCGGGACCTCTGATGCTGGCGCTCTGTGCCATGGGTGTTGCTGTCTTTTGGTTGGCCAGCACGGATTCAGTGCCGTGGGACGTGCTGCTGAGCATCTGGGCACCGGCCATGGCGCGGGGGTTCGCCATCTCCCTCATTGTCGTCAGCGTCACCGTCACTCTTCGCCTCGCGGTGCAGGCGGTGATCGGCTTCGCGAACCGTGTGAGCCGGGCGAACCGGACGACGCGGGCAGCTGAGCCACGCGGCCGGGCGGCCACCACCTAGGCGCTCCGCGTCACCACCTATTTCTTCCGCACCAACACCTAATTTCTCCACTGACGGCACCTAGTTGCCCGGATTTGGCACCTAGTGCCGGGAAACGGGCCATAGTCTCCTCTTGTGCCTCCGAAGCGGGAGTCCCGGTGTCCGGCGGGAGCCCCACCCGCTTTGGCGTAGGAGGCACTACGGCACGGCTCCACCCGTCTACCCCCCGGTGGAGTCGTGCCCAAGCCAGAGACGCCGCGAGTCGTCACAGGAGTAAACGAGAACGATTATTGATAATCTCGAACGTGCCTGCCGCCAAGGAAAGCCGTTCATGAAACCCGCCACCAGCTCCACCCAGACACCCCTCCAGACAGAGGGACGGCCAGCCAGGCCCAACCCGAAGCTCCTGCTCTCCAGCCAGCTGATTTTCAACATCGGGTTCTACTCTGTGGTGCCGTTCATTGCCCTCACCATGGCCAATGACTTCGCCATGAGTGCGGTGGCCATCGGCGTCGTCCTGGGAGCACGGACCTTCGCCCAGCAAGGGATGTTCCTGGTGGGCGGTGCCATCTCCGATCGCTGGGGCGCCCGCTACACCATGGTCGCCGGGTGCATCGTCCGGGTCAGTGGCTATTTGCTGTTGGCGGCGGCCGACAATTTCAGTCTCTTCCTCGCGGGTGCGATCGTCACCGGCGTCGGTGGCGCGTTGTTCTCGCCCGCACTCGAAAGCCTGGTCGCCGCAGCCGAGGAACGACGCGAACCGTCCGGGAAACACCGGCCAACCCTCTTCGCCTCGCTGGTCATCGTCGGCGAATTCGGCGCCGTGGCTGGCCCACTGCTCGGCAGCCTGCTCCTGGGTTTCGGCTTCGAAGTCTCCCTCTACGTCGCCTCGGCCATCTTCGCGGTCATGGCTTTCGTCTTCTGGCGCTTCCTGCCAAGCGCCGACCACAGCGGACAGCCAACTGACGCAGCAGTCCCCAAACACCAGCTCCTGGCCTGCCTGCGCGACAAGCGCTTTGTGGCGTTCGCCTGCTTCTTCAGTGTCAGCCTGCTGGCGCACAATCAGTTGTACTTCGGCCTCCCGGTGGAGCTGCGACGCAGCGGTCTCGACGCCGGCACACTCGGCTTGGTTTTCGCGTACGCCTCGTTGTTGACAGTCACACTGCAGTGGCCCGTCGCCAAGCTCATGCGCCGATTCGGCGAGCGCAACGCCCTGACTTTAGGCCTCAGTCTGAAAGCCGCAGGATTCACCGCCGTCGCAATCCTTGCTACTCAGCCACCCATCGCCTCGCTGCCGGTTCTGCCGGCACTGGCACTCGTCACAGGCCTGTGCCTGGGGAACATGTGCGCGACTCCCACGGCAATGCGGCTCGTGCTGGACTTCGCCGGCGGCCGACCCACCGGCGCCTACTACGGACTCCTCGCCAGTTGCGGCGGCGCCATGGTGCTGATCGGCAACACGGCCATGGCACCGTTATACGAGTTTGCTGACCAGACGTCGACGGCGGCCGCCTCGCCGTGGCTGTTCACTGGCGTTATCGCTGTGGTCTCGGCTGTTGCAATCCGCCGATTCTTGCCGGTTCCCGCCCGCTCAGCCGCCTAGCGGCTGACCCGCAGACGGATCACCCTGTAAGCGATACCCACCACGAACATCAGCACACCCAGCCCGGCGGACAACGGCGGCAGCGTCGCGACAAGTACAACGCACGCAACCGCACCGGCCACCTGCAGGAACTTCGGGTAGCGACGATCCTCGTCTGGCTGGGTGTAGGCTGCGACGTTCGCCACCAGGTAATAGAGCAACACGCCGAATGATGAGAAGCCGATGGCCCCGCGAAGATCGGCCACGGCAATGATCAGGCAGATCACCACGGCAAGAGTTACCTCGGCCCTATGGGGCACCTTGTATTTCGGGTGCACGGCAGAGAGCCAGTTCGGCAGGTCGTGTTCGCGGGCCATCGCCAGGCTCGTGCGGCCGAGTCCGGCAACCAGTGCCAACAGGGCACCCAGCGAGGCAACGGCGGCCCCAATACGAACAACAGGCGAGGCCCACGCCAAGGTTCCTGCGTCCACTGCATCAGCCAGCGGTGTCGGCGTGGCAGCCACACCTTCCGGGCCGAGTGCCGCGAGCAGTGTCACCGCAATAACGGCGTAGATGAGAATCGTGATGCCTAAGGCGATGCCGATCGCCCGGGGAATAGTGCGCTTGGGCTCACGGACTTCCTCGCCCATGGTCGCGATCCTCGCATACCCGGCGAATGCGAAGAACAGCAGCCCTGCGGATTGCAGGATCCCGTACCAGCCCTCCGCCAGCAGCCCCTCCCCCGCAAAGTCGCCAAAGTCGGGCCCTGACCCACCCCACACTGCGGTGACAGCAATGGCCAGGGCCGCCAGCACCACGATCACCAAGACACGGGTCAGCCCAGCTGTCCGGGTCACCCCGTGATAGTTCACCGCTGTCAGAAGTACGACGGCGGCAATCGCCACCGGGCGTTCCCACCCTTGCGGTGCGGCATAGGCGGCGAACGTCATGGCCATGGCAGCAGCACTGGCGGTCTTGCCAATGATGAAACCCCAGCCGGCAAGGAACCCGGCCCACGGTCCCAACCGTTCCCGTCCGTAGACATAGGTACCACCGGAGGTTGGGTATCTGGCAGCGAGCTGAGCTGACGACGTGGCATTGCAGAAGGCTACGAATGCAGCCACTACCAAGCCGATCAGCAGTCCGGATCCCGCCGCGGCAGCGGCCGGGGTGAAAGCTGCGAACACCCCGGCGCCGATCATGGAACCCAAGCCGATAAGCGAAGCATCGAACGTGCCGAGTCGGCGGGCCAAAGCCGGGGAGTTATTCACTGACACCCTTCACGCTGAGGGGCCGGGCTCAGGGCGTGGCGTCGGAGACCGGCGTTGGGAGAATTGGTTTTAGCTTATCCCGGCTCCTCGCGGTGGAAGTGAATTCCCGACGAGCATGAAGAGTCCGTTGCGGGACGTTGCGCCTGTCTTGCGCAGCGCGTTGGAGATGTGGTTTTCCACTGTCCTGGCACTGATGCCCAGGTGTTCGGCAATCTCCACGTTGGTGCGATGGCCCGCCAGCACGGCAACCTCGATCTCCCGCTCAGTCAGTGGCGTGGTCCTGAACGAGTTGAAGGAAAGTTGCTCATTGGCTGACGGGAACCGGACCGCGAACATGGATGAGGCCTGGGCCATGGCGTCGGCTGCGGCAGTATTCCCCTCGATGACGTGCCTCTTGAGTGCACCCCGGAGAAGCATCCCCACCTGGTAGGTGTCGATGTCCGGTTCGTAGTGCTTCAGCAGCAGACCAAGGAGCTGGTGGTCCCCTTCAACAACGGCGGTGGCAATGCCGATGAGTTGATCGTGAACCGTGACGCCACTGTCCCGCAGGATCTTCTGCAGCAGGTCCAGAACTGGACGTCCAGGGTTCAGACACGTGCAGAGGAGCGCCGTCATCATGGCTTCCAGCACGTAGCCGCTCTTCAGCTGACGCCTGACGAGTTTCGCGGCTTTGCGGTCGAACGTCGAAGGTTGCGCGCTGTCGTGGGCAATCAGTTCGTAGGCTCCCTTTCCAATGCCAGGCAAGGGGCCGACGTCGGGTACTTCTGTCCGCGCCTGCGCGGCAATCGAGAGGGCCGGTGGTGTGGCGGTGGTCGCGTGGCGAAGCCCCGCCAGGCGCAGCATCGCGTCGTAGAGGGCGTCCACCACAAAGCCTGGCCGGCCCATGGCGAAGACACTGCTCATGAGGTACTCCGCTTCCTCAAAGTGCCCGCGATACAGCAGTCCGTGGGCAGCGACGTAGCTGCTGGTGACCACCCCGAACTGGTCCAGGTTCTTGCGTGCTTCGGCCCGCCAGTCCAGCGCAAAGACGAGAGATTCCTCGATTCGTCCGGCAGCGAACAGCGCGAAACCTCGAATGAAGGGCCGCAGATGGGAGAAGGTGTCGTCATCGGTCTGACCGTCGACAGCTTCGTAGGCTGCAGCTGGCCTGAAGCGGTAGAGCTCCAGCAGCCCGTGGACCAGGCTGCCCATCCCTGACGGCTTGGTTTCGGGCGCGCTTGTGGGTGTGTCCACAGGGACCCTTCCGTGGGAGGCACTCAGGAAGGTGATCGCGTGGGCGGATTCCGCGGCATGGTGCGGATTATCGTCAGCGAACTTTTGGAGGATGTCGACGGCGGCACCTGGGCCTTGCCCGGTGTGGACCGCGAGCATTGCGCGGGTAATGGTGACAAACAGGACGTCCTTGGGGTCGGCGTCGGACGTTGTTGTTTCACTGCAGACGCGGGCTGCCCGTTGGACATCCACGGGAGCACCCCAATAGATCCGAAGCAGGGCCGCAGCGTTGGCGGCGGACTTGTTGGCTTCCCATCGCTCGAAACGGATACGTTCACGATCGGAACTGTGGTCGTGGAAGTGGCGGGCGGTGACGGCGTCGCCGTCGCCCTTTTCCAGACGCAGCGTAGCCAAAACCCGGACGAGGCAGTCTGCCGTTGTTTGGTTTTCCTGTTCCGCGCGCGGCGCGGCCTCCAGAACGCCGGCGATCTTTCGTCGCAGCAGTTTCCGGTCCCTGAGGTTCTTGTTGCCGCGGAAGTAATCAGCGATGACGGGTGGGCTGATGGCGGCGATGGAGCCGTTGTGGTGGTCGTCCATGACGGAGAGGAACCCCCTGCGTTCGAGACCTTCCAGGGCATCGGGCTCGATGACCTTCTGCAGGACGTCCACACGCGCGGTGCCGAGGATTGCCATGGTGTGCAGGGCTGTGAACTCGTCGGCGCTGAGCTCTGCCAGGAGCGACTCAAGTGTCCCCCGCAGGTGCTCGTTCCAGAGGGTGTTGGTGGTCATGCCCCACTGCTTGTCCTTCATGACCAAGAGGTTGCTCAGGGAAGCGGTCTCGGCAATCCGCACGATGAGGCGCGGGTTGCCGGCAGACTTGGTGAGGATCCGGGCTGTGGTGTCTGCGTCCGCTGGGGCACCGAGGACTTGTGCGATCAGCATGTGAACCTGCTCGTAGTGGAGCGGGTCCAGCTGCAGGTGTGCCTCGCGGCCGTTGTTGAGGATGGCCAGTTGCCCTTTGGAGAATGCCCAGGTCTCGGGCGCCGTGGCAACCATAGGACAAGTGGATCGGCGCCGAACCGCCTCCAGAACCGCCAGTGATTCGCTGTCAACGAGGTGAAGGTCGTCGACGACAAGCAGGTGCTTTCCGTTGGTGGCCAGTTGGCTGGTCAGCACGTCCGCGATGTCGAAGACGCCGCTGCGGCCGGGCCGCAAGTCCAGCCCCAGTCCTTTGATGGCCGCGAAGGGGAGGGTGCGGTGCGTGCGCAGTCCGGTGATGAAGTGAACGGCTACTCCGGTCTTTTCCAGATTGCTCATCACACTGCGGACCACGGACGTTTTGCCGCTGCCCGGCGCACCGACGACCCGCACGCCGATTCCGCGTGCGACAAAGTCGAGGATTCGCTGAACCTCAGAATCGAACACTCGACCCAACCTTCTGTTTCTGTGGATGCCCGACATGCGGCTCACTTCGCAGGCTAGATCGAGAAATCGGGACTAGGTGGCAAAACGGCCTTGCACAGGCCAATTTGGGTCCATCTAGGTGGTGATTTGGGCAAATATAGGTGGTGGCGGGACTCGTCTAGGTGGTGGGGCTGTTCGGAAATCAGGTGATCCATGGGATGCTCCCTCAGCTCTGTGGGTGGATTATCTCCAACGCTACGGAGGGCTGAGCGAGAGTTACATGGGTGTAATTCGCTATGTGGATGTGTGTTCGATCGAGGTTTATTGGATTAGTAAGTATGTTCGATTCGGACGCGCAAGCGAGTCTCAGCCTGTTTTAGCATGGGCTTGCTACACCCCCAGTGGGACGCACCCGGCGCTGCTGCAAGGCCGGGATCACCTGCACGTGGGCAAACAAAAGCAGGGCCGGTCAATGACCGGCCCTGCTTCTTTGTTATCCGAAGACTAGATAGCCTGGATGTTTACTGCCTGGGGACCCTTGGGGCCCTGCTCGACGTCGAAGGAAACCTTCTGGTTCTCTTCGAGGGAGCGGTAGCCCGAGGAGTTGATCGCAGAGTAGTGAGCGAAAACGTCCTGGCTGCCATCTTCAGGAGAGATGAAGCCGAAGCCCTTTTCGGAGTTGAACCATTTTACGGTACCTGTAGCCATTTTTTCAGTCCTTACTGAAGGTGGAGATGCTCCCGACTTTCGGGTCTCCGGTGTGGGGTGTTCTCCACCGTTACTTCAGAAGGTCACGATCCAGAGGGACCGTGGGGACTGCCTGAACTACCAAATGCCAAACACAACAACACCATCAAGTCTACAGAGTTCTGAGCAGATAGCTAGTGCTGGGAAATATTTATCCATTGGATGTTTCCTGCAGGCCCGAAACCGGGCCTTCAATATCCACCGTTTACAGGGCAGTGGAGTCCCGCTCGGCTGCTGCCGATGAGCCCGGGCAGGCAGCTCGCTACCGCGGCCGCGGCTCGTCACCGTTGGTGGCGCCATTGAGCCTGCCTTTGAGCACCCAACTGGCAATTGACGGTGCAGCGGTCGCTATAAGGCACGCCGTCGCCCAGAAGTTGTCCAATAGACCGCTGACGAGCAGAAACAGGCACAACAGCCCCCAAGCGCAAACTCCACCCCCACGGACCGACTCCGGATGCGGTCATCATCGGCGCAGGCCAAGCCAGCCTCACGACGAGCTACTGGCTCACGCAATTCGGTGTCGAGCATCAGCTCCTGGGACAACGCGACCACCTCGGCGGCGTCTTCCAGGACCGCTGGGACAGCTTCTACATGAACACCCCGAACCTTGCACTGGACCTCCCCGGCATGCCGTGCGACGGCGAGGATCGGGACGCGTTCATCTCCGGCGGCGCAATGGTGACCCCCTCAGACACTATGCAGAGCTGATCGCTGTACCGATCCATACGGGCGTGGACGCGGCACGGCTGTACCCCGTGCCGCTGATGGTGAACTACGTTCCTGCTAACGTCACGTCATGACAGTGGGCCAGTCATTTCGATTTGAATTGCGGCGTATCTATTGGACGCGCCAATCCCTTCGCATGCTCTTCGCGCTCTCCGCGGCATGGTTGTTTGGGGCTGTTTACCTGTTCTTTACTTCCCCGCGCATTGGCGAGATCGGCGCGGGCACAATCGGGGCATTCATCCGAGAAGTATTTGGAGGCCTCTGGGTTGCGATCGGAGCGCCAGCAGCATTTATTGTGATGTTGCTAGTTGCAGCTTTCGTCTTGCGGAGGGGCGACCTACGCAGGCGTGATCCGCAGCGCCGGTTTACGCGGTACCAGCGACGCGAGGGGATGACTCGAGCAAAGGGGCGATGTGAGCTGGAGTCACGTTACGGGAAGCGTTGCACCCAAGCTGCCGAACATGGAGATCATTTCTATCCATGGTCTAAAGGTGGAGCGACTTCGCTCCGAAACTTCGTTGCCGCCTGTAGTCAATGCAATCGGCGGAAGGGCGCCCGCATCCCGAGTCCTGGGCTATTGAGGCGCCTGGAGCGACGACGTGCTTCGTATGTCGGGGCGGTTGAGGCGGCTCTGGTGGGCGAAAGGCGCGGCCGGTGAGGATGCAACTCACGAATCGCACCTTGCCGCTACTTTCGTGTTTGCTCTGCCTAATCGATCTCCGCCATGTTTCCCACCGCAGGAGTCCCCTCAACCAAGGCGTAGCGTTGCATCACCGCACCGTTCGGTGAAGCAACCACGGGCTCGATAAGCCTGAGGTTCGTCGGCACCACTCCGTCTGCGAACACCTTTTTCCCGCGGCCGAGGAGGATCGGATAGACCCACAGGTTGAGTTGGTCGAACAGGCGCTCAGAGAAAAGAGTCTGGACGAAGTCGAGGCTGCCGATGACGTGGATGTTCTGGTGCTTCTCGCGTAGCGCCCGCAGGGACGCCACCGTGTCAGTGCCGAGCAAAGCTGATCCCTCCCACTCAAGCTCCAGCGACTGGCGCGAAGCCACATACTTCGGAAGTCGGTTGAACAGCTCCGCGATTTTGCCATCTTGGTGAGGCCAGTACGAGGCGAAGATGTCATAAGTCCGCCGCCCCAGTAGCAGTGCGTCCATTCCCACCATTCCGGAATCGATCTGCTCGCCAACAACCTCGTCGATAAGCGGCGCCTGCCAGCCGCCGAACGCGAAGTCATCAGCAGGGTCCTCTTCGGGCCCGCCGGGCGCCTGCGCGACGCCGTCGAGCGTCGTGAACAGGTCAATGTGAATGAGTCCCATGTCGGGATCCTTCCCTGCTGCCCGTCGTCACCCCGGCGACAGGATCATGTTGAGGGTTCCACAGGTGAGGCTGCCAGGCAATGGTCACCGGAGATTTACGACGACGGCGACAGCACCTTGCGCGGGCGCTGCCGGCAAAATCCGGACACCGGACACCGGGAGAAGAAGACGAGCTACGCCCCTCATCTTCTCGGCGCCCTGGCGCCGCTCAAGAATCACCCAAACGACCGTCGTCGGGACCCCGATGAGTACCAGGAGCGCCATGCCCCAGAACATGCTGATCACTTGAGTGGATTGCAAAATCACGACGGTCATCAACAGGACTGTGGATGCAATGTTCAAGATGCGGAGCTTACGTGCAGTAGTCATTTTCAGAATCGTTCCCCCTACGATGTCGTCCAAGAAGCCTAACGTCTCCGGTCCCAGAGTGGCTGTGGGAGGAGTGCACCCGCCTGGCGAAGATCCCTCGAGCTTCCGCTCAGGAAACCTACGCCTCCTTCAGATCCAGCTGTGGCGCAGGTTTCCGGAACCCTCGCGTCAGGAATGCCAGGTAGGCCAATCCCGCTCCGGCCCAAATCAACCCGAAGGTGAACGACAAACCACTCAGGCTGGTCCACAGCCAGATCGTGAGCACGAAGCCAATGCCCGGAAACACAAGATTGTGGATCACACCACGGGCACCGCGGGCATTCTGGTCGAAGTAGTAGTGCTTGATGACGGCCAAGTTGACCACGGAGAACGCCACCAAGGCACCGAAGCTGATCAGGGAGGAAATCGTCAGCAGGTCCAACACGAACGCCAGTAGTGACACGGCGGAGGTCAGCAGAATGGGCAGCACGGGGGTGCTGAAGCGGGAGTGCAGCCGCCCCAAAGCAGCTGGGAACACTCCGCTGCGTCCCATTGAATGAATGATCCGCGAGACCGAGGCCTGGGAGGTCAAGGCTGATCCCAGGCTGCCGGCAATGTAGGCGGCCGTGAAGAAGGCCACGAGCAACTCGCCGCCCGCTGCGCCAATGACCTCGATGGCCGCCGAGTCCACGTCGTTGAAGGTGCTGACGGGGAGAACCAGGTGACTAATGTACGCGAGTCCCAGGAAAATCATGCCGGCAAGGATTGTGGTGATCATGATGGCGCGGGGCAGATTCCGCTTCGGGTCCTTGGTTTCCTCCGCGAAGGTTGAGACGGCGTCGAACCCCAAGTAGGAGAGGCAAAGGATGGCTGAGCCGGCAAAGACGGGCGAAAGGCCTTCGGCACCTTCGGCCCCGGTAAAGGGCGCCAGCAGGTCAACGTTGCCGGTTCCGGTGATTGAGGAAAGCCCCAGGGCGACGAACAACACGATGAAGAGCGCTTGGAGTCCCACCACCACAAAGTTGGCCTTGGCAATCGCAGTGATGCCGAGGATGTTCAGCACGGTCACAGCCACAATCGACACGATCATGAACGCCCAGGCCGGGATAGCCGGGAAGGCGGCTTCCATGTAGATGCCAATCAGCAGGTAGTTGATCATCGGCAGCAGCAGATAGTCCAGCAGGAGCGACCACCCGGCCATAAAGCCAAGGCCCGGCCCAAAGGAACGGGTTGCATAGGTGTACGCGGATCCACCGAACGGGAACGCCTGCGACATCCGGCCATACGACCGAGCCGTGAACAGCATGACCACCAAAGTCACGGCATAGGCAGCCGAGAGCCGCCCGCCGGTCAGTTCCACGACGATGCCGTAGGTGCTGAAGATCGTCAGCGGCACCATGTAGACCAAGCCCAACAGGACCAGGGATGGAACGCCGAGGACTCGGCGCCAACCTTGGGAAGGCGCGTGGGCAGAGGCCGGCCCCACAGGCTTCTCGCCTGCCGGTGTATCAGTTTCAAACGCGGGGGTCATTTGGAATCCTTGGTGGTCATGCTGGTGTGTGCTGGGAAGCTGCGACGCTGCAGAACTTCGTAGCGGCAACGGGATCGACGGGGTCGCCGGGATCCTGAAGTGCTGGGGTGGCTCAGGGCGGGTGGTGGACGCCTCTGGTCATGTGAAATTTGAGAGGAAATGAATAGCGTTCATTTATTGTGACGGTGAGGCGGGTCACAGTCAATATGTGACGGGCGGTTCTTCAGACAGCAGCACACGAGATCCGAGTACGTCGCCATCGGCTCGCCCTCCAGGCGCCGCCCGCTTCGCCTCAGCCCCCTGCTCTCCGGCACCGACGGCGGACACGCCATCCCCCTCAGAGAATCGGTCGCCACGGCATGCACCTGCACGGCCACCTTGAAGCGATAAACGACGGCGGCGTCAACTTCAGCGACGGCCTCCCCGAACGCCTGGCCGCAGTTGAGTCCGCGTTTGGACAGCGCTCATGCAAGTCGATCGCTGCGTACGCTGCCGCAGCGGGGAGCGACGCTGCGGAGGAGGTGCCCTTAGAGGCAGATCGCTTGTCCCCAACTGAGCCTGCTCAGGCGAGCCTGCCCCACTAAGACGTCACCTCGGTGTTGAAGGCGACCGGTTACAAGATCAATTTTCAGTTCGTGGATCTGCCCTTGGTGGACGAGCGGTGTACGGTAACCACTCCCTCGGAGTCGCGGAGATTCCCGGATTGTTCGTGGTGGGGCTGCCATGGCTGACCAGGCACTGCTCGTCCATTGTCGGCGGGGTGGGACTGGATGCGGAGTACGTGGCAGGGCGGGTTGCCGCGGCGTGACAGCCTGACTAGCTACGACGACGGCAACGAGCTACGCCCCGTCCCTCATCTTCTCGGCGCCCTAACACGGCCGCGACATCCTCCCCGGACTCCTCTAGACCGGCAATTCGGCCCGGAATACAGCATCTGCGCCCTCATCCGCGGGGCGCTGCGTTCCCCGCCACCCGCTGTGCTTACAACCCATTCCTCTCCAGCACCGACGACGGCCACAAATCTCCGCGAACTGAGCCACTGTGGCATGCGCCTGCACACCCGGCTGGAGAACATCGACGACGGCGACATCACCTTTCAGCGACAACCTCCCCGAACGCCTCGCAACAGTCGAGTCGGGATTCAACAATCGCATGCGGAAAGCCATCGACGGGTCGACGAAAGGGGCGACCCAAACACCAGCTCAGAATAACTGATATGCCTGGCATATATGTCGTCGGAATTTCGTGGCTCAGCTGGCACTAAAAAGCCATAGTCACCGGCGTGTGTTAGCGGCCATGAAAAACTGCCCATAGGCGGCCACGAAAGTGCCCACTGACGGCCAGTAAAACTGCCCGATGGTGGCCATGAGATCTGCCCACTTCCTTACTGAACCGACCGCGTCTTAAGCGGTGGGAGCCTCTCCCTGGGGTTTGATGACGGTGTCTAAGCGCACCAAGCGAACCAGGAAGAGGCCCTGTATGAAGTCTGACGGAGAAATCATGGAAATTCTTGCTGCCTACGACCTGACCGGATCGTTGCGCGCCACTGCGGAGCTCACGGGCTGCTCGCACCACACTGTTGCCAAACACGTGACCGCCCGGGACGCAGGCCGGCCGATCGGGGAACCGACGGCACGGGGCCGGGTCACCGACCCGTTCCTGCCCAAGATCGAAGAATGGGTGGAAGCCTCCAAGGGCCGGATCCGCGCTGACAAGGCCCACGAGAAGCTCCTCGCTCTGGGCTATGCGGGTTCGGAGCGCTCCACCCGCCGGGCGATTGCGCAGGTCAAGGACGCGTGGCGGCTGGGCCAC
Organism: Arthrobacter sp. D5-1; assembly: GCF_017357425.1. NCBI lineage: Bacteria > Bacillati > Actinomycetota > Actinomycetes > Micrococcales > Micrococcaceae > Arthrobacter > Arthrobacter sp. D5-1. The sequence continues at coordinate 1,384,436 of NZ_CP014571.1, read as the reverse complement.
ACCCGCGTCCATCGGCCGTGGATCACTGAACCTGGGATGTGGTTGCAGTACGACTTCGGCGACGGGCCACGGATCGGCGGGGTGAAGACGATCCTGTTCGTGGCGTGGCTGGCGTTCTCACGCTTCCGCATCGTGATCCCGCTCAAGGACAGGACGGCGCCGAGCGTGTTCGCGGCCCTGGACCGGTGCTTCCGGATCCTCGGCGGAGCACCGACCTATGTCCTCACGGACAACGAGAAGACCGTGACCACCTCCCACGTTGCCGGGGTCCCGGTGCGGAACCAGCAGACCCTGGACTTCGCCCGGCACTACGGGGTGACCGTGCTGACCTGCCAGCCCGCGGACCCGGCCACCAAAGGCGGGGTGGAAGCGTCCGTGAAGCTCGCCAAGGCCGACCTCGTGCCCAAAGACACCAACCTCCGCGACGAATACGCCACCTTCGCCGAGCTCGAGGCCGCCTGCACGGCGTTCATGGACGAGGTCAATCACCGTGAGCACCGGACGACGCGGCGCAAACCCGCAGCCATGCTCGCCGAGGAAGCCCCGCGGCTGCACCGTATCCCGGACACCGCCCACACGGTCGCCTTCGGACTCGCCCGCATGGTTCCGGAGAACACCCCAATGGTCACCTTCGAAAACGCCCAGTACTCCGTCCCGGCCCACCTGCTCGGAGCCCGGGTGTTCGTCCGCACCCACGGGACCGGGCCCGGCGAGCAGGTCATCATCGTCCACCACGGCACTGCAGGGCCCGTCGAAGTCGCCCGCCATGATCGGGCCCGGCCCGGCAGTCCCGCCATCAACGACGAACACTTCCCGGGAACCCGGACCAGGGTCCCCGGCGATTACGAGGTCAGGGCCCGCAGCGCGGACGAGGCAGCGTTCCTGGCCATCGGCGAAGGCGCCAGGACCTGGCTGATGGAGGCCGCCGCGGCCGGGACCGCACGGATCAACGTGAAAATGGCAGAAGCCGTCACGCTGGCCAAAATCGCCGGCACCGACCAGGTCGACCGGGCCCTGGGCGACGCCGCACTACATGGCCGGTTCGCGCACCAGGACCTCGCCTCGATCCTGAACGCCAACATCCGCCGCACGACCACCCACGCGGCCAACGAAGCCACCTCCCTGACTCAGGGAACCGGCGCGTGGGCCGCGATCGGCAACCCGACCCTGAACACCACAACCAACACCACGACCAAAATCACGCCGGAGGAGGCCCGATGAGCCCCGTCACCACAGCCAACACCGCCGCTCCGCCGTTGCCGGCGGACCTGGAAGCCCTTATGCGGTCCCTGAAAATGCCCCACGCCCGTGCACTGGCACCGGACCTGATCGCGACCGCCCGCGCCCAGCGGTGGGAACCAACCGAGGTCATCAAAGCACTCTTCACCGAGGAAGCCGCCGGTCGGGCCCGGTCCATGCTCGCTTCCCGCCGCAAAGCAGCAGGCTTCCCGACCGGGAAGACCTTCGAGGCGTGGGACCCTGCAGCGTCCTCCATCCCTGCCCCGACCCAGCAGGCCCTCCGGACCCTGGAATGGATCACCCGCAGGGAAAACCTCGTCGTCTGCGGGCCCTCCGGGACCGGGAAGACGTTCTTCCTCGAAGCCCTCGGCCAGCAGGCCGTTGAAGCCGGAATGCGGGTCGCCTGGTTCAGGCTCGAAGACCTCGGCGTCCTGATCCGCGCCCACCGAACCGACGACAGCGTCACCCGGGCCGTGGCCAGGATTCTCCGCGCGGAGCTCGTGGTCATTGACGATATTGGCCTGTTGCCGGTGGCCACGGACGCCGCCGAAGGTCTCTACCGGGTCGTGGACGCAGCCTACGAAAAACGGTCCATCGCGATCAGCTCCAACCTCCACCCCGCCGGATTCGACGAGCTCATGCCCAAAACCCTCGCAACCGCCACCGTTGACCGGCTGCTGCACCACGCCCACGTCTGTCAGACCAGCGGCGATTCCGTCCGCCTCACCCAGGCCCTCGCCGGGAAAGGAGTAACCCGACTGAACTGATCAACCCCACGATGGCCAATCCCGCCGAACCAATCAGTGGGCAGATCTGTTGGCCATCACCGGGCAGTTTTACTGGCCACCAGCGGGCACTTTTAGTGGCCGTCCATGGGCAGAAACAACTGGCCATTGACAGGCGTGGGGCTTAGACGCCGAGTAAGTAGCGGGGTGATGTTTCCGGGTCCTGACCAACCTCGGGACTCAGCATTGGTAGTCCCAAGTCAGGCACGGGGGTTCGTCCGTCCAGTTTCGGGGCCGGGTTGCTAGGAATAGCACTTGTGCTCCGATTTCTCCTGAGTTCGCGACAATCGAGACGTAGGTCCCCAATATATGTGTCGGGAATCAGCAAAAAATGACGCGAGTCTTGTATCTTTTTTGTGTAAACATGTGCTGACTCAGCCCTGACGTCGACTTGGAATCCTCTCGATCAACAGGAGGCTGACCCGCCAAGCACTGGGGACAGAAGATCCCTCTGACGGACATCAAGAGGGGCTAGGGGGTAATAGGGCTGTGCCTGAACGAAATATCGTTGCCAGAGAGGGGCGGTATACATCTGATGCGGGACTTGCGGCAACTCAGCAAGAAGCCGCGCGCAGGGAACAGCTCTGGGCGTCTCTACTGGCAGCCGACGGTCCAACCAATGTCCAGCGTGGACTCCTCCGCGAACTTAAGATTTATGGCAACCAAGCCGGCATCTTCGTTCCAAGTGGTGAGACGAGGAAGCCGGAGACGCCCAAGGGCATCGCCCTTTCGTTCCTTCATACTGGTCGTCATTACGACGACGAACTTACTTCCACGGGAGTTATCTACCACTACCCGAAGACCGGCCGATCAGGGCATGACCAGTCGGAGATCGAGGCCTCAAGGGCTGCCTACCAAGGTGGCCTTCCCGTCTTTGTCATTGGCCCTGGAGACAAGACCAACACTAGGACCGTCTACCGTGGCTACATTGAAGACGTAGACGATACGAACAACGTTCTGTTGATCACGTTCACGCAAGCACAGCTTCCGCCGCCACCCACTCCAGAGGAACAGAATGCGCCCTTCAATCTGACTGGAGAGGCAGCGACGAGCTATAGTCTGCGGAGAAACAGGCCCAATCAGGCCCGCTTCACTTTTGATGTCTACAAGCGCTACGGCCAGGAATGTGCCGTCTGCGGGCTTAAAGTCAAAGGCGTCCTGCAGGCCGCACACTTATTGTCCAAGAGCATGGACGGCATTGATGACGCGCGAAATGGCCTTCCTCTTTGCGCGAACCATCATCTTGCTCTGGATCGTGGCTACTGGTGCATAGACCCTGAGCTCCAGTTGCACGCGGAGCCATACGGGCCGTCACTGCTCGAATTGGCAATCACCCGCGACAATCTGAAGCATCTCGCTTTCACTCCTCATCGAGAGGTGCTGACTCGGATCTGGGCGGACTGGAACAGAAGACCATAGCCGTCACATTCCTGGACAAACCCCTTGGATCGATCCCGACGTTGTGTCCCCGATGTGTGGTTGGTGCTGTCAAAGTCTTGCTCCTGTGCTTCGTGTTCCCCGTAGCTTCTAGCACTCGTGCTGCTATCGCTTCATAGCAATGAACTCTGGCGGTCGGTCACCCGCTACGCATTCAGGGTCTTTAACCCTTGCAATATGTCCGAGCACCCTGCGCCAGGGCGGAGGATCTATCCACCTAGCTAGCCCGGGAACACGAAGGTATGAGCCAGTGGACCCGATTATGTTGACGTCGGAGCCCAACTGTAGATGGAGAACTACGACGTGTATGTGTGGATTCGAGGTCTACATGTACTTCGGAAGGACCCTCGCAAAAGCATCTCCAGTGGTAACTAGCCACTCCACTAGCTCTTGCGTTTGGCTGTCATCGAGAAAGTTGCCGCGGCGACTGATGACGATTTTGGAAGCTTTGCGGTCGGGCTTCTCATCCCACTCGAGTTCGAGGCCAAGATCTCTTTCGATGGACTCACGTTGCGAGGCTAAACGGGTGTAAAGGTCCTTGTCGTCGGTTATCCAAAGGAGAACGGTAGCGATCTTTTTTTGGGATTGGACTTGGAGTGAGAGGTTAGCGCGCGAGTCACCAATGCTTACGTCGTACCAGTAATGAGGAGAAGGAGCGCGCCAGGACGCGATGTTCTTCGCGTGCGCAAGTCCAAATGCTCGCACCCGCTCAAAGAAAGCAACCTGGGAGTCCTTTAGTGAGCCGCTCCCTCCTGGGCGGGCATGGCTTCTCATTTCGGTGCGACGGTCGGCAATCGTCGCCGAGTCCACGTCGAGCCCAGCCGCTTCTGCAAGCTCTTCAGCGCCAATGAATTGACTTAGATCTGCGCGGCCCTCGTGATCGAAGCGAATCCCCTCACCTTCCAGTACCACCCGTGGGTCATCAGTACGACCGGGCTCGCTCCACCTGAACCCGGTTGAAATCTTTCCCCCGCCCTGCAGAACACGCCAAGCATTCGACATGGGAGCGTTAGTGATCATCCCGGCGAGTGGTTGAGCCCACGTACCAGCCACTATCGCGACGTCACCGTATGACGTCCAACGACCGGCGGGAATCTCAGCCAGAATCGAGGCAACCTGACTACGCAATAGTGAAGGTTCATTCTCCGTAGTCGCAACGCTCTCGTCTGGCCCTGGCCATAGGTCGATTATCTTCTCGGCCAGCTCGGCGTTCCGTGCAGTGATCTCATCGACGCCCCAAGTGAGGTTCTCAGCGATCCGCTGGTTCATAAAGACACCACTCTTGGCCAGCAATTGGCGCTTTTCCATGAAAGGCCTGTTGCTTAATTCGCTGTTGTACCCGCTCAGCGTGAGGTTGCCAATCGTGTGCACCACGCGCTCGTGCTCGAAGTCGATATCAGCACCGTCACCAAACCCCTCGGCGAACGTCCCCCTCACGACATCAGACATCGTCTGAGGCAGAACATGCTCAATGGTTAAGTGCCTTGGATCGAGTGCGACAATCTCCTTTGGGCGGTATGCCTCCTCTAGCCACTGCAGGATGAGTCTTTTCTGTGGTCCCCTACCCTGCCAATAGAACGCTACCGTCTGTGCCGCATCGCGAACCTGCTCGTCCGTGGCAAAGTACTTGCGTCCTCGGGAAAGGAACTCACGCAAGGCCACATCGATCCGGTCTCCATCGCTTATAGAACCAACCGCCTGAAGCAACGTCCGATTTAGATTCGCCGTAGCTCTTCCAATCACTACCCTGCGCACAAAATACGACTCAAGGTACGTCAGCGCACGTACGGCTTCATCAACGTTGGCGGCACCCGAAGCCCGCAAGGCAAGAATCCGCATGACTATTGGAAACGCCGTTGTCGAACCCCAGGCCCGGATCCTTGTGAGACGGCGGCGGATCTCGGTGTGGCCTTCTCTCGATGGCTCAAGAATTGTCGCCAGCACTTCACCCAACTCGGCGATACGGACAACCTCAGCCTCAAGGGCAGCAACGGTCTTCAACTTCTCCAGACGCTGCTGCTGACCAACGTAGGTATCTGACTGCTTAGCGCGCTCATCTCGCTGGGCCAGGTCCAGCCAAAACAAGAGTTCTATGTTTTCCGCATCCAGCATCCGTTCCAGCGGAAGCCAGACGTTCTCATAGACTGTCTCTGCGCGGTCGCCAAGACGCATGAACAGGTAGTTTTTTAGCAAGTCACTTTGCGTGAGTCGAAGGCCAGTGTTGTTCAAGGATTCGAAAATACGATGAGCGTTATCTGAGGGCTCCGCAGTGACGACGACAAGCGCCAGCCCACCAACTACAGCGGCTTCAAGCAACTCCAAATCGTGCGGATCCTCCGGATCATCTGCCGCAGCGATCTTGGCTCTGAAAAACCGGTATGCAACGCCAACGGCATCCTCGCCACCAGCCCGCGGCGCACGGTTGAGAACGGCGAGGTATGCCGCTCGGTCAGCCTGCGTCGGCAAAACCTTCAGAGGCTTGCCCTTGTCGAAGACATTAATCAGATACTGCACGTCAATGGCATGTGCCCGTTCAGAATCACCAGTCTCAGCCAAGTGATCCCGGAGGGCAGCAAGCAGCAGCGTCAAGGTAGTCAAACGCTGCTGGCCATCGACTACCAAGAACCTACTAACTCCAATCGCACCGGAGTCTGGACTGCTGGCAAGCACTAGAGAGCCAATGAAATGCGAGGCTTTGGGATCTATTGCCACAGAACGTTCCAGCTCAAAAACGTCCGCCCAAAGCTGTTCAAGCTGTTTCGTCCCCCACGAGTAGACCCGCTGGTAGAGGGGAATCTGATACTGCTTTTTGCCTTCCAAAACGCCAGCCAGCGTGCCATTCTCAGCGTGAACCATTTGCGCCTCTCAACCCTCTGATCATGTCTGGAAAGAGACTACTACCAGAAGACGCATCAGGCGGCTTGACCGTTTGTTGCTGCCTACAAAATTACGCTCGAGTTGACGATGTAGTTCCTATTGGCACCGAGTTCTGACGTGCTTACCCAGACGGCCATAAGAAGTCAATGGTGAGCGTTATCGCCCCTGCATCGAATTGAATCCGAAGGCTCCGGGAAAGAGCCCGTCACTGGACTACTCCCCCGGACAACTCACTGTTACCGACCTGTGACGGCCAGCCGTCATGGCCAACGCACACTTCACATATGCTGGGCTAGCTTCATTCGCCTATATCCTTTGGGGGACCAATTGAAATTCAAGTATCCAGCCGTTGCTGCCCTTCTACCGTTTCTTCTCGCTGGCTGCGCGGGGGCCCAGGCACCAGCGACAGCCCCAACGGTCGAATCCGTCGCTCCTAGCCCCACACCCTCCGAGACTGAATCGAAGTCGTCCAGGGGGAATTTGATCAAGAGGGTCGGCGAGGGGGCTTCGGTCACCGACAAAGGCAAAACAGTGGCCAGTTTCGTTGTAAATTCGATAACTCTTGATCCTCAATGCACGTCCGAGTACGCCTCGAAACCGACTAATGGGCACTTCCTCGCCCTCAACGTCTCCATGGAGACAGACCCCGCCCTTGCCGATTCGGTCAATCCCCAGTTCGGCCTCGCGGGATATGCATGGAAAGTCATAGCCGAAAACGGCACCACCTTTAACGGGAGCGTTTGGTCAGGTTCGTCATTCACATGCCTGAAAGACGCCGAGCGTTTCCCCTCCGCACTCGGCCCCGGCGAGAAGGCCACTGGAGTCATCGTCCTCGACGTACCAACTCCGGCCGGTACTTTGATCCACCAGCAAGGATTCATGCCCGTCGGCTGGGAGTGGGAATACCCCGCCAAGTAGCAGTCCCTGGTCAGTCAGCAGGTGCCAGCCCACTTACGGGCTGACAGCATTTTGTCGGAATCTCGACGCCGGCGACTACGACAGCGGCGTAACCAGCAGCCCACGCGCGGCCGAGGTATAGGGCGTTCGTGCTGCGCCGCCGCGAGCGTTTGCTGCGCCAATCAACTGGGCACCTCCGTCCTTCACGGGAGTTTTGGACCAGCAGCCACACCCCGCTGCACCAAGAACACAGCCCCCAGCACCAGCACCGCCCCCACAATCTGCCATCCCGACAACACCTCCCCCAGAAACACAAACCCCAGCACCGTCGCCACGAGCGGGCTCAGGAATCCCAGGAACGACACCACCATCGTCGGCAGCCGCTGGATCCCCCGGAACCACACGGCATACGCGGCCAGTGCACCGATGACGCTGAGGTAGGCGAAGCCCGCTAAGTTGGGCACAGACACAGACTCCGGCAAACCTTCAACCACCAACGTCACCGGCAGAAGCATGACCCCACCCATCGCCAACTGCAGGCCGGTAAACCCAAGCAGCCCCACGCCGTCGGGCTTTCCCCAGCGTTTAGTGAGAACTATGCCGGCTGCCATGCTCAGCGCCGCCGCCATCCCGGCGAGCACACCCACAAAAGTCAGCGTCGCGTCGGATCGCAGGACGAGCAAACCGACACCCGCAGCTCCTACTGCGCAGGCAAGGATGTGCGCCTTGCGGATCCTCTCCCCCAGCAAAAGCACGCCGAGGAAGAGCACGAACAAGGGCTGAATGGACATGACCAGTGCCGCGAGCCCACCCGGCAATTGGTACGCAGTGAAGAACAGGAGGAAGAAGAACAGCCCGATGTTGAGCGCGCCCAGCGCCGCAGCTTTGAACCACCAACTCCCCCGCGGCCACGTTCGGGTGACCAACATGAGCACAATGCCCGCCGGCAGTGCCCTCACGGTTGCGGCCAGGAGCGGCCGATCGGCGGGGAGGAATTCCGTGGTCACCAGATAGGTGGAGCCCCAGACCATCGGCGCGAGCGCGGTGATGAAGAGGTCGCGAGGCGATGCCTTCGACGCCCCAACTCCCGCCCTGCTGGCAATCGCTGCAGATGTACTCATCTTTCACTTCCATACATTTCGATGTCGAACTATTTGATGTAAGACAATGTAGGTGCTGTACTGTTTGAGGTCAAGCATTGGAGGACGATGGACCGCGACGCAGTGGACATGATTCTTGAGCAGTGGAACAAGGAGCGACCCGACGTGGACGTCAGCTCCATGGGCGTTCTGGGCCGGCTCAGCAGGGCGAGCCGCCTCGCCTCATTGGACGTGCAGAAATTCATGAACCAGTTCGGACTGGAGCCCTGGGAGTTCGACGTCCTGGCAACACTGCGCCGGTCGGCTGCCGAGGCGCCGTTGACGCCGGGGCGACTCGCCAGCCTCACCATGATCGGCTCCGCAGCCATGACCAACAGAGTGGATCGGCTGGTATCGCGCGGCCTGGTTCATCGTGAGACCAACCCCGAGAACCGCCGACAACTACTCATCAGCCTCACGCCAGAGGGACTCGCTCTGGTGGACGACGTCGTGGAGCACCACGTCGAAAACCAACAAAAGATGCTCGAGGGCCTAACCAAGACTGAGCGGACCCAGCTAGCGAACCTTCTGCGCAAGTTCCTGCTAACAAACAACGACGGCGAACCCTCCTGAGCGGGCACGTCACCCGTGCGAGGATGAGGCGTGGACACTTCCTCTGAGCAGCTGGCGATCGCAATCGGCAAAGCGCTGGGCGGCGGACAGGCAAGCGCCTACACCGGCACCTCGTATTGCCAGAGCGGCAACCACTTGGTGAGGCATGCAGTTTCGGTGCACCCAAGGGCCTTCATCTGGTCTGCGAAAGAGCTGCCGGACGGACCTACGAGAACGTTCGATCCCCGCTCCCTCACTCTGCAGACAGATGGCGTCGATGATTTCAGCCTTTCCATCGACCGCATCCCGTTCTCGTTTCCTGAAGCTGTACAGCTCTCTTTCCCACTCTCCCTGCCCATTTGGGGTCGGCAGCTGGACGACTATCACCCTGTTGCTTGTGAAGTGAACGGTTCCGACACGACGCTCCTGCTGAGGCACAGGGTAGATCGGACAATTTTCGGGTCCTTCACTTTCGATACAGAAAGCGGAATCGCGAAAACGCTGTTCACGCCGACGACGGCACTAAAACTGGAGCGTGAGATCCCACCGGAGAACGGAAAGTACGACTTCGGATTCGTGTCCGGCTTCGGTGACCCAGATTTGCAGAATCGCCTTCGCCCCGACGAAAACACCCATTAACAAAGAGATGGCCCGCGGACGTTAGTCCACAGGCCATCATCAACTTTCCGTTCACTCAAGCTCGCTATGCTCCTTGCGCCTGCTCCGTCGCAACACATAAACGCCGTAGCAACCGAACCCCAGCATGAGTACAGCAGCAGCGACACGCCACCACGCGAAAGGCTGCCAAGTCGCGAAGATGACGGCCATGACGAATGACATCACAACTTGCAGCGGATGCGGAACCTTGCTCATCATTCCCTCTTTCGATTGGGCGCCGCGTGATCGGCAGGCACATTATTGACGAAGGCAGTCTGAACCGGACCTCGCACTCAGGCGAGGTCCGATCCCTTTGAGCTCACGAAGCGCCCGCGTCTGGTCAGCCAGTGGAACATGCCAACGGTTCCCCCGACGCTGAGCATGGGAATGAGAACAAAACTCCATTCGCCTCCCCTGAACATTGATGCCGCACTCATCGCCGCCACGCACCCCACCCCCAAAGCGGCCGAACGTGCCGGCCCCACCCCAAGTGGAACCCATCGCCAACGCCGGTAGTACGTCGTGGCAGCGATGAGGAGACACATAAGGAGGAGGCCAACAAAGTACACGAGCGGCGCAGGGACCAGACCCACGGATGATATGCCCGCGCCGAAAATCAAGGACAGACATAGCGAGAACCGTTTAGCCCTACGCATCGGCCATTTTCAACACATCGGCCATTTTCACCAGATGCTTGCGCTGGAAGGCCACGAAATGTCTGTTTGCCTGCTCCGACATCATGCTTCCTCCTAGTGAAGAACGGTCTTTGTTGACCCGCACATTGTGCGCCCGCCACATGCCGGCTAGGTGGCGAAATTCTCCTAGCTAGGTGCTGTCAGAGCGAAACTAGGTGCCGAAACGCCCAAAAATGAGTGGCCGCTAGCCGCGTCTAGGGGTTCGCGAGGGAGCCGGGATGGCCTCTTCCGGGCACCACCTTCACTAGCACCCCACGATGAAACAAGTGTGGGACCCGCCCCTGCGGATCCCACACTCGGCTCTCAAGCAACCAACGAAACTACCTCAACCCAGGCGGAACATTCCCCACAGCAATACCCATGATGTTCAGCCCCTCGTTCACCAGTGCGCTCCCCTGCGGCAGCGTCACGCTGGACACCTCAAAAGCAGGGGGAATGTCGATCCTTGTGGCGAAGACGCGGGCCGGCTCATCAACCCGCACCACCGTCGACGGCCCACCGATGTAAGCCTGCGTGTGCCGCTGGTGGTACGCCGACTCAGCCACCACCACCGAAGTATCCGTAGCAACCCCGGTGCGCCAGTTCGGCAGCGAAATCGTCACGGTCCTGCTCTGCCCGTTTGTGAAGTGAACGGTCGCCACTCCGGAGGTCACGTTGCCTGTGGAGAATCCCGTCACCAGCAAGGTCCGTCCGCGTCCTGACAGAGCCACTTCCTGACCAGCAGCTTTCAACGTATCCGGCGTCCCCACAGCCGTCGGATGCCACACGGACGAGACGCCAAACGCCGAATACGGCTCGCCCGAGCCAAGCCCGGCAGCGGCCAACGCCTCCTCAGAGAACGTCCGACGATCGGACGTAACAGCCCCATTCCGGGGATTAGCCGAATTCGCAACCGAGGTTTGATTCACCAATGAAGCAAAAGGCAAAGGAGCAACAGCAACACCAGGCCCCTGATAGGCCCCGATATTCGGCGCCGCCCCCGGCACCCCAACGGAACCGGCACCCGAGGTGGGGTTACCGAAGAAGTCCCTGCCGCCGTCGTCGTTAATCCGAACACCGGCACCCATCAGCGGTGACCCGGAAGCAAGCCGGTACCCGGGAACATCCAGTGTTGTCTGGCCGCTGCCACCGGCAACCAACTTGGGATCACCCAGCACCGAACCAATCTCCCCCGAGGGCGGCAGGATCCCGCCAAAGTACGCGTTGTTCGCATACACAGCAGCAGCGGGCTTAAGAACACCACCCGGTGCCACAAACAGGTTGTTCCGCACCTCGCGTGGGCCGGTCATGTCGTCCAAAAACACACGCGACGGGCAGTAGAAGGTGTTGTTGTAGATGTAGTGCTTGCCGGTACCGCTGCTGCTGCCGCCCAGACGGCAGTCGTCCTGTGCCACGTTGTATCGCAGAACCACGTTCGCTGCAGTAGCGCCGCCGCCGCAGTTGGAGACGCAGTTGAGGTAGAAGCCGCCGGCGTTCCCGTACGAGTAGTTGTACTGGAAGAGGCAGGTTCCCACGATCTTCATGTCGCAGTCCCAGGCGGTGGAGTCGTACGTGGAGGTAGTGCTGTTGCCCACCACGTTGAACTGGAACACCGGGTTCTTGGAGTTGTACGGCCACATGCCCGCGAAGTTGCCGCCTTCGTACGGGTGGGCGCCCTGGCCGAGATTCAGACCCCTGTTGTGCTCGATGAGCGGCGCGTCAGAGTTATGGATCACGATCGCGTCGCCGCCCACATCATGGATCTCGTTCCGCGCAACGTAAACCTTGGTGTTGTAGCGCTCGGTGGTATCGGGAGCTGAGATCTTCACGCCACCACCGGCAGCGTCGTTGACCTCGTTATCGGTGATGGTGATGCCGTCCACCGATCCCTTGCCCCACGTCCGCACCATGATGCCGGCCGACTGCGCGAAGCCAGCGCCGTTCGTCGCCTTGTTCCGCCACCCTGCCACGTCCTCCACGTGGTTTCCCGTGACCACAATTCCTGCGGTCTGCGCCGTTCCGCTGTTCTCGAAGAGAATCCCAACCCTGCGCACCGGAGTGTCCGACGGGTTCACCACATGCAATCCGCTGACGGTCCAGTGACTGGCATTCGTGATCTGGATGGCCGCTACAGCACCACCGCCGTTGATGGTGGGCTTCGCACCGTCCCCGTAGCTGGAGAGCGTGATGGGATGGTTGGCGACGCCGGTGCCCGCCGGCGTGAGTGCGCCGATGCAGTCAGTGCCGGCCCGGAACAGGATCGACTCGCCGGCGTTGAACGGGCCGTGGCCGTTGACCTGTGCGATCGAGTTGAACGGGCTTGCCTGGCTGCCATTACCTGGGGTCCGGACCGAGCAGTCCACATAAAACTTCGCATCGCTGATCTGCACAATGAACGCGCCGATCCTGCCCGTGGTGGCCACATCGAACGGACCCGTGCCCGTGGCGACCAGTTCTGTCGCCCCGCCTGCGGCTCCGGCCGGCACCACAAAGGTGAAGGCTGCCGCGCCGGTGGCGTCAGCAACGGCGTCGGCCATCTTTTCGCCCCGGAGGCCCAGGCTGACGGGGCTCAAAGGCTTGAGGTCACGCACGACGACGGTAGCTGGCGTTCCGGGGACCAGCCCGTTGAGATTGGTCCCGGCTGAGCCCTCGACCCGCAGCGGTGCTGCGATGAACGCGTCCGAGCAGTTGATTTTGGCATCGGCCCAGTCGGCGTGATCGTTGCCGTTCCCTTCCGGGCCGGTTTCCACCTTGAGCTGCAGCGTGCTGCCGCCCTCCAGGTTCACGTTGATGGGGAGGGCTCCGTCCGTCCCCTTCCGCTCCCCCGTAAACCGTTCCACTCCGTCCACCAGCACCTTGAAGTCCACTCGACCGCGGTCACCCTGAGTGTCATCCACACCAACTTGGGCGAGGAACTGCCGGCATTGCCCGCCAAGGTTGTACGTAATGGACGACGCTGCGTGCGTGCCAATGCCCTTTGGATAGACAGTGCCGCCGATGGTCAGCGGCCGGCGATTCGCATCGCCCGCCGCTTGGCCACCGTTGCTCATGTCCAGTTCCGCCGGTCCCCAACCGTTGGTCATGCTCGACCACGGAACGTCGCTGGCATAGACGACGCCGGTGGGTGGCGGGGGTAGTTCGGCTGCGGTTGCGCTTGGGCTGGCTGCGATTCCGGTTGCCAGCGCCGCTGCCGTTAATGCGGTTGATGCGGCTACTGCTGCCAGACGTCTGGCCATGGGGTGTGGGTGCAAGTGTGGCTCCTCATTGAGTGGGTTTCCTCAAGGAGTTTCTTGCGGGCTGTGCGTTTGGGGCAACGAAATGCACAGGTATGAACATGCGGACTGCAGCGTTACCTGGCGACCGTTAGCCAGCCGAACCTCCCCACCACTAACAAAAGCCACCCAACAGGACTATGCTCCGGTGAATCGTTTGATGTACATGTTGCTACTGGGGGTAACAGTGATGTTCAGATCAAAGTCGAGCAAGAATTCATGCCATAAAACACCCGAAAATCGAAGGCGCCCACTCTTCATAGGGACAACCCTGGCCGCGACCGCGGCATTGCTCTTGGGCACAGCTGCCCTTCCAGCACAGGCAGGCCAGCCGGGCACCCGTGCAGCAAATGTCCCAACAAACAACTGGGACTACGTCAACATCAACACGGGCTACAACGACGATGTCCTCGCCAGAGATACTGCAGGGGATCTCTGGGTATATCCCGGCGACGGCCAGGGCGGCTGGAAGAAGCCCCGCTTCAAGATGGGCGAGGGCTGGAACGTGATGACTGCAATCATCGGTGCGGGCAAGTTCCAAAGCGAGTTCAACGACGACATCCTTGCCCGCGATATCAATGGCGACATGTGGCTCTACCCCGGCGGCTACGGATACCTCAAACCCCGGACCAAGGTGGGTGTCGGTTGGAACGCCATGACCGCCATCATGGGCCCTGGCGACTTCGACGGCGACTACTGTGCGGACGTCATCGCCCGAGACGTCGAAGGTCGGCTTTGGCTGTATCCCGGCGATCACACTGGCGGCTGGAAACCCCGCACCCAAATCGGCGTCGGCTGGAACGTGATGACAGCGCTGATCGGCCGCGGCGATTTCAACGAGGACGGCAAACGGGACGTCATGGCACGCGACACCAGCGGACGGCTGTGGCTCTACCCCGGCGACGGCAAGGGCGGGTGGCTGCCCCGCATGCAGGTAGGCGAAGGCTGGAATGCCATGACAGCGATCATTTCCACGGGAAGATTCGACGGCCACTACCCGGGCTACTCGCAGATCATCGCCCGTGATGCCAACGGGGACCTCTGGCTCTACCCCGGCGTCGGCAGCCGAAACCTCGAACCACGGAAGAAGATCGGGGAAGGCTGGAACGTCATGACAGCGCTGATCTGACCCAACCGAAGCGCGACTAAGCGGCAGGCACCCAAGGCGGCTCCGCCGTCGTGCATCTGCAGCGCCAGTGCTACTTTGTACGGAAGCTGCCGGTTCAGGGGGATGGCATGGAAGCTTGGGAATGGGTCTTGGCGTCGCTGGCGGGATTGTCCGCGGTGTTCGTCATGGGAGCGAACATTTGGGCTATTTTCGATGTCCTACAGCAGGACCGTCTCGATCAAACTGCCCGGATCATGTGGGTGTTGCTGTTTTTCGTGGTGCCGCTGTTCGGAGTTGTGGTGTGGCTCTACGCGAAGCCTCGGCTGACTAACATGAGCGGAGGCCTACGCCTCCGCAGAACCCTTTAGTGCCATGGATTCACTGCTGCAGGGCCCGCGAGGCCGTCGCCTGTGCCTCGAACTCGCGATGGAGCTGGACCAGGACATCCGGATCGCCGTCTTCCATCTGGGATACAACCTCGATCCCGGCGCCGGCACGTCCCGAGTCTTGTTGACCATGAATCCCTCCGGAGAGGCGCCGTCTCCCCCGCCGGAGCCGACGGTGGATGAGCTCGCAGCACTGATCAGGGCCTTGGATTTTCGGAACATCACGGACGATCTGGTTCAACACGCCCTACAACGCGCAGTGGACGCTGCCAGATACTGGCAGGAGCCCGACGGCGAAGACATCCTCGCCGCCGCACCCGAGATAACGAATGCCCTATGCCACGTCGCGGAGGGCGTCCTCGGGACATCTGCGGCAGAATCGTGGACCCTTGAGGCTGAGGTGAGGCAGTGGAGCATCGATTGGCGCTCTGCGGGAGACCCTGCGCCACTCGACGGAAATCCCCGTCCGAAGCTGGCAGAGTGGGCGCGCAATCAACGAACCGGAGAGGCCCGCGCTGCATGGGAACGCCCTGCAGACATCAGGGCCAACGTGGGCGGCGAGTGGTGGTCGATACCCCACAACCTCATGCAGTCAACCGGTCAGATTCCCCAGGGGCTGAATCTGGTGGAGGACTCGTTGGGGTGGGAGAACGCCACCGCCATCCCTGTCGCAGGAACGGGCAGGATCCTGGAAATCGAGTCCGTAAAGGTCTGGATCGAGCTGTGCAGGATGTTCCCACTCGAGGTGACTGCATCTCGTAGACATGACTGGTTCCGGACTACAGGTCGCGATGGCCGATGGGTTATCCCCGACTGGGAACGGGCAAGCTCACGATGGGACGCTGTGCACCTCCCCATCATCGGCTACCTGCACCTTGCTGGGCGGGCGCTCGACGTGGACCCTGTGGAAGGAACGGCAAGTGTCATCGCCGGATGGAACCCCGGCACCACATTCTGGCTCAACCACGTAGTCCGCGAATCCGGGGAGCCCCGTCAGCATTGGCACAGGCCGCATAACCAGGACGAGTGGCAGTTGGCCGCGGGAGGTTAGCTGACCCACCCACGCAACCAGCCGCCGTCGTGCACCAACAACAAAAACCCCTCAGCCGCCCGCAATGTCCCGTAGCGTCTGCAGGTGCGCTGCCCACACGCCCCGCCCAGCGTTCGTCAGGCTGGCAGAGGTCCTCGGAAACTTCCCGGCGAAGCTCTTCTTGATCTTCACAAACTCGGCCTTCTCCAGGATGGCCAGTTGCTTGCTGAGGACAGAGTCGCTGACCTGAATCGCATCGCGCAGGTCCTTGAAGTCCAGCGACTCGGCCTTAGCGAGCGCAGCCATGATGGAGAAACGGACCGGTGAGTGGACGACCTCGTTGAGCTGGTGGCGCGGGTGTTCCGCCGGCGTGCTCATGCGCGCAGCTCGCGGAAGGCGGCGGCGAGGCCAATGCCGGCCAGCGCGACAGCGGCCGGGATGTAGAACCACAGGTTTCCGTCGCGGAAGAAGTAGGCACCAACCACCAGTGCTACGACGTACAGCGCGAAATACCCGACCAGCGATGTGAGGAACCTTTTGGTGAATCCGGCCTTGGTGGACCGTTGGAACATGGGCCAAATGCATGCGGAGATCGCACCCCAGGCGCCGACAGAACACGCCAGCAACGCAGCGCCGTAACCGGTATGGGCGACGATGTGCATCCCGATCATGAGCAGTGAACCCATGATGGCGAGGCTGGTGAACAGGACGGCAACGGGCCAAGCTGCTGCGTTGATCGAGGCGGCACCCACTGAGTCAGCTCTCGCAAGGAGTTCGCGGGCTTCGGCTGCTGACATATTTCCGGTGGTCTCGTTCATGGTTCCCCCAAAGTTGTACAGATGAATTCCCCAAACTTAGGAAAGTACTTTCCACATTGTCAAGTACTTTCCCATGAAAGCCTAGTTAGCGCCCGCCCCACCACTCCCGGTAAATTTGATTCCAAGAGTTTGACCCTCGGTGAGCAACACCACTCGCGCGCCTCACGAAAGCAGGATCATATGACCGTCTCTCCCCTCATCTGGGGCATCACCATCGTCGTCATTTTGGCGCTCTTGGCCTTCGACTACTTCTTCCACATCCGCAAGGCACACGTCCCCTCGCTCAAGGAAGCGGCCATCTGGTCCTCCATCTACGTGGGCCTGGCTGTGCTCTTCGGCGTCCTGGTGCTGATCTTCGGCGGCGGCCAAATGGGGTCCGAGTACTTCGCCGGCTACATCACGGAGAAGGCCCTCTCGGTCGACAACTTGTTCGTGTTCCTCATCATCATGGCGAGCTTCCGGGTGCCGCGTGAGGATCAGCAGAAGGTCCTGCTCTTCGGCATCGTGTTCTCACTGATCGCCCGCACCGGCTTCATTTTCCTGGGCGCCGCGCTGATCAACTCGTTCGCGTGGGTCTTCTACATCTTCGGCCTCATCCTGCTGCTCACGGCAGGCAACCTGCTCAAGCCCGGCGACCACGGTGACGGCCAAGCCAACAACTTCATCATCCGGCTCGCCAAGAAGCTCTTCCACACCACGGATAAGTACGACGGCGACAAGCTCTTCACTACCGTCAACGGCAAGCGTGCCCTGACTCCCATGCTCCTGGTCATGGTGGCCATTGGTGGCACGGACATCCTGTTCGCGCTTGACTCCATCCCGGCAATCTTCGGCCTCACGCAGAACGTCTTCATCGTCTTCACCGCTACGGCGTTCTCCCTGATGGGCCTGCGCCAGCTGTACTTCCTGATCGACGGCCTGCTGGACCGCCTCATCTACCTCTCCTACGGCCTGGCAGCCATCCTCGCGTTCATCGGCGTCAAGCTGATCCTGCACGCCCTGCACGAGAACAACCTGCCGTTCATCAACGACGGCGAGCACGTCAACGTCATCGAGATCACCACCGGCCTCTCGCTGAGTGTGATCATCGGCGTCCTGATCGTCACCGTGGTGCTCTCACTGATCAGCCCGGCGGGCAAGGCCCAGACGGCCATCAACAACGCCCGCCGCCATGCCGTGGACTACCTGGACCTCGACTACACCGCTGACGCCAACGAGCGCGAGCGCATCTACCGCGCACTGACCGCCGAGGAAGCGCAGATCGTCCAGATGCCGCTCAAGTATCGGAACAAGGCCAAGGACGTGGAGGCGATCCGCGAGCAGGTGAAGGAAGCCCACCGCCAGCACGAGGCTTTCCTCAACCGCTAAGCCCAGCTAAGAAGTCAGGCGCCCAGGAGCACGCTGATCTGATCCCGGATCTCGTCGCCAACCTGGGCGTCTGTTAGTTCTTTGGTGGCCGAGGACGTCATGCTGATGAACATGATCGCTGTGATGATCCGTGCCAGCTTGGCGGGGTCGCGGGCCAGCAGTTGCTCGTCGCGGCCCAGGATGCCGGCAATAGCTTCTTCCGTGCGTATGGTCAGCGACAACGCTTCTGCGTGGTGCGGCTCCGCCGGATCCCCGAAGACAATCTCCTTCAGGTACGTCCGGCCGTTCTCGATCTGGACGCGGTTGCACTCGATGATGGGGCGGATGATGGCCATCACCGCGTCGAGCACCGCCGTTTCAGCGGACGCTGCGTCCACCCCATTGGTCAGCGCTTGGGCGTATTTGACGTTGTGCACCAGCAGCAGCAGCTCCGCCTTGGTCTTGGCGTACAGGAACAAGGTTCCCGAACCGACGTCGGCCTTTTCAGCTACTTGCTGGGTGGTGACCTCATCCACTCCATACTGGGTGAAAAGCTCACGGGCTGCCGCCGTGATGCGGTCAAGCTTCTCCTGCTTATTCCGTTCACGTCGGCCAAGGGTCTGGGGCGCAGGCTGCATTCAGCTACCGTATCAGCGGCCCAGGAATTCGAGGGCTACAGGGACAAACTTGTCGTGGAACTGGAAGATGCCACCGTGCCCGGAGTCGGGGTAGATGACCAGTTCGCTGCCCGGAATCCGGCGGTGCAGGTCACTCGAGAGGACAGATGGCACCATGCGGTCATTGTCACCGTTGGCGATCAGCGTCGGTTGGGTGATGACACCCAGATCTGCCGACGGCGACAATCCCCATCGGCGGATGGCTTTCAGTTGCGTCTGGAATGCGGCGAGCTTGAAGGGTGCCTCGCGGTTGGTGGTGCGTTCCTTGAGACGATTGATGAAGGCCCGGGCGGCCGGCTTACCGGCGGCGTTCCGGTTGAAGAACAGGAACTCCTTGGGGTCCTGCCGGGTAAGGGTGCCCCGAAGAACGTCGTAGTAGGTGATTCCGATGATGTTCTGGATGCCTTCCCCACCGGCAGGGCCCGTGCCTGCGAGCACCATCTTGCGAACAAGCCCCGGGTGCTTGAGGACCAGCGCCTGGGCGATCATGCCGCCAAGGGAGAACCCGAAGAGATCCACCTGAGGATAGCCGAGGGCCTGAATGAAGGCAGCGGCGTCGTCGGCCATGCCTTCAATGCTGTCCGGAACGCTGCCCGTGGAGGCGCCCACTCCGCGGTTGCTGAAGGTGATCACATGGTGCTCGGCGGCGATGGGATCGATGATGCGTGGATCCCAGTTGTCCATGGTCCCGGCGAGGTGAATCAGGAAGACCACCGGAACCCCGCCCTTGGGACCCATCTCCCGATACGCGTAGGTAACGCCGTTGGCCGTCACCGTCTTCGCCGGCACCTGCATATACGACTGTTGTTCACTGCTCATGATGTTTGTCCTGTCGGGGTGTTGGTTTGTGGTTAGAGATGGCTGACGACGGTCTTGCCGCGGACGCCGCCCTTTTCCAGGGAAGCAAGGACATCGGCTGTCTGATCGAACGGCACCACGCGTCCCAGTACAGGCTTGATGTGGCCGGCGTCGATGAGCGCAGCAATTTCCTTCAGCTGGCCGCCATCAGCGCGCATGAAAAGGAACTCGTAGGTGACGCCAAGGCGGCGGGCCTTGCGGCGAATACCCGAGCTCAGCAGGGTGGTCACACCCAGCAGTACAGGGTTACCACCCAGCTGGCGGGCGAAGCCGGCATCCGGCGGGCCCGCGATGCCGATAGCCTTGCCACCCTTCTTCAAGACCTTCAAGGACCGCTCCAGGTTCTCGCCGCCAAGGCTGTCCAGGACGAGGTCGTAATCGTGAAGGATCTCCACGAAGTCCTCGGTTCGGTAGTCAATCACCACATCAGCACCGAGCTCGCGGGCAAAGTCCTTGTTCCCGGCGCTGACCGTGGTAGCTACCGTTGCGCCCAAGTACTTAGCAAGCTGGATGGCGATGGAGCCCACTCCTCCGGCACCGGCATGAATGAAGACCTTGTGGCCGGGGCCAACGTTCCCGCGCTCCACCAGCGCCTGCCACGCCGTCAAAGCCACCAGCGGAAGTGAGCCCGCTTCCTCCATGCTGACGGTGGCCGGTTTGATGGCCAGGTCTTCCTCGGCCACGGCGATACGCTCCGCGA
Organism: Arthrobacter sp. D5-1; assembly: GCF_017357425.1. Classification (NCBI taxonomy): domain Bacteria; kingdom Bacillati; phylum Actinomycetota; class Actinomycetes; order Micrococcales; family Micrococcaceae; genus Arthrobacter; species Arthrobacter sp. D5-1. The sequence goes on along the minus strand of NZ_CP014571.1, from coordinate 1,363,983 downwards.
AGGTGCCAATGCTGTCCTTGCCGGGGCGTGCGAATACCTCGTCGCCGGGCGAAAAGGACCGCACTTGGGGCCCCACTTGCAGGACCACACCGGCAACGTCATGGCCAAGAACCTGCGGCAGTTTGTACGGGAGGATCTGCTTGAACTCCCCCTGCCTGATCTTCTCGTCCAGCTGGTTCAGGCCGGCCGCGTGAACCTCAACCAGCACATCGTGGTCACCGAGCACCGGCTCCGGGACGTCGATCTGCTGCAGGGGTTCCTTGTACTGATTGAGGACGAAGGCTTTCACGGGGGTTCTCCAATGACTAATTAACTGACTTAACTCAATTATGAGTTCACTCAGTTATTTAGTCAAGGGGGGGCCGCCTCTGACGTCAGTCGGTATTCTCGGCGGCAGCTTTCAGGTCGGCGGCGAACTGTTCAAAGCTGGCGTCGAACGACGGGATCTTGCTGGCGAACAGCGGAAATACCGGCCCGCCGATGCGCTCGTTCATCTCGAACAGGGTCCCGCCGCCGTTGGTTTCCGTGAGCGTGTACACGCGGGTTCCCATCGCGTCACCCCAGGCCAGCCGGCTGGTGGGCTCGAACTCCTTGACCTTGAGCTTGAACGTGCGGTTGGGATCCAGCGTGGAGACCAGCTGGATGGTGGATCCGGGCTTAATGTCGCCGTCCACCGAAACGATGGTGGAGTTCCACCGCGGATAATCCGACGCCGTGGTCAGCAACGTCCACACGGTGGCCGGGCTGGCGTTGACGGTGGTGGACACCTGGGTGGTGCGGCTGAACGTTTTGCTGACGGTGGTGGCAATTCCATCGGGACTGGGTGACATGGTGTTCCGCTTTCTCCGAAGTGCACGGTTGTTGGCCGTCTCCTTCAGGTGCTACATTTCGCGACGCTCACCGGTGCCGGTTCCCGCGGATGATTTAGCTGCGCCTTCCGTTCTGCCGTTTGCCGCCTGCGCGGACCGCCGGTAGCCACTTGGGCTGACGCCATATTCACGCGAAAACGCGGCACTGAACGTGAACGCATTACTGTAGCCAACCTCTTCCGCGATGACTGCAGTAGTGGCATTGCCGGAGGCCAACCTGTCGGCAGCCAGCGCCAGCCGCCAGGCGCTGAGATAGGCCATGGGGGACTGCCCGACGGCGGCACGGAAGCGGGCGGCCATGGTGGCCCTGGAGACGTGGCACCTAAGCGCCAATCCGGCCACGGTCCACGGCGCCGCCGGCTCTTGGTGAAGCAGTTCGAGAGCCTGCGCAACCACTGGTTCGCGGGACGCCTTTGCCCACGTTCCATGGGGCGCGTCTCCCCGGTCCACGCAGGCACGCACGAGGTTCAGCAGGAGGAGATCCAGCAGCCTGTCCAGCGCGCTTTCCTGTCCAGGCCGTTGATGGGTGAGTTCGCGTTCCAACATTCCCAGCAGACCGCCGTCGAGGTCTTCTTCCCCGAAGACCGCCAGCCTGGGCAGCACTGACGTGACCAACTGGCCCACGGCCGCCGGCGATTGGTACGTGCCGATCAGCAGGACTGTTTCGCCAACGGCACTGTTGCCCCACGTCAGCACTCCCCGGGAAAACGTGAGCTCCAACTTTTCGCCGCTGGGGGTGCGGCAGGACTGGTCTGGATCGATGACTACCGTGGGTTCCCTGCCGGGAGCATCAGCCACGATATAGGGTTCCGGCCCTCGGACTGTCGCCGCCTGACCCTGCCGGAGGAGTTGAGGTTCAGCGCTGTCAGCAGTGATCCACGCTTCTCCGCGCACCACCACGATCACTGTCAGGGCGGCTTGGTCCTGAACGTCAATGGCGAAGGGCGGATCCATCACCACGCGGAGGGCAAATGCCGCCTGCGCCCGAGGACCGGTGAGGAACTGCGACAGTGGGTCCATGCGGCCAGCTTAGACGCAAACGTATGAAAAGTGGATCCTTGACCATTCATCGTCCACACCGGGCAAGGCAGGCTTGAGGCATGACAACTTTGAGCACCTGGCTTCCCGTAGCAGCCGGAACGGGTTCGGCTCTGGTGGGCGGCTTCTACTTCGCTTTCTCCACCCTCGTGATGCCGGCCCTTCGCCACCGGCCAGCGGGTGAAGCGGCCACCACCATGAACTCCATCAACCAGAAGGCTGTAACCCCGCCATTCATGGTCTTGTTCTTCGGCTCGGCGGCCGCCTCCGCCGGCGTGGTGGTCGCCGCCGTCGTCGATCCCGGAAGCCAGCCTCCGCTCCGGGTGGCAGGCGCCGCGGCCTGCCTGGCTGGATTCCTCTCCACCATGGCGATCAATGTGCCGCTCAATAACCGCTTGGCCCAAGGCTCCAGCCAGGATTGGAGCCAGTTCCTGCGGGGCTGGGTTCCGGCCAACCACCTGCGCGCCGCCCTGTCCATCGCGGGCGCGGCGGCGCTGCTGATTCCGCTGAATCCCTAAACAGCGGGTTTTCGCCACATGACAGCCAGCACCAGCACCACGGCGCTCAGACCCAGCATCACCAGGACCATGATTCCCCAGTTCGCCTGGTTCACGCCCGGGCCGTAGAGGACACCGATCAACACGGTGGCCGTGATGGCTCCGAGGTAGCGGCAGGTCTGGAAGATTCCGGCGGCCACTCCCCTTTCTTCGGGACGGGCTGACACGTACAGGCCCTGGTTGGAGGCAGTGCTCACCACGCCATAGGGAACGCCCATCAACGCAGTCAGCGCGAACACCAGCGGAGCCCACAGCGTCATGGTCAGGAAGCCGAGCGTTCCCGCAGCAACCGTCAGAATCAGGACTCCGGTGATCAGGACGGAACGTACGCCGAACCGCTCGATGAACCTCACCGTCAGTGGCGTCACCACCACCGACAACGCCGCAAGGGGCAGCATCAGCAGGCCGACCACACCGGCGTCGTACTGTCCAGCTTCCTGCAGCAGTTGCGGCAGGCCGAAGAACGCGAAGTAATAGACGCCGCTGAACACGACGAAAAGCAGGTAGACCAGCAGCAGCGGTCGGTTCCGGCCGAGCAGGCGCAAGTCCAGGAACGGCGGCTGAAAGCGCAGCTCACGCCAGGCGAAGAGCGCTCCGATCACGGTGGCGGCGCCCAGCAGGTACCAGCGGTATCCCGGCATGACATTGAGCAGGGCCATCATGGCGAGCATCAGCGAGGTGACGAACGCGACGATGCCGGGGATGTCGGAATCGCGGATCAGTTGGCCGAGCTTGCCGGTCTCGCGGCCGGAATCGACCGGCGCCACTTTGTAGACCACGATCATGGCCAGCAAGGCGATGGGCACGTTGATGGCGAACAACGCCTGCCATCCCACCAGGCTCACCAACAGCCCTCCCACTACTGGTCCGACGGCAGCGGCCGAGGTGTTGGCCATCTGGATCCGGCCCAAAGGCCGCGTCGACGGCAGGTTAGCCAGCCGGCTCAGTTCGGTGACCATCACGACGGCGGACGGGTACGCCGTCGCGGTTCCCACAGCCATGAGCGCGCGGGCCACGCAGACCAGCGCGAAGTTGGGCAGGAACGGTGCGATGGCGCAGGTGACCGCGACCAGGGCCATGCCGAACATGAACAGACGCCGCGGACCGAAGCGGTCGGCGAGCCGGCCCATGAGCGGCTGACCTGCGGCGGACGCGAGGTAGAACGAGGTGATCACCCAGGTGACCGTGGCGACGTCGAGCTCGAAATGCTCCCGCAAAACCACCAGTGCGACGGCGATCATGGACGAATTCAGCGGATTCAGCGCCGTCCCGAGACTCAGCGCAGCGATCGCGAGGCCGGGGCGGGGTTTGTTGACGGTCACCCGCCTAAGTCTGCTCCATGGTTGCCTCGGGTCACGAAACGGGGCCACAGGGCGGACTTTCCAGGCGAGCGCAAACAGTTAACCTTCCCGCCATTTCAAGTACGGCAGTCTCGTAATTCCGATTCAGATACTGCTGGTTTCGTAATTACGTCACCCCAACACATGACGGAAGGCATCACCATGCACGCTCGTGCAGGCATCATCGCAACTTCGTTCATCGGCCTCCTGGCCATCGGCGCACTCGCTGGCTGTTCCGGAGACGCCAACGCCGCAGGCGCCGACAACAAAAGCAGCACCGAGCTCGTCTTCGCCACTCCCCCAGGCACCGACGATCCCGACGAACAAGCCATCATGGCCGACCTCGCCACCATGGTGGGCGACGCGTCAGGCCGCACCGTAACCAACCTCCAGCCCGCCGACTACCTGGGCGTCGTCGAAGCTGTCCGCAACGGATCCGTGGACATTGCCGTCCTCAGCCAGTTCTCCGCAGCGCTCGCCTACAAGACCGACAGCGTGGACCCGCTCCTGGTATGGCCTGCCAGCACCGAACCTGCCAGCTTCTGCCTGGCCCGGAAGGACAGCGGCATCCAGTCCGCGGCCGATGTGAAGGGCAAGCAGGTTGCCTTCATCGACCCCGGCTCCACTACCGGCTACTTCATGCCCAAGTCACTGCTGGCCAAGGCCGGCCTCACGGACGGCACCGACTACAAGAGCACGTTCGCCGGTTCGCACGACTCCGCAGTCCTGGCCCTCGCGAACGGCAACGTGGATGTTGCCTGCACCGCCCGCCAGCTGTACCCCACGTTTGTGCAGAAGGGCGTCATCAAGGAGGACGAGATCGGAGTCATCGCCAAGTCGGACCCCATTCCCGTCGGCATCTCCATCGTGGTGCGCAAAGGCCTGGATAACGAAGCCCGCGAAGCCCTCAAGGCCAAGCTCCCTGCCCTGATGTCCGGCAACGAGAAGGTGTCCAAGACCTTCGGCATCACCGGCGAACCCACGGCCGACCCGGAATTCAGCACGTACGCACCCCTCGTAGACGTGGCCGAGTCCATCGGCGTGGACCTCCAGGACCTCCGATGAGCCTCATGTCACCAACAGAAAGCACGACGGCGGCACTCGCCCCGGCCGGGTCGCCCACCGTCCGCGCACGTCGCTTGCGGGTCCAGTACGGCGAGCAGGTAGCGCTGGCGGGCATCGACCTGGACGTCTACCCCGGCGGAGTCGTGGCGCTGCTGGGCCACTCCGGCTCGGGTAAATCGACGCTCATGAAGACCCTCACCGGGATCGCCCCCTTCACTGCTGACGCACTGGAAGTCGCCGGCCGCTCAGTAGCCCAACAGAACCCGACCGGCCTGCGCGAGCTGCGATCCGACGTCGGATATGTCTTCCAGCACTTCAATCTGGTGCCGCGGCTGACTGCCCTCACCAACGTGCTGACCGGCGGACTGCACTCGGCAGGGCCGTTGAACATGCTGGGCACGTTCAGCAGGGCGCAGCGGACCATGGCGTTGGAACTGCTGGACCGCGTGGGCCTGGCGCACAAGGCCAAGCAGCCGTGCCGGAGCCTGAGCGGCGGTGAGCAGCAGCGCGTCGCAATTGCCCGCGCCTTGATGCAGCAGCCGCGCCTGATCCTCGCCGACGAACCCGTCGCTTCCCTGGACCCGCGGCTCGCCGGCACCATCCTTGGACTGCTCCGCGACATCGCCCGCGAGGAACAGATCCCCGTGATCGTCAGCCTGCACGTCGTGGGCCTCGCCCGCCGCTACGCCGACCGCGTCCTGGGGCTGCACTCCGGTGAACTCGTCTTCGCCGGCCCCGCCACCACCATCACCGAAAAGGAGGTGCACCAGATTTATGGAACAGACACTGAGCTCCTCGAAAACTGAAGCCCCCGCAGAGAAGGCCATTAGTACCAGCCTCCCCGAAGCCGACCGTCTCCGGCTTTCCCGCCCCTTCGGCCTCCCCACGCCACGCGGCGCTGCCCTCTGGGTGATCGTCGCCGTCGTGCTGGTCTGGGCTGGAATGGGCGCCGGGTTCAACCCCGACAAACTGCTCAGCGGCATCCCCAACATGGGCAACTTCCTGGGCCGCCTTTTCCCGCCGACGTTCGACAAGTTCGGCATCATCATCAAGCTGCTCGTCGAAACCCTGCAGATGGCTTTGGTGGGCACAGTCCTCGGCGCCCTCGCATCGCTGCTGCTGAGCTTCGGCGCGGCCAGCAACATCTCCCCACGCTGGGTTTACACCTCCTGCCGGGCGGTGCTGAACGTGTTGCGATCCGTCCCGGAGCTCATCTTCGCGCTGATGTTCGTCTCGGCTGTTGGGTTGGGTCCGTTCGCCGGCATCCTCGCAATCGTGCTTGGCTCAGTAGGATCCATCGGCAAGGTGTACGCCGAAGCCATGGAATCCGTGCAACCCGGGCCGGTGGAAGCACTGACCGCCGTGGGCGCCAACAAACGCCAGATCATCAGCTATGCCGTCCTCCCCCAGGCTGCGCCGCTGCTGGTCAGCTATACGTTGCTCCTCTTCGAAGGCAACGTCCGCGGTGCCACGATCCTCGGTTTGGTGGGTGCCGGCGGCATCGGCTTGGAGCTTACTACCGCAATGCGCATGTACGATTACGGACACCTCTGCGCCATCATCATCAGCATCGTCGTGCTGGTCACCATCATCGACCGGGTCAGCGCCTTCATCCGCGCCAAGCTCAGCTAGGACTCTCTTGTGGAAACTTTGGATCTCTCTCCCGTCAACCTGCGCGACCTTGGCGGCCTGCCCGTTTCCGGCGGTACCACCCGTCCCGGCGTACTGCTCCGCAGTGATGATGTCTCGGTGATGCCGGCGGCTTTCGCCCAGCAAATGATCGACGACGGCGTCACCTCGGTGATCGATCTCCGCTCACCGGAGGAAGCACTCTTCACCGGGCGGGGCCCGTTGACTGTACCGGGCGTCAGCTACCATCACCTTGCCTTGACGGCGTCGGTTTCATCGCCGGAGGACATCAGCCACGAGATGATGACCTCCGCCACTACTCCTGCACATGTGGGCGCTTGGTACGCCAACCTGCTCGAGACCCAGGCCCGGCAGCTCGCCCTCGGCGTGACGCTGGTAGCCATGGCCGACGGCGCCACCGTCTTCCATTGCGCGGCCGGCAAGGATCGTACGGGAGTGTTCGCCGCCGTCGTGCTGTCAGCCTTGGGCGCTACGCCTGAAACCATCTCCGCCGACTACGCCGTGACGGCCACCCGCCTGCCGCAGCTGTTCCCCCGGCTCCGGGCGATCATGGGTGGTCTCATGCCGGACCGGGTCCTTGACGAGGAAGCCATCAAGGGCATGGGCGCCATGATGGGCGCCCATGTGGAATCCATGGAGGCGATGCAGAAGGTGCTGATCGAGCGGCACGGGAGTGTGCTGGAGCCTGTGCGGCGTGCCGGGCTGTCGGACGCGACCATAGCGCAGTTGCGTGAGCGCTTGGTGATTGCCGATGCCTGACACCGCCGCCGTTGCGGATCGTCGGCCGGGCAGGCCGCGCGACACCGCACTGGAGTCCACCGTCCTTTCCTCCACAGTGGAGCTGTTGCTTGAACGCGACACGCGGGACGTGACCATCTCAGCGATTACAGAGCGTTCAGGCGTGAGCCGGGCCGCCCTGTACCGGCGGTGGAGCAGCCGCGAAGAGCTGATCGCCGCGGCCTTGGACAGCGTCCGGTCCAGCCTCGGCTTCCGGCGAAAGGACACCACACTGGAGACGATCCTCGCCTCGTATGAAGAAGCAGCGATCGACGTCGACGGCCGAGTGGGCGCGCTGGTGAAGAAGCGCGTGGCCATGGGCCTGGAGAACGATGAACTCCGTGCGTTGTCCTGGAACCGCCACGTCTCCCGGCGCCGCGAACCGATTGCGGCGGAAATCCGCCGCGGAATTTCCGCCGGTGAGCTGGCGCCGGACGTGGATGTGGAGGCGATGATCGACCTCATCAACGGGCTGTACTACTACCAGTTCGTGGTGCGGCCTGCAGGTTCCGATGCCGCGTCCATCGCTGAAACCCGGGAGCGTGTGCGCAACGCCGTGAAGCTGGTGTGGGACGGGGCGTTGCGGCGGTAGGGCCCCTACTCCTCGAAGTGCGTGGTGATCTTTCCTGACGAGACGGCCGCGATGATGGACTTCGCCAAGTGCCGCAGCTTGATGTTGCGGTTGCTGGACGCGGTGCGAAGGATGGTGAAGGCCTCTTCCTGGCTGCACTTGTTCTGCGCCATGATCGCTCCGACAGCGAGGTCGATCACGGTGCGGGACTGCATGGCTGCCGCGAGGTCGTTCCGGGCATCGCTGAGTTGCGCGATCTTCAGGGCGAGGCGCAGCGACTTCGAGGCATGCGAGGCGAAGACCTCTGCATGCTCCACGTCGGAGTCACTGAACGCATTTGCCCGCTCCGAGTAAAGGTTGAGGGCAGCACGTGTATCGCCCTCCACCAGAAGCGGGACACTGAGGATTGACCTCAGACCCTGGTGCGATGCAGCTTCGACGTAGTCCGGCCAGCGGTGCTCACGCAGGAGGTCCGGCACCAGGACGGAAGTCAGCTTGTCCATGGCCGTGAGGCAGGGGCCCTCAAAGTCGTTTTGAAGCTCGTCCATCACGCGGGCACGGTCGTCACTGCTGGCCGCCGTAGCGGACTTCTTACGGCGCAGGACGGTGATACCGCAGAAGACGGTGGAGTCAGGATGCGAGAGGCTTTCGGCTGAGAAAGCCGCTAAATCGCTGAGAAAAGCCTCTACATCTTCGCTGCCCAGGACGAGATCTAAAAAGTATCCATTCTGGAGAGCTTCCTGCTCAGGGCGGGGGTTGACCATGCACGTTCCTACTGACTGAAATGCGTCCCCAGCAGACAGCAAAGGAGCGAAAAGGGCCGCCCTCTGCAAAACGGTCTGGCAATACCTTATCGCCCAACGATCAACGGTACAAAGTGCGGCGCGTAAGGTCCTGACCTGCGGCGACGCAACCCAAAAGGAGCCACTTTGTCAACCCCGGTACGGGTTTCACATCACCGAAAAAGTAAGTAGGCTTACTATGCAATCGGGTCCGGCACACGGACCTTTCGTGCAAAGGAGTTATCTGATGGGCGTAGAAGACAGCATCCGCAAGGCAACCGAAAACGCGATGGAAGACCTGGCCGGCACGTCCGATCCCGTGGACGACGGCCACGTCCCCGAGCCGGGCAAGAAGGACGACGACATCCAGGTCCATTCGTCCATCAGCGAGGGTTCCAACGCCATGGACGAGGACCTTTCCCCGGACACCAACTCCAAGGGCCGCCACCGCGGGCCCGGAGAACCAGACGCCGGCACCACCTCACGCCGGACAGGGTCCGACGGCGACACCCGCCAAGCCAGCGAAACCGACGACGACGTTCCGGCGGCCCCGGGAGACGTACCGGGACCGGCGGGGTTGCCCGACGGCGATCCCGACGACCTCCGCGCAGACCCCTCAGAGGGCGGCGGGGATCCGTCCACGAGCATGGGCCGGGGCTAAGAAACAGGAGCCGTCGAGCCCCTCACCACCAGCTCCGTTCCCAGCTCGATCCGCTGCGGCAACTCCTCGTCACCCTCGAGGTGCCGGAGGAGCGCGCGCATGGCGGTTTCAGCCATCTGCACCACAGGCTGGCGGACGGTGGTGAGGCCGGGTTCGATCCATTCCGCAGCGGGGATGTCATCGAAGCCGATGATGGAGAGGTCCTCGGGAATACGCAGGCCGGCCGAGCGCGCGGCACGGTAGGCGCCGAGAGCCTGGGCGTCGTTGCCGGTGAAGATCGCGGTGGGCTTGTCTGCCAGGGAAAGCAGAGCTTCGGTCCCCCGTGCCCCGGATTCGGTGGAGAAGTCGCCGGGCACCATCAACGACGGATCAACGTCCACGCCGCCTCGCCGCAGCGCAGCCAGATACCCGTCCTCGCGCGCACTGCTGCACTGCAGATCCTCACGGCCACCGATCATGCCGATCCTTGTGTGGCCAAGCTTCAACAAGTGTTCTGTGGCCGAGAACGCACCGTCCCAGTTGGCGGCACCCACGGTCATGAGATCCGGTCCCGGCTGCCCCACGGGGTCGATCAGGATCACCGGAATGCCGAGCGACTTGATGCGCTGAATCTGCTTCGAGTCCAGTTCGTACACGGCGAGCAGCACGCCGTCGGACTTCCGCTCCGCAAGGTTCGCCAGCCACGGGCGGATCCTGGACCCGTCCAGCGACAGGCTGCTGACCACAGTGCCGTACCCGGCTTCCTGGGCGACCCGTTCCACGCCTTCGATGATCTCGCACGCCCATTCAGAGCCCATACCCGGGAACACGAGGTCGATGAGCCCGGCTTTCTTGCTGCGCTTGGCGGGGCGGCGGGCGTAGTCACGCTTGGCGATGATTTCTTCGACCCTTGCGCGGGTGGCTGCCGCGACGTGGGCATGGCCGTTAAGGACTTTGGAGACAGTGGGAACGGAGACGCCGGCCTCCCGGGCGATCTCGCTGATCGTCGCCCGTCCCGAGTCCTGCTTGGTTACCATGGTCCCCACCTTCCCGGCCGGGAATCACGTCCCGGCGATGACAGTTTCGGAAAGTTCCCACGCCTGGATCCGACCGCACATGCCGTAGATCCTGCGGGTTTTCCGTTCGCCCATCGTAGTCCTCGCGTCCTGCATGTAGAAACTTTCCATGGACTCGAGAGACAGCAACTGCTGCCCTGTCAGGGTGGCCTGCCGCTCTGCGCCGTCCGTGAGGTACCTGCGCCACGTCCCGGCTTTCCCCTGTACCAATCGCGCGGCGGCAGCGTGAAAGTCGGCGAGCGCAGCGGCCCCGGATTTTTGGACTGCCGTTTTCAGCTCCAGATAACCCTCCAACGCCAGGTCACGACGGCGACGCGCGGCCGCCTCCGCAGCCGCGTCACCGCCGTCGGCGTTCTTCGACAGCAGCGCGGCGGCGCGTGCGTACGTCTCGTAATCCACCAGGTGCCTTGGCGGGAAGGTCATCACGGCGTCACCGTTCTCGGGCAGCCCGGCGTTCTGCATCACCACCAGCACCCTGAGGTCGCCGGAGTCATTGATGGCGCGATGCACCGTACCCGGCGTAAACCAGACCACCGTCCCGGGCGCCAGCGGCGTGGAGGTGAACCCGCGGGAATCCAGGGTCTCCAGGCGGCCGAAACCCTGCTGCACCACGTACGCTTCAGTGGACGCAGTGTGCAGGTGCGGGGAGCCTCCGGCCGCGCCATCCAGCCCGGGCCAATCGTAAATGCTGACCTCGGAAACCGCAGTGGCCCCCGGGAACGATGTGCACATCTCAGGCCCAGGCATCCAGTGCAGCTTTGGCAGCGTCGGCGAGCGCAGCTGCCTTTTGGTCTTCCAGCGCCCCGTCAGCAATCACGACGGCGTAGCGATACGTCAGCGGCTGGCCCTCCTTGAGCGGGACTACTTCGCTGAAGAACGGTGCCGAGCCGAGGCAGGCAAACATGGACGAGCGGGCGAACCACTGGTTGGACGCGCCAGGGTTGGCCTGGTCCTCGACGAACAGGATGCTGGACTTCCGGCAGGTGACATCGTGCTGGCCGGTAAAGGCGATCCACGGTGAACGGGTGCCCATGAATTCGTCGGCACCGGTCCCCTTGTCGGATCGGAACTGGCCGCCGGTGAAGGACCTGGGTCCGCGCCAGAACAAGCCGCCATACCCTGCGTTGTCGCGGCCCTCGGTAGTGGGGCTGCCGATTCCGATCTCCGCACCGGAGACGTTGTCCATGGTGGTTTCGAAGAGCAGAGCCCACGCGTGTCCGGTGGGGAGCAGTTGGATGGCGAAACGGCGCTGTTCCCTGATGAGGGGTGTGCCGGCCTGCCCTTGTGTGGCCGGCTGGGATTCGGCAGGTTGGGTTTCGGCAGGTTGGGATTCGGAAGGCTGGGCAGTCCACAGCAGCGATTCCGCTGCGGTGATCCCCGTCCCGAGTTCTTCGATGCTGATGAAGGCCTCGTGGTTCATGGCCCCGTTGTTGTCCAGGTTCGAGTAGCCGGTCTCGCGGGTGTACGTGGCTCCGCCCCAGAAATTGTGCTCGCCCACGTTCGGCAGGGCCCACGACAGGCCCTTGTGCCACACGTGATCCCACGGCCTGGAAATAGTGACCTCGTCTCCCTCCAGTGTGGTGAGGGGATGGAAAAAGGGGCGGGGGCTTTCGTACTGGTCGTCTGTGGGACGGTACGTGTACGTGGCGATCTGCTGGTCTCCGACGGTGAACGTCAAGGAGTGGCCGTTGTCGGTGTAGCTGACGGTTTCGGTCAGGGTGGCCTGGGCTGTGGTGGTCTGGGCTGTGGTGGTCATGTGGGGTCTCCGGTTCGGGTGTGGGCTTCAGGCGCGGGCTGTGGAGGCCAGGACGTGGGTGCCGCGACCTTCACCGTCCATGCCCTCGTAGAAAGCGTGGCCGGGGACGATGTCCCCGCGCCGCACGGGGTGGCCGGTAAAGGCCGAAGCGTAAATCGCGGCAGCGAACTCCAGTGTTTGCCGGGCAGAGTCCGCGTCGGCTGGTAGCGGCAGTCCGGCGTCGAGCGCGTCATACATCGCCAGGAACTGGGCGGAGTGTCCACTGCCCCGCTCCAATGGCTTTACGCTCCAGGCGGCAGACACGGCGTCTTCGTGTCCGGGCGCGGCCGTGATGGTCCAGTCCTTGGTGCCGTAGCCGTAGAGGTGGCTGAGTTCGATGGTGGCGAATTCGCAGTCGACGCGGATGTCCGAGGTTTCCCTTGGCGAGAGCAGCGAGTTGATGACCGTGGCGGCGGCGCCGTTTTCGAAGCGGACCAAAGCAGCGGAGAAGTCTTCGGTGGACGTGGCGCGGGCTTGCCGGGATGCGATGGCGGTGACCTCCTCCCACGGGCCGAGCAGGTGGAGGAGAAGATCGAACTGGTGGATGCCGTGGCCCATGGTGGGTCCGCCACCCTCGGCCTTCCAGGTGCCACGCCAAGGGAGGTCGAAGTACTCATCGGGCCGGTACCAGAGCGTGTCGCAACGGGCCACGAGCGGACGGCCAAAATCGCTGCCCCCGATCAGGGCCCTGGCGGCAGCCGAAGCGTCACCGAAACGGTGTTGGAAGACGCACGAAAACTGGGCCCCGCCCTGTGTTTGCGCGTCGTCGAGGCGATCGAAGTCGGCCAGGCTGAGCGCCGGCGGCTTCTCGGACAGGACATGGACGCCGGCTTCGAGGCACTCAATAGCTTGGTCGATGTGCATCATAGGCGGCGTGCAGAGGTGCACGATGTCCGGTTTCGACTCTGCCAGCAGCTCGGTGAGGCTCTGGTAGCGGCCGGCAATGCCATGGTCGTCAGCGAAGGCCTGCAGGCGGATTTCGTCAACATCGCACGCGGCCACCAACTCCGCCCTGTGATCGGTCCGGGCCAGGTTGGACGCGTGGACTGCCGCGATCCCGCCAGCGCCGACGATGGCCACTCTGTAGGTGTGCATGGTTCTCCGATGGTGGTTTCATTTCCGAAAGTTTCTTATTTTCTCGCAAGGCCGGCCGCACCTTTGGACGCACTGCTTCCGCCTCAGTCCTCAACGCTATGAAGATGCCGCTGATGAAGTCAAGGTTTTTCTACTATGGAAAGTAATTGGATGTTTCTGATAGTTTCTAAAAATCATCTGCAGAATCCAAGGAGAAGCCTGTGAGCACCGGCGCCGCCGATCAGCAATCACTTGCCCGCGTTCCGGCGTCGGACGTCGTAGAGCACCTCATCAGCGAAATGACACTGGAGGAGAAGCTCGCCCAGCTGGTGGGCGTGTGGGTCAATGCCTCCACCGACGGCGATTCCGTGGCTCCGCTGCAAAGCCAGATGGCGGGAGACGCCCGCTCCTGGGATGACATCATCGCCGACGGACTCGGGCAGATCACGCGTATGTACGGCACCGTTCCGGTTGACCCCGCTGAGGGCGCGCACCGGCTGGCGGCCGCGCAGGAGCAGATCATGGCCGCTTCCCGCTTCGGCATCCCCGCGCAGGTCCACGAGGAATGCTTGGCCGGGCTGGCCGCGTGGAAGGCAACGGCTTTCCCCGTTCCGCTCGCGTGGGGGGCCACCTTCAACCCTGGCTTGGTACGGGAGATGGCAACCCGGATCGGTGCGGGTATGAGGTCTTTGGGCGTCCATCAGGGCCTGGCCCCCGTCCTGGACGTGGTGCGGGACCTCCGTTGGGGCCGCGTGGAAGAAACCATCGGCGAAGACCCGTATCTGGTAGGCACGGTGGCCACAGCGTACGTGCAGGGCCTGGAATCCACCGGCATCGTCGCCACCCTCAAACACTTCGTGGGCTACTCAGCCTCCCAAGCCGGCCGTAACCACGCGCCCGTCTCCATGGGCCCCCGCGAACTCGCCGACGTCATGCTGCCGCCGTTTGAAATGGCGATCCGCCACGGCGGTCCCCGCTCGGTGATGCACGCCTATACCGACGTCGACGGCGTACCAGCCGCCGCGAACCGCGCCCTGTTGACGGGGCTGCTTCGTGAGGAATGGGGCTTCACCGGGACCGTGGTGGCTGACTACTTCGGCGTCGCGTTCCTGGACGTCACGCACGGCGTGGCCGCAGACTCCGGTGACGCTGCAGTGCTGGCCCTGAGCGCGGGCGTCGACGTTGAACTTCCTACGGTGAACTGCTTCGGTGAGCCGCTGCTGCGTCGCATCCGCGAGGGTGCGTTGGACGAGTCCGTGGTGGATGACGCCCTGCGCCGCGTTCTGAGGCAGAAGGCGGAGATTGGGTTGTTGTCGCCGGACTTCTCCCCCGTCCCCGAAGCGCTGTCCGGTCCAATCGACCTTGATCCGGCGGAGAACCGGGCATTGGCGCGCGAACTGGCCTCCCAGTCCCTGGTGCTGTTGAGCAACCGCGAGTTCGATGGCGCTCCGGCGTTGCCACTGCCCGTCGCGTCGACCGGTTCGCTGGGTGTTGTCGGTCCGCTGGCTGACGATCCCTTCGCGATGCTTGGGTGCTATTCCTTTGACGCGCATGTTGGAGCTTCACATCCGGACGTGCCGATGGGAATCTCGGTTCCGTCCGTGGCCGGCGTTGCTTCCGGACGGTTCGGGTCAGTGGCTACCTCGGTCACCGGAAACTGCGAGGCCGCCACTGAGGAGCAGATCGCCGAAGCCTGCCAGGTGGCATCCTCCGTGGACACGTGCGTGGTGGTGGTTGGCGACAACGCTGGGCTGTTCGGCAGGGGTACGTCCGGCGAAGGTAACGATGCCGCCGACCTTCGCCTTCCCGGCGACCAACACCTCATGCTGGACCGCATTCTCGCTGATTGCGCAGATTCAGGAACGCGCACGGTGGTGGTGGTCCTCAGCGGGCGACCCTACGCGCTGGGCGACTTCGTGGAGCGTGCCGACGCGATCGTCCAAGGCTTTTTTCCAGGCGAAGAAGGAGCCGCGGCGCTCTGGGACGTGCTCACCGGCGTCGTCAATCCGTCCGGAAAACTGCCCGTCTCAGTGCCGCGCTCCCCCGGCGGCCAGCCCGGCACGTACCTGCATTCGAAGCTCGCTGGACCCTCAGGGGTAAGCGCCCTGGACCCCTCGCCGTTGTTCGGTTTTGGGCATGGCCTGTCCTACACAACGATGGAGTTGTCGGAGCACCAAAGCAGCGCACCGACCATGTCGACGTCGGACTCGGTCACCGTCAGCTGCACGGTCACGAATACTGGTTCCCGTAGTGGCGCAGAGGTCGTGCAACTGTACTTGGAGGATCCGGTGGGTGAAGTGGTTCGTCCCCTCCGCGAGCTGATCGGCTACGCGCGCGTCGAGCTTCCAGCAGGGGGTTCTGCCGAGGTGGAGTTCCTGGTTCACGCCGACCGGACCTCCTTTACCGGCCTGGACCTTCAGCGAGTGGTGACGCCGGGTTTGGTGAAGCTGCACGTTTCGACGTCCAGTACTGCTGACGCCCACACGCATGAGGTGATCCTGCACGGGCCGCGCCGCGTGGTGGGGTTCGAGCGGGAGATGCTGACGCCGGTGGAAGTGCGGACTACGGCCTGAGCGGACGCTCTTATCCTTCTTGCCCGCTCTGCTGAAGGTAGGCTGCGGACATGCTCCCCCACCCGACAGCCCGGCTCCGCTTCCGCCAGATGACGATGGCTGATCTCGATGCGATGAGCTTGATGCTCGGTGATCCAGACGTGATGACCTACTACCCCTCCCCCAAAACCCGTGACGAAGCAACTGCCTGGATCGAATGGACCCAGGCGAACTACGTGCGCCACGGGTACGGGTTGTGGATCGTGGAGACACACGACGGCGATTTTGTTGGCGACTGCGGGGTGACGTGGCAACAGGTCAACGGACGGCCCGAACTCGAGGTCGGGTACCACGTCCGCCGAGAACTTCAGGGACGCGGGTATGCCTCGGAAGCGGCGCTGGCGTGCCTGGAATTCGCGCGCGACGTGGTGGGGGTTGGTCTGCTCGTGGCCATCGTCCACCCGGACAATGCGGCATCACGCCGAGTCGCTGAGCGGCTGGGGATGCGACACCTCGAGGACGATCTGGGCGGATCTGTGGTGCGAACAGTGATGGGCGTGGAGCTGGGCTAAATTCGCGTACCGTCCCCACCCACTTTGGCTGCAGGCAGGCCCAAAATCAGTCGATATGGGTTGCAAATCGGCCTAGCCGTGGTCAAAGAAGGTCATGAAGGCACAGCCTGATGTGGGGCGGCGCTACCAGGCGAGGTCGGCCGCCCCGAGTGAGACGAAGCGCGGTGATGTGCTGTCGCCGGAATAAACCAGTTCCCGCAGCTCTCGGGCCGCGACCCGCGGATCCTTGGAGGCGTCAGACTGCCCCATGTCAGTGGCCAGCTTGCCAGGGTGAACCGCCCAGCAGCGCACCCTGCCAGCGAGGTCGTGGGCGAGGGAAATGGTCAGCATGTTCTGCGCAGCCTTGGAGATTTTGTACGCGTAGCTCGTGGAGAGCTCCGCGTAGTCACCCCGTGCTTGGGCCGCCATCGAACCCAGGCGGGACGTGACGTTAATGATCACCGGATCCGGTGTGGCCAGCAGGTTCGGCAGGATGGCCTGCACCAGACGCAGGGGTCCAGCAACGTTGACGTCGACGGCGTTGAGAACGCCTTCCGTTGCTATGTCACCGAGTTCGGCGTACTGAGCCCCCTGGGCAGCATTGTTGATGAGTACGTCAACGGATCTGCCCCCGATGGTTGACAGCAGCTCGTCGGACGGCTGGTGCCGGACATCCTGTGTAACCGCGGTGACATGCTGTCGGCCGGCCCACGTGGTGGGGGTCCGCGTGACTGCGACAACCGCCCAACCGGCGTCAGAGAATTCCTCCACCAACGACTTCCCCAGACCGCGGCTGGCACCTGTAATGACGGCGAGCCTTCTGCGTGGCGTCAAGCGAACCGCACGTCCGTGTCCGGGTCCTTGCGGGAATCCAACATGCTGACGATCTTGCTCTCGAGCGCGGCAACGGTCGCCTCCGGCAGCACGATCAGGCCATCGAGTTCCTTGCGTGCCCGCTTGTAGGCGGTTTGCCGTTCAGCAGGGGTGGCGGCAGTGTCTTCGGCGATGCGCAGCAGCTTCCTTGCGGTCGCAAGTCGTTGCCGTTCGGGGCCACTGAAGTTGCCGTCCTTGATGCGCCGGGCCTCCCGCTCGGCGACATCGAAAGCGAGTTCGTAACTGTGGACAGCTGCGCGGTACTCAGCCAGCCGGGCCGGCGTCGAAATCTCTTCAGGAGTGGCGGGTCGCAAGCCGTCGGCCTCTTTCTTGGCGCGCAGGAACGCGACGGTGAGCGGCTCGCGCACGTCAGTCATGAGGGGGAAGTCAATAAGGTTGCCGACGTCGAGTTCGTAATCAAGCCATCTGTGGTTCACCGAATCATGCGCGTCAATCAGCGAGACTACCTCGGCCTGGTTGGCCTCCTCGTGCACTGCCAACTGGTTCTTCAACTTCAGCAATTCCACCTTGCGGCGGTGCCGTTCCTCGCTGGCTTTCGACCACGACCTCGCCCAGCCACCAGCCATCCCGCCGATAGGGAAAATGAGCCACCAGTAACTGCCAAGGAAGTCGAAGAGGGGTTCCACTGCTCCATCCTCCCACCGGCCCGGACCGGGGCTCAACAGGACTGGCCAAGTTGGCTACCTTGTGATGGTCAGTGGCTTCATCGGCTCCGCACAAGAGGCTCTCTCAAGCTCCGCCTCACCCTGGTTCGCCCGGTTGTTCGTGCCTGTGTCATCGCACCAGTCGACACCATAGGGCTCGGCCTTCACGGCCATGACACCCGGATCTGCCAGCAATGGGACTTCGATGGTGACCACGAAACCGCCCGCGTCAGTCATGGGAGCCATGGTGTTGAGGACGTCTTCTCCTGAAGCGTCCGTCAAGACGACACGAACCTGCGCGTTGGGTCCATAACGGGGATTGCATTTCGTCTCCGGCGCCGAGACCGTCACCATGTCACCCGGCCTCGCCGACGAAGGGGACACTTGGTAATCGGGAGGCATGCACGGCAGCGAACTTAACGAAGGGCTACACCCGGCAGCCCCCATCGTAAGGAAAAGCGCCGACGCCAGCATCCATGACTCTGTGCCGCGTGACTTGGACTGCGCTGGTTTGGCCATACCTTCATTGTTGGCGGTTCCGGCACCGCGCGGACACGGTCGGCATCGAATGGCACCCGAATCTTTGCATGGCTCCGCCAACGTTGTTGCACCAACCGCCCCAGGCGAGTGCCGCCGTCGTACCCTCCCGCTAGGCTTCCCCTATGGACCAGCGACTGCATTTCCTCACGTTCGCCACCAAGGATCTCGACGCCGCCCGCGCCTTCTATAAGGAGGGGCTCGGCTGGGATCCGGCCATGGACGTTCCCGGCGAGATCCTCTTCTTCCAGATCGGGCCAGGGCTGATGATCGGCCTGTTCGACGCCGATAAGTTCGACCAGGACCTCGGCGCCACTGCTCCGACGGCGGGAGTCAGCGGAGTAACGCTGTCCCACAACGTCCGCAGCCCCGAGGAAGTCGCCAGCACCATCGATTCCTTGGTGGCGGCCGGCGCGTCGGTTTTGAAGCCGGCGCAGGCAGGCGCGTTTGGCGGCATCTTCCACGGCCACGTCAAGGACCCCAACGGCATCGTCTGGGAGATCGCGCACAACCCCGGCTGGGGAATCAACGACGACGGCACGGTGGTTTTCGGATGAGCGCGCTCCCGCACACCTCCACTGAGGATGTCATCAACCAGGACGCCCGGACCCAGTTCGACACATTCCTGGATGAGCATCGCAGGGCCCTCACCGAGTGCCTCGATGGACTTACTGAGGAACAAGCACGACGCCGGCTGGTCGCCTCGCGCACCACGCTCCTGGGCCTGGTGAAGCACGCCACCTTCGTCGAAAAAGTGTGGTTCGACGAAGCCATCACGTGCAGGACCCGGGCCGAGATCGGCATCCCAGCGACGCCGGACGATTCGTTCATCCTGGACGATAACGACACCATTGCCAGCATCCGAAGCGCCTATGCCGCGGCTTGCTCGGCATCCAGGCAGGCGGCGGCCCAATTGGGCCTCGACGACCTTGTGCTAGGGAACCGCCGCGGCCCGCTCCCCCTCCGCTGGGTATACCTGCACATGCTCCGCGAACTCGCCCAGCACTGCGGGCACGCGGATATTTTGCGGGAGCAGATCACCCGGTAGCCGGGCGCCCTAATAATGTCGGACCCCCCTGACATGCTTGATTCATGGGAGCAATCGGGCAGGTATTGGCAAGGCGGGCAGGCTCGCCCCGCGGCCATGCGCTGCTTCGTCAAAGAGCCCTCACATCTCTTAACGGGCCTGCCCGGGTCCCGGCATTCAAGCTCACGACGGCGGTAGGCCAGGATGCGGATACGTCCAGCGGCACTGGGCTGCTTCTCGGTCTGAGTCCGATGGCGCGGTCCTCGGAGTCGGGCTACGCTGGCGGCCTGAGCTCCGCAGAGGTTGCTCCGGGCTTGCGTGTAGTTCCGGTTGCGGACATTAAGCGCGCGGCTGGCTTTGTCGATGCGGGCCAACCCTCTCCCGACGTCGTAGACGTACCTCTTGCGCAGGCCGGTGCGATCCTGACATCCCTTCGCCAATCCGTCATTCCTAAAACCCGGTTGTTTGGGTTCGAGGAGGCAGCGGATTTTGCCGGCAAGGTCGAGGAGATCGCCCGGTCGGTGGAGTACTTGCAGGTGGTCGCGGCGCAGGCTGTGGAACGGACCCGGACCGAAGCCCAGCAAACCAAGCCCGGACCCTCGGCGGCAGCACCGCAATGGCGGACCGGCTGGACCGAACCAGCCACGGACGCAACGGCTCCGGGCGTAACGGTTCCAGAGGCGACGGATCCGGGCGTAACGGTTCCGGGAGCGGCCAGTGTTCTGGATGACGGGTACCGGAACGCGGCCCAGTTCCTGCGCGCACGGTTGCGGATCGGCATCGGAGAAGCCAAGCGCCGGCTCGCCCTCGCCCCGGACGTCCTCCCCCAAACCGGGATCACCGGGCAGGACATCCCGGCCCGCCACGCAATACTCGCGCAAGCGGTTGGTTCCGCACTGGTGCCTTCCCGTTCGGCCTCGATCATCAGCACCGCCCTGGACAAAGTCCGGCACCTCACCGACGAGGACACCCTCACCCGGATGGAACACGCCCTCACCACCACCGCGGTCGAGACCGACCCGGACTTCGTCACCACAATGGCCAAACGCTGGATCGACGCCATCGACCACGACGGCCCCGAACCCACCGAAGAAATCCTCCGTCAACTCCAAGGCGTGTTCCTCCGCCGCCGACGCCGCCACGGCCTCCACCACCTCGAAATCTTCGCCACCGACGAACAATACGAAATCCTCGCCACCGCCATGAACGTCGCCACCAACCCCCGCCTCACCACCCCCGGCACCGGCACCACGGAGAACACCGAAACCGGGGACACCCCACACAACAACCCACACAACAACCCACACAACGGCCCAGGCACAGGCACCAGCCCGGACCTCGACCGGCGCAGCCGCCCACAGAAACTCCTCAACGGCCTCACCAGCGCCTGCAGCCTCGCCATGCGCACCGAAAAACTACCCGCCAACGGCGGCCTCCCACCCCAACTCACCGTCACCATCGGATACCAAGAACTCCTCGAACAAGTCCACAACCACCACCACAACCCCGGCACCGGCACCGCCCCGAACCAGCACGGCACCCGAACAGGGACTCGGATAGGGACTGGGGCTGGGCTAGGGACCGGGGCTGGGGCAGCGCCAGTGGCTGGGATAGGGACAGGGGCCGGGGTAGGGACTGGCACCGCGACCTTCACCGGCCCGATGCACCCGAACACCATCCGCAAAATCGCCTGCGACGCCGACATCCTCCCCGTCGTGCTCGGCAGCGACTCCCGCATCCTGGACATCGGCCGCACCACCCGGATCTTCCCACCCCACATCCGCAAAGCCATCACCGCCCGCGACCAAGGATGCGCCTTCCCCGACTGCACCATGCCCGCACCCTGGTGCGAAGCCCACCACACCACCTACTGGTCCCACGGCGGCACCACCTCAACAGACAACGGCACCCTGCTCTGCAGCCACCACCACCACCTCATCCACAAAGAACAATGGCGCATCGACATCAAAACCGGCATCCCCTGGTTCATCCCCCCACCCCACATCGACCCACACCAAACACCCCGACGCAACCACCACCACACACCCCACAGAACATAGGAAAGCGTCCGCAGAACAACAACACGCCCAACCGTGAAGCCGGGTCACGCCCAGCACCGTCCGAATAACAGGGCGACCCGTCCAGTAAAACGGTGCGCGGGATGCGCCGCGGGCTTGGGTGACGGGCGAACTTTGGTGTCGGAATATCGTGAGGGCCAGGGCGACACTTTGTTCGTTCCCGGGGCCCTCCCGTGCCCAACCCCCGCGGGCCTGCAACTGCAAACACCGGCGCGTACACAGTGCCGACTCCCCGGGAGTGAATCGCCAGCCGTCTATTCGGCCACGGTGAGCCTTACCTCTACCGACACCAGCAGCGGCCTGGCGTTCAGGCACAGCAGGGCGACCGGCAGGCCGCCGACGAACAGCATCGGCCGCACGTTGAGGAGATCAGCACGAATCCGGCCATGCAGAGGATCCCCGCATCCCCGACAACCAAGTCCATCCATCACCTGTACAGCCTTGGCATACCAAGCATTCAAGCTATCTCATTAATTTCAGCAGTCTCTTGCATCACACCACAAGCCTGAGGCATTCTGGAATACCAAATGCTCAACCGCAGCCAAGTAGCGGCGCAGCAGCCCGTTCCTCAGGAGTCCAACAATGTGCCTTCACGATCACACCTCAGCACCCAAGCCCCAGGGTGAGTTGCCCCGCCGAGGCATCCTCGCCGGAGCTGCAGCACTGGCCGGGATCTCCGTGGCCGGCATCGCCGCGCAACTGGCATCAGCACCAGCTGCCCTTGCGGACAACACGCAGTCGGGCCCAAACTACCCCGGTCGTCCGTTGACCACCCAAGCGCTCATCATCGAGGGCGGCACCGTGGTGGACCCAAAGACCGGCGATGCTGTGGCCGATGGCGTGGTGGTGCTCGACGGCGGCAAGGTCACCGCCGTCGGCACCCGGGACGAAACACGAAAGGCTGTTGCCGCCGTCGAGAACCGTGCCCGTAGGCTCAACGCCTCGGGTAAATGGGTCCTTCCGGGACTCGTCGATGCCCACGTCCACGCGAACGCACTGGCAGACGCCCGGGCTCTCCTGCAAGGCGGAGCCACCAGCGTACGGAGCGGATCGAGCACTTTCTACCAGGACATTGCTCTCGCCGCGCTGCCGTCGTGGGCTCCTGGCCTCTCGCCGAGGATGACTCCGGCGGGGCTGTTTATCTCACCGGATCAGGGAGATTCCCTCCTGGCTGATCCGGACTTGGCGCCTCTGGCGACGCTCAGCGGTGGCGTGACGGAGCCGCAGGACCTCGCGTACCTGACCCGCGTCAACCTCAAGCGCGGCGCCGAGGTCATCAAAACCCGGGCCAACCCGCGGGCTGGCCTTCCCGAACAGGATCCCCGCGAGTTGGTCTACAACGTGGACCAGATCGGTGCGATCGTTAAGGCAGCCAAGGGAGCCGGAGTCCTCTGCCACGCCTACAGCGCCGAAGGAATCGATGGCGCTGTCCGAGCAGGCGTGCGCAGCATCGAGCACGGCGTCTTCATGACGGAAAAGACCATCCAGGAGATGGCCCGGCGCGGCACGTTCTTCACACCCACCATGGATGCCATCACGAGTATGGCCCGCTCCGCCAACCCGATCCTGGCCGCACGCGGAACGGAATACACACCCATCCTTCAAGCTGCCGTGCGCGCAGCCAAGGACGCCGGAGTCACGATCGTGGCCGGCACCGATTCCTTCGGAACGGACGTGACGCCGATCGGCACGGAGGCCCGATTGCTCGCGGAAGCCGGACTAACCCCCTTGGAAGCATTGCAGGCAGCCACCACCAATGCGGCGCGTTTGCTGGGACGCGGCGAAAACGTTGGCCGCTTGGTTCGCGGTTCAGCGGCGGATGTCGTGGTGGTGGATTCGGATCCACTGACCGATGGCTCTGCCTTGGAAAAGGTCAGCACGGTGATCGCGCAAGGTGCCGTGGTCCGGACAAACCTCTAGTCCACCGGGGCGGATCCCGCCAGGGAACCTGCCGCGCTGACAGCCACCGAAACGGTGAACTTCTCTTCCACCAACGCCAGCAGCGGTCGGGAGTTCATGCACAGCAGGTAGACCAGCAGCCCGGCGGCAAACAGCATCAGCCACACGCTGGTGGAGATCAGCACGAAGCCCGTAATGAAGAGGATCCCCACGTTCCCGAGCGCTACCCGTTTCCGGACACCAATGCTGTAGATGGATAGCCGGTAGATGTCCACGGTGCGGAAATCGAAGCGGGCAAGCAACAACATCGCGTGCAGGGCAGCCGTGCTCACCAGAAGGCCAAGCCCCACCAGCCCGATCCGGGCAGCAACCGCTTCAAGGTTGCTGCCCGGCAGGCTGGCGAGGTTCGAGGCGATGACTGCAAGGAGGGCGGCGTAGGGCAGCCAGACCGCCAATGCCTGTCCAAAATTGCGTCGATAGGCCTTTACGAAGTCGTGGAACACCCCCGTGTCCTCACCAGCGAGAAGCCGGTTGAAGGCATAGCAGGAAGCCACCACGGAGGGGCCCACCAGCACGAACCCCACCAGCGCCCCAGGACCCACCAGTCCAGCCAGCAACGGCATGAGCACTACCAGCGCGTTGGCCAGCACCAGCAAAGCTCCACCCACCATGACGCCGTACACCACGCCCGCCGCCCTGAACAGAGGGCCGGATCCGTACTGTTCCTCCTTCGCAGCCATCAGAAGAGCTACTTCTTATCCGCGTATGCTTTGTACGCCTTGTTCGCCAACTCCACGTATTTCGTCTGGCCCTTGCTGTCGAGTTCCTTCACGTAGGCGTCGAACTCGGCCAGAGCACGCTGACCGGTGATGAACTTGAGGGTGTTCTGCTTGACGTGGTCCTTGAGCGGGGTGAGTGCAAGGGTCGCCTGCTCCCGGTCCACGTCGTTGAACGGTACAGGAGGGGGCACGGGGCGCGGCTTCTTGGACTTCATGGCTTTCTGGAACGCCAGTTCCTCGTCGTTGAACGTGGACTGCAGCAGTTCCGTGGCCCCACCGTAGGCGAAGTTGCCGCCGGAGAATCCGTACTCCACCCGGAGGTCCTTGGTGCCGGCGGGATTGAGGCCTTGGAAGTTAATGTCGGATGCGAGTTGGCGCTTGCCGCCGGACTTGGTGAAGGTGGTTCCTTCCACGCCCCATTTGCTGAACTCCTGACCGGCGTCGCTGTAAAACAACCAGTCGATGTACTGGATGAGCGCCACGAAGCTGTCTTTGTCCTTCACGGACGAGTTCAGCATGATGCCGTTCTCCAACCGGGTTCCGCCGATGACGTCTCCGGCCGGGCCACCCGGAACCGTGATCTTGCCGATCTCGAAGTTGCCCTTGCCCAAGGACTGCTCCATGGAGGTGCGGTAGGTGATGACGTTCTGCGAGTTGGCACTGATGACGAACGACTTGCCGGAGACAAACTTCTGGATGGCAGAGTCGTCGGTCTGGGTGAAGCTTTCAGGGTCCATCAGGCCTTCGGACACCAGGGAGTTGAAGTACGTCACCAGGTCTTTGAACTTATCCGAACCAGCAGCGAAGCCGAACTCCTTTTTGTCTTCGTCGAACTGCAGGCCGTCCACCAGTCCCCAGCCGGCCACGGTCCCGAAGGCTGCACTTGCGATGTTCAGGACACTGTCACCCTTGAACCGGTCAGAGTAGGGCACCACGTCCGGGTAGGCCTTCTTCAGCGAACGCAGCACGTCACGGAATTCGTCCCAGGTAGTGGGCTCGGAGAGGCCTTCCTTCTTCAGTACATCCTTGCGGAAGCACAGGGAGTAGTCGGGCCAGAGTTCCTCATGCAAACCGGGCAGGACGTAATACTTGCCGTCTTCCTGGGTCAGTCCTTCAATCTCGGGCTCGAGCTTCCACTTCTTCACCTTCTCCTGGAAATGCGGCATCAGGTCCACGTAGTCGCTGACGGGCAGGACGGCACCGGCGGAAACGAACGCTGCTTCCTGTCCTGGATAGGTCTTGGCGATGATCTCCGGCGCGCTGCCAGAGCTGATGAGGAGGCTGCGTTTCTGTTCATAATCGCTGTTGGGCACGATGGTCGGTTCCAAGGTGACATTGTTGTCGCTGGCCATTTTGGTAAACAGCAGCCAGTCCTTCTTGTACGGGTAGGTGGGCTGATCGGAGAACAGGAAGGTGAACGTCAACGGCACCGTCGCCTTGAAGGTATCACCGACATTGAAGCTGTCCATCGCGCCGTTGCGGGACTTGGACGTATCCACCTTTTCGGTGGTTTCGGCGTCGCAACTGGTCAGCATGAGTCCGATGGTGGCAACAGAGGCGAGTCCAAGAAAATCGCGCCTGCGGAATTCTGGTCGGCGGAGCTCAGGTTTGTGGATCATTGGATGTCCTTTCATAAGGGTTATTCCTTGACGGAACCGAGCATGACGCCCGAGAAGAAGTACTTCTGCACGAAGGGGTAGACGCAAAGGATCGGGATGACGGTCAGGACGATGGTGACCGATTGGATGTTGGCGGCGATCTGGCCGACGTTCTCCGCTGTTCCGCCGGCTGAGCCCGCTGTGGTGACTCCGGCGATCATGTTGCGCAGGTAGATGGTGACCGGGAAGAGGTCCGGGTTGTCGAGGTAGAGGAAGGCCTGGAACCAGGAGTTCCAGTTGGCTACGGCGTAGAACAGGATCATGGTGGCCACGATTGCCTTGCTGAGCGGCAGGACCACCCGGAACAGCACCCCGTACTGGGTGAGCCCGTCAATCGATGCCGCTTCCTCCAGTTCGCGGGGCATGTTCTCGAAGAAGGACTTCATGATGAGCAGGTTGAACACGCTGATGGCGTTGGGCAGCACCACGGCCCAGATGGAGTCCCGCATGCCCAGGGAACTGATGAGCACGTAGTTGGGAATCAGACCGCCGTTGAAGAACATGGTGAACACGGCAAGGCCTATGAAGACGCTGCGTCCTTTAAGGTCCTTCTTGGCGATGGCGTAGGCGAACGACGTGGTGAGCACCATGGAGATTGCCGTTGCCACCACCGTGTACAGCACGGTGTTGCCGTAGTTGTTCCAGAAGGTGGAATCGGCCAGTATCAGCTTGTACGTCTCGGTGTTGAAGCCCATCGGGAACAGGTTGACCTGTCCGGCGTTGATGAACCCTTCGCTGGAGAACGACTGGGCAATGATGTTCAGGAACGGGTACACCGTCAGGAACACCACCAGCAGCAGGAACACCAGGTTGAACGCCCGGAAGATCCGCATGGCGCGTGAGACTTTCATGTCCTTCACCAGGACGCCTTGGGCGGCGCCGCCCTTGATGGCAGTAGCTGTCTTGTTCACCACAGGCTCGTTCCTGCGAGGCGCTTTGAGATCGCGTTCGCTGAGAGGATCAGCGTGAGGCCGATGACGGATTCGAACATTCCGATGGCGGCCGCGTAGCTGAAGTTGCTGGATTCCAGGCCCACCCGGTACAGGTAGGTGGAGATGACGTCTGAGGTTGCGTAGTTGAGCGGGTTGTAGATGAGCAGGATCTTCTCGAAACCCACCGCCATGAAGGTGCCGATGTTCAGGATCAACAGGGTGATGATGGTTGGCCTGATGGCTGGGAGAGTCACGTGCCAGGTCTGCTGCCAACGGTTGGCGCCGTCGATCCGGGCCGCCTCATAGAGCGATTCGTCCACGCGCGTCAGCGCTGCAAGATAGAGGATGGCGCCCCAGCCCATGGTCTGCCAGACCTCGGAGCTGATGTACATGGGCCTGAACCAGCCCGGGTCCTGCGTGAAATTCACGGTGGTTCCGAACAACGACTCCGCTATTTGGTTCACGGTGCCGGTCATGGAGAAGTTCTGCAGGATCATGCCGGCGATGATCACCACGGACATGAAGTGCGGCAGGTAGGCCACGGTTTGGACGAACTTCTTGAACTTCTGCGACCTCAACTCGTTGAGCATGAGCGCGAAGATGATGGGCATCGGGAAGCAAAACACCAGGGTCAGGACGCCAAGGATGATGGTGTTCTGGAAGGCCTGCCAGAAGCTGGGATCGTTGATGAACAGGGTGATGTATTTGAACCCCACCCACTTCTCGCCGAAGATGCTGCCTCCGGGCTGGAACTGACGGAAAGCGATCACATTGCCGGCCATGGGCAGGTATCTGAAAATCAGGAGATACAGCAGGGGCAGCGCCAGCAGTGTGTACAAACGCCAGTCGCGTTTGAGCGCCAGCTTCCAGCTTCCGGGCTTGTTGCGCCGCTTCTTCGCTGAGCCGGGTTCGGGGCCCGCGACGGCCTTGGGTGGAACATCCAGTCGCAAAGCCATCAGTCCGCCTCCCGTCCGGCAGCTTCGTCCGGAATTTCGTCCAGAATCAGGACTCCGTTGGCTGGGAGCTCAACCAGCCCGCTCACCGCGCGTCCGCTGAGGCGGTCCGTGCCGCCGTCGAGCACGTCTACGCTGGACGGCGCATCGTTGTGGTTGAGCACCATGAGGAAGCTTTTGTTGGTGCCGTCCGCGACAGTGGAAGCACGACGGCGGACCTGGACTCCTGCAGGCGCCTTCAGTTCCGGCTCCACACCGGCCGCGCGAAGTTGGTCCTCCAGGAGCTGGTTCAGTAAGTCCTCGTCAACGCGTGCCGACACGTACAGTGCAGTGCCAAGGCCGAACGAGTTGCTGGTGACGGCCGGAGCACCGGCAAGGCGGCCCGAGGAGTAGCTGGCCAGGACCTCCGCAGCTTCGGCGTGCAGATGCTCAGTCCAGTAGCTCGCGGAGGAGGTGCCGCCGTCGGGCGTTGAGAGCTTTACGTGCTCGTCCGCGCCGGCGAGCGGGTGCATTTCCTCGCTCCATGCCCCCAGGACCTTCCTCAACGCGCCCGGGTAGCCGCCCAGCCGTATGGTGTTGTCCTGGTCTACGATGCCCGAAAGGTAGGAGACCACCAGCCTTCCACCGTCGGCCACGTAGTTTTCGAAGCGGGCTGCCGCGTCGTCCGTCAGAAGGTACGAAGCCGGCATGATCACCAGGCTGTACCCGGAGAGGTCGCTGTTGGCGTTGACGAAATCCACGGTGACGTTGGCCTCGAACAGGGGGAGGTAGAACCGTTGGACCTCCTGCGCGTAGTTCAGGTCCGACCTCGGAGAGTTGCCGAGTTCCAATGCCCACCAGCAGTCCCAATCGAAAACGATGGCCACTTTGGCTGTGGATCGCGTTCCCGTCAGGTCGCCCAACGCCTTGAGCTCCTGGCCGAGCTCGCACACTTCCCGGAAGATCCGGGTGTTGGGGCCGGCATGGTTCACCATGGCCGAGTGATAGCGCTCGGTTCCGCCCTTGGCCTGCCGCCACTGGAAGAACAAGATGGAATCAGCGCCCTGCGCTATGGCCTGGTACGAGCCGAGGCGCATCTTGCCCGGAAGCTTGGAGACGTTGACGGACCATTGGCTGACCGCGCCGGTGGCTTGCTCCATCACCATCCACGGCTGGCCGTGACGGAGTGAGCGCATGAGGTCGAAGTTCAGCGCTGCCGCAATGTGGGCGTCGTCTTCGCGGGGATCCGGGTAGATGTCCAGGGCCGCAGCGTCTTCCTCAGCGGCCCAGGCCCAGTAGTCGTTGGTCTTGTAGAAGCGCATGAAGTTGGTGAGGATCGGCAGGTCCGGGCTGTGACGGCGAAGGACATCACGCTCGGCCTTGAAGTGTTCCAGCATGCTGTCCGAGGTGAAGCGATGGAAGTCCAAGCGGCGTGACGGGTTGGACCAGGTGCGGGGTTGGGCAGGGACGCCGACTTGGTTCCAGTCAGAGTAGAGCTGGCCCCACACCGTGGTGCTCCAGGCCTGGTTGAGCTCATCCAGGGACGAGTACTTTCGCTGCAGCCATTCCCGGAACGCCTTCTCAGCCCACGGACCATAGGACACAGGTCCGTATTCATTGCCGACGTGCCACATCCGCAGCGCAGGATGGCCGGCGTAGCGCTCCCCCATCTTTTCTGCGAGGGCCAGTGACTTGGCGCGGTACACGGGGTGGGAAACATCGAAGTGCTGCCTGGAACCGAAGCCAAAAATGCTGCCGTCGGGGCGCTCCGGCATGATGTCCGGGTGCTGCTCCACCAGCCAGGCCGGCGGCACAGCGTCCGGGGTTGCCAGGTCCACGCCGATGCCGTGCGAGTGCATCAGGTCCATGACGTCATCCAGCCAGCCAAAGTCGAAGATGCCGTCGCTGGTTTCCAGCCGGCTCCAGGAGAAGACCGCCAAGGTCACCAGGTTTACCCCGGCCTGCTGCATGAGTTTGGCGTCCTCGAGCCACACTTCCTGTGGCCATTGCTCGGGGTTGTAATCCCCGCCGTAGGCTATGCCGCCTATTCGTTGGTGCAGTTGCTGGAGCCGCGCCTCGGCAGTCCGCAATTCCTCAGGGTGGATGGTCATCGTTGTCCTTCACTCGGCTTCGTCGCCCCACATCACTGTGCGACGCACATCACAGAGAGAAACTATCGTAAAGTTTACGCAATAACAACAGGTCAGTATCGGAAACTCGCGAGTAACAACGCCCTCTGAAAATAGCCCAACGACGCCTGATTTCCAGAGTTTCGGAACAGCTGTTGCCAGGCGCAGCGGGCGAAATCGAGTAATGAAGCGAGCAAGTTTCCGAGGCTGAATGGAAACTATCGGACCATCTTTGCGGAGACCTGAGAGGTGGCTCGTTCTCAACGGGAGCGCGGGAAAGCCGCGGGATCGCCGGAAAGGAACGGCGGTTTCGCAGCGCACCCACGATCTCGGCGCCCCGCCCCGGTCCACGATCTCGGCGCCCCACCCCCAGCGGCCCTGGAAACCGTTGACAGGTGACCATATGGTCACCTATTCTGACGCCATGGACATCGTGTTCAAGGCCTTGGCAGACCCCACCCGCAGGGAATTGCTGGACGAACTCTTCCGCGAGGATGGCCAGTCCGCCTCCGCCTTGGGAGCCCGGTTCGAGATGACTCGTTTCGGCATCGCAAAGCACCTCAAGCTGCTGGAAGATGCGGGATTGGTGGTCACCCGCCGTCGGGGACGCGAAAAGCTGCACTTCCTGAACCCGGTACCCATCCGCCTCATCCACGATCGTTGGGTGAGTAAATACGCAGAACCATGGGCCGCTGCCCTCAGCGACCTCAAATCCAGATTGGAAAGTCCCATGGAAAAGATCTTCGAGATTTACATCAAGACCACTCCCGAACGGCTCTGGGAAGCCATCACCGACAGCGACATCCGCAGCAAGTACCAGTTCGGAAACACCTTCACATCGGACTGGACGCCCGGAAGCCGCTTCGAGATGCACAACGTCAACGCTGACGCACCACTCGGCGAGGGCGAGAACATCGAAGTCGATCCTCCGCGCCGGCTCGTCCAAACCATGCGTGCACTCTGGGGCGAGGACGTGAAGGCCGAGGGAACCTCGCGGATCACCTGGGAAATTGAACCCGTCGGCGACTCCTGCCACCTGACCGTCACGCACGATCAACTCCGCGAAGGCGCCAACGACCAACTTTACGGAGGCTGGCCCATGATCCTCTCCGGCCTCAAGACGTGGTTGGAAACCGGCGAAAAGCTCACCACACCCGGCTCGCTCATGTACACGTAGGCGGCTTAAACGAGGACGACGACGGCGGGCCGCTGCCGCCGTCGTCGATACCCCAGTCTCCCGCCTGTCAGGCGACGGGCACTGCCTCCTGCTCTTCAGGGAGCCAGGCCCCCTGCAGAGTTCCAAGCAGGTGCGGTGCGAAGTCCTCGCCAATTTCCATCACTACCCGGCAGCGTGCCCCGCGCTGCTCCGGGAAGCCCGCGTACTGTCCCCGGAGATCGCACACCGTCTGGCCGCGACCGGGCCCGTCAGTGGTGTCCACCTGGACACGAACGGTGGGAGCCAGCGTCAGCTCCACTCCCCTGACGGCGATGGCCGCGGCAAGGGGATCGTGCATCGCCGAGCATGCCCGGCCGAAGATGTCGACGTAGAAGCCAAAGTAGTAGCCCAGCATTTCTCCCAGCGCCTGCGAGACCGGGTGCTCGGTGGCCAGCAACTCCTGGCGGTGCTTTTCCTCCAGGACGTTGGTCATGGTGACATCCAGGGGTACCAGGGTGACGTTCCAGTCGGCGGCCAGCACCTCGGCAGCGGCTTCGGGGTCGTTGGCGATGTTGGCCTCGGCCACCGGCGTAATATTCCCGGGGGCCAGTGCTGCGCCGCCCATGATGGTGACCTCGGCAATGAGCTCCGGAAGCTTGGGTTCCAGGCGCAGCGCCTCGGCAATGTTGGTCAGCGGGCCGATGGCCACCAAGCGCAGCTCCCCGGCGTACTGGTGTGCCAACTGCACCAACAGTTCGGCGGCCGTTGCGTCCACCGGTTCGCGGTCAGACTGGACCAGGTCCACTCCGCCGATGCCGTTGTCGCCGTGGACATGTGGGGCACCGCCGTGGAACGTACCCACCTGTGGATCGTGCGCACCGACAGCCACCGGAATGTCCGGGTGGCCGGCCAGGTTCAGCAGGTCCAGGGTGTTCCGGGCGCCGCCTGCTGCACTGACGTTGCCACTGACCGTGCCGATTCCTACCAGTTCCGCCCGCGGGGCGGCCAGGAGGTAGGCGAGGGCGAGGGCGTCGTCGATGCCGGTATCGCAGTCAAGGAAGAAGGGTGCGGACTGGGTCATGATGGTCTCTCGTTTCAGGATGGAGCGGGTCGTGGGGCGGGCGGGGTGAAGTTCTGGTCTGTGGCACGCCCAGCCAGGTGCCGGCCTCGTGCGTTAGATTTTTTCGCCCTTGGGTGCCGCGATGAAGAGGCTGACGATGAAGGCAAGTGCTGTGATGGACACCGAAATCCAGAGGGCTGTGGAGTATCCGGCGGCAGTTCCCTGACCTGCGAAGGGGGCAACAATCACGACGCCGAGGCTCGCGCCGATGCCGAAGGAGGCACCGTTGATGCCCGGCAAGGCGGCCGGTGCTTCCTTGGGAGAGAGCAGCACGGACAAGCCGTTGATGGCCGTGAGGAAGAAGCCGTTGTAGAAGATGCCCAGGGCTGCGATGGCGATGAGGACCGCGATCTGGTGGTGGGCGAACAGTGCTGCGACGATCGCGCAGGCGAGGCTGGTTGCCGTGCCGACGCGGACGGTCTTGATCCAACCGCGGCGGTCGGCGATCCATCCGGCCAGGGGTGCGGCGAACACGCCGATGAGTGCCGCAGGGGTGAGGAACAGCAGGGCGGCGACCGAGGCGGACAGACCGAAGCCGTTCTCCTTGTCCTGGCTGAGCAGCACCACAGTGAAGTTGATGATGGCGAAGATGCCCGCGAGCGTCAGCACGGTGGTGGCAATGACGGGCCAGACCTGGCGTGAACGGAGGTGGTGTACTGCAACCAGCGGAGTTTCGCGCTTCTTTTCGATGAGCCAGAACGCCGCAAAGGAAGCGATGCTGCCGGCCAACAGGCCGAGGGCGGCAGGCGAGGTCCAGCCGGCTGAAGAACCGGTGGAGACAAAGTAGGTGATAAAGACCAGGAACACGGACAACGAGCCTGCACCCCACCAGTCCATCCGGCCCGGAGCCGCCGCGGACTTGCCGCCGGGGACCACTTTGATGACGCAGACGACGGCGATCGCGGCCAAAACCAGGACGGCGACAAAAATCGACTGGAAGCCAAGGGTCTCGGCCATGAGTCCGCCGAAGTAGCCATCCACGCCACCAACGCCGCCATTGATGGCCGCGATGATGCCGATGGAAGTGCCGAAGAGCCGCGCCGGCAGGTACTCATTGAGGACGATGTAGGACAGCGCAAAGATGGCACTGGAGACACCCTGCATGAAGCGGCCCGTGACCAGCAGGGGCAGGGTGGGCGCGAAAATACACAGGACCGTTCCGGCGCCCATGATCGCCAGCACCAGCAGGAGGGCATTGCGGCGGCCGATGAAGTCGCTCCATCGCCCGATGACCGGACCGGCAATGGCGCCCGCCAGGAAGAACATCGACTGGACCTGCGCAACGGCTTCGGGTGTTTCGCCGAAGAAGGAGCCGATGTGCGGGAGCGCCGGGGTGATCATGCTGGCGTTGAGCTGGAAGGCCAGCACTGCCAGGACCAGCGTGGTGATCAGCAGCGCGGCGGCTTTTCCGTGGAAGCGGCCTTCGTCCGCGGCTGCTGGTGTCTGCGTTGATGCCGGGGCCTGCGGGTCTGCAGGCTGCTGGCCAGTGGCGGTGGGGATGTTCACATCAAACTCCTTTGTCCGAGGGCGCGGGGCGGCGCCACGAGATGTGAGTTGTTATACAAGCATGTATTACGAGCTTGTGCAACCTGTCACAGTCATCCGGTACAGTGTCGGTAACCCATCTCAAGTGAGGCACCCTTGACCGACAACGCCGTCCAATTCCTGTCACGCCCCATCGCTGCCCAGCCAGGTCAGCCATTGCGCGTCGCGGCCTACTCCCGCATCGCTGAGGCCATCCGCACCAAGATCCTGCCGCCTGGTTCGCTGCTCCCCACGGAGACCGAGCTGGGCACCATGATGGACGTCAGCCGCACCGTGATCCGGGAAGCGCTGATGTTGCTCGAAGAAGACGGCCTCACCCGGGCTCGGCGCGGCGTCGGCCGCTTCGTAGCGGATTCGCTTCCCCGTATCGGCATCGAACACATACGCCCGTTTGACCAACTCCTTGGCGGACCCGACCAGGACATCCAGGTCAAACGGGTCGCGGCGATCAAGCAGCCGGCGTCGGAATTCGTGGCTCCCGGCATCGGCGTGCAGCCTGATGAAGACGTGTGGTTCTGGGAAAGCGTGCTCATCCGCAACGGTGAGCCTGTTGCCCACCTCCAGGAAAACGTGGCCCAAGGGATCCCCGAAGCCCAGGCCCTGGCCGAAGCGGCAGAAGCTCCCACCCTTTCCGCGTCCACGCTGCTCGAAGTCCTCAGCGGACTTCCTGGGGTTTCCCTCGGACCCGGCGAATGTGAAATCAGCCTCAGCACCGCAGGTCCCAGCCGTGCAAAGCTGCTGGGCCTCCGCCCGTCCGACCCCGTACTGGTCCTGACCCAGTACGTGCGCCGGAACGGCAACGCCTTCTACCTCGCCAAATGCCTGGTGGCTGCCAAGGCCGGCCACCTCTCCGTCATCCAGTCCTCCTGAAATTACCCGTAAAGGACCTTCCATGAGCACGTCCCCTCAGTTTGCCGCGCCCTCATCCCTGACCGTGGTGGGCAGCATCAACCTCGACATCACGGCCACCGCCGACAGGCTCCCCTCACCGGGTGAAACCGTCGGCGGCGGCATCCTCCGCCAGCAGCCCGGAGGCAAGGGCGCCAACCAGGCCGTTGCGGCGGCCCGGCTCGCGGGTACTTCCCGCATGGTGGGGGCAGTGGGCCAGGACGACGCGGGACTCAGCCTCATCAGCGCGATGGCGGGTGCCGGCGTCGATGTCCGGGACATTGCCCGCGTGGATGCCGCCACGGGAACAGCGCTGGTGCTGGTGGACAGCGAGGGCGAGAACCAGATTGTGGTCTGCCCCGGCGCCAACGGCTCCGTGGCCTTGAACGGTGTCTCCTTCGGTGACGACGAGGCCCTGCTCTGCCAGCTCGAAGTGGACCAGGACCTGGTGTTGGAGGCCGCCCGCCGAGCAAACGGATTCTTCGCCCTGAACGCGGCCCCGGCCGCACCGATCCTTCCCGAACTCCTGGAACGCTGCGACCTGGTGATCGTGAACGAGACAGAGTATGAACTGATTCCGGCCCTTCGAAATGCCCCGCTGGTTGCCGTCACTTACGGGGGCGACGGCTCAGCCATCTTTGTCGATGGAGAACGAGTGGCCGAGGCCCCGGCCGTACGTGTCACGGACATTGCCAACACCATTGGAGCCGGGGATGCTTTCTGCGCCGCTTTGGTCCTGGCACTCCAGTCCGGCCTTGAGTACGGTCACGCACTGGCCGTGGCGAACGCCGTCGGCGCGGATGCAGTCCGGGATGCTTCATCCCAGCCGGCGCTGAAGCCTTTGGAGCATTACATCGAAGCGACCCGGGCAGCCCTCCACGCAGGTTCGGCCACCAAATAATCAGTCTTAGTCGGTGATCCTGAAGTCCTCGAAATCCCTGGTGGCCTCCGAGACTTCGAAGTCCACGTTCTCCACCCGGCCCGGCGCCCGTGTTGAATGCAGCCACGTCACCATGCTGTCAACGTCTGCCGCTGACCCCTCTGCAACCAACTGCACGGATCCGTCATGGTTGTTTCGGACCGTTCCCGTCAGCATGAGTTCTTCAGCTTTCCTGGCAGTCCAATAGCGAAAACCCACACCCTGGACAACGCCGGTGATGCGGGCTGTGAGGCGAACGGTTTCGTCAGTCATGGACCCACCTTAACGAATCCCGCCCTTGTTCGGCCCCTACCGTTCAACGGGTCATGGGACGAACAAGGGCGGGATCCAGCCAGGAAATACTCAGCCGATCACAATGTCCCGCGTCGCGTGGCTGTACGTGATGGTGACGGGGCCGCCGTCGTGGTTCAACTCGTGGTTGGCGCCATCGCGGGCGCCGAACGCACCATAGTTCTCGTCCCACGAGCGGTTGAGCGCGATCTTGTACGTGTAGAAGCCGGCAGGCAGTTCAGCCGTGATGGTCCACACCTGGACCAGCGGGTTGAACTCCATCTGGGCTTCGTCGTACTGCGGCGCCCAATCCTCGGGCGCACCGAGGATCTTGTTGAAGTCACCGGCAATCGCGACGGCCTCGGGCTGCGGCACGGTTTCGACGGCGGTGGCCGCCGCTGCCTTGGCCGGCGCCTTCCGCGTGGACCTCTTCGCGGCAGGCGCTGCCTTGGCTGTCGCAGCCTTGGCTTTCGGCGCAGAAACCTTGGCAGCGGCAACCTTCGGCTCGGCGACCTCAGCAGCCGCCGCCTTGGGCTCGGTGGTCTTTTTTGCAGCGGCCCGCTTGCTGGCAGCTGCCTTCCTGGCCGGAGCCTTTACCGGCGGGGCCGTCGGAACCGGAACATCGGCTGGTACCGGAGTTCCGGCGTCGAGCGCTGCCGCAAAAGCGGCGACATCAGGGAACGCCACCGTCGCACGCAGGCCGTCCTCCGGGATGGTCCAGCCGGAACGGCCCTTGACCAGCCAGCCGGCCTTGACCAGCTTGGCCGATGCCGAGGTAAGGGTCTTGTGGCCGCGGGGGATGCCGCCACTGAGGAGTTCAGCCTCGTGGTCATTGAAAGGTACGCGGACGATCGCTTCGGCCAGGACCTCGCCGGCGTTGAGGGTTGTCTCGGACCACACGCTTTCAGCGAGGATGTCCAGTACGGCCTTCAGACGAAGGTTGGTGTTCTCGGCGGTGTTCGCGCCCATGCTTCTCCTTCAACGGGTGAATACTTTCTTGCAGTTTGCCAATGAATTGTTAATTCCCGCGACTGCAGAAGGTAAACACCGTGTGTCGTGACCGAGTGTGACATTGCGGACGCCGCAAGTGATCCACGGGTATCGGCTGACTGGGTTTATGGGCCGTTTAAGCGTGGGGTACCGATGCCTTGACCCATTCGGTGACCTCGTCCAGCAGCACCGATTTCCGGGCGTCACTGGCGAACGAAGAACGGATGGAGTTGGCCGCCAACGTGGCCTGCTCCGGTACGGAGAACTCCAGGACCTTGGCCAGCTGCTCAAAGTTGTCGTCCACATAACCACCGAAATAGGCGGGGTCGTCGGAGTTCACGCAAACGTTCAGGCCGATGGCGAGCATTTCGGGCAAAGGGTGGTCCTCCAGCTTGTCCACTGCCCGCAGCCGGACGTTGGAGAGGGGGCACACTGTCAGGGGCACCTGCTCAGCCACCAACCGCTGCACAACGTCCGTGTCTTCCATGCAGCGGATGCCGTGATCGATCCGCTCGACGTGGAGCACATCCAAAGCCTCAGTGATATAGCTGGCCGGGCCTTCCTCGCCCGCGTGGGCGATCCTGCGCAGCCCGGCCTCGCCGGCGCGCTGGTACAGGCGCTCAAATTTCGACGGCGGATTGCCCACCTCTGCGGAGTCCAGGCCGATGCCGGCAATCGGAGCCTTCATGGCCAGGAGCTGGTCCAACACTTCGAGGGCGGAGTCCTCGGACATGTCCCGCAGGAAAGCGGCGATGAGGAGTGTGGAGACACCAAAGTCTTCTTCGGAGGTGGCCAGGGCATTGGCCACACCATTGACGCAGGTTTCCAATGCCACACCCCGGGAGACGTGGGCTTGGGGGTCCATCATGATTTCCGCGTGGCGCACTCCCCCGGCGGCTGCCCGCTTCAGGTAGGCACGCGTCATGTCAGTAAAGTCCTGCTCGGTTTGCAGGACGGCCATGTTGGCGTAGTAGAGGTCCAGGAAGGACTGAAGATCCGTGAACTCGTACTTCTCTCGGAGTTCCTCGATGTCTTGGTACGGCAGCTCGATGCCGTTTCGTTCGGCCAGGGCAAAGATCAACTCTGGCTGGAGTGTCCCTTCGATGTGCAGGTGCAGTTCGGCAACCGGGGGCGCCGTGGTGACAGTTTTCTCGTCAAAAGTTTCCACCCTGCAACTCTAGGCCCCAACAAAGGCACGTGTCCCGGAGCACTCAACTTGGTTCTCACGCCCGGCACCCTCAAACTGAAAGGATGCAGACTTTCCTCCCCTTCGCCGATTTCCGTGAGAGTGCCAAGGCGCTCGACACCTCAAGGCTCGGCAAGCAGCGCGTCGAAGCACTCCAGGTCCTCCGCGCTTTGGTGATCCCGGAGTACGGTTGGCAGCAGCACCCCGCCGTGCGCATGTGGATGGGCCACGTCCCTGCCCTCACCATGTACGGCCTGGCCATGGCAGACGAATGGATGGACCGCGGGCACCCGGACAACACGCGCGCGAACATCGCCGAATTCGCCCCGCAGGCAGCCCACCCGGACTACGCTTCCCGGATTGTCATGCCGCCGTGGCTCGGACACGAGGACCTGCACCTAAGCCACCGCTCCAAACTGTTGGGCAAAGATCCCAAGCACTATGCGCAGATTTTCCCCGGCATCGAGGAAAAGCTGGAATACGTGTGGCCCGAGCCCAAGCACGAGTTCCACCCGGAGGACCCGGAAGAGGACCGCCTCCTGATCCTGCGCTCCAACGTGGAGGACCTCCGCCCGGAGCAGCTCACCATCGTCAGCATGCCGCCGCACGGCAAGGCCAAGTCCACGCCTGTTGCGGACCCTGACGAGTACCAGTTTGTGTACGCGGAGGAGAAGTCCCGCCGGCAGGTAGGCGGCCCCAAGAAGCGCCCGGTGGCACCGCGCGAGAAGAAGCCTACGCGGAAGCGCCAGGCACAGGAGCGGGCCTTCAACACCTTGCCCGGCAAGACCGAACTGGCCGTTCCGTTCGATGATGGCCAGACGTTCGCTGTTGGCTTGATCCAGGGCCGGCCCATCACGGTGGATGGCCGTTTCGCCCGCAACTTCGAGGTCACCAACGTGATCAAGCGCTCCGACTTCGACTATCCCGCGCTCCTGCAGGATCCCCGGGTCTTCTTCCCGGTCCCGGCACCCGCGCTGTAGCGGCAGCCGCGCTGTAGCGGCACCCGCGCTGTAGCGGCAGCCTGCAACATCGCACGACTCAACAGCGCACGACGACGGCAGCCAGGTTCTGTTTTTACAGAACCCGGCTGCCGCCGTCGTTGGTTGCTGTGTGAGACGGTGGAGACACGCAGCTATGGAGGAGGGCCATGGATTTCCAGCACGTCATCGAAGAAGTCGGCCGGTACATGGACGCCGCCGGGGTGGCGGTCATGGTGATCGGTGCACTGGTTTCCATTCCGATGGCCTTGCGCGGCTACCAGCCAAAGCGCGCCGCCGGCCTCACACCGTTCTCCCCCTACCGTTCCTACCGGCAGCTCCTGGGTCGGTCCATCCTTTTGGGGCTCGAGCTCCTGGTGGCCGCGGACATCATCCGGACCGTCGCCGTCACTCCCACTTTTGAGAGCGTGGGCGTCCTCGCGATCATCGTGCTGATCCGGACATTCCTCAGCTTCTCGCTTGAGCTGGAAATCACTGGCCGCTGGCCCTGGCAGAAGGAAA
This sequence comes from Arthrobacter sp. D5-1, assembly GCF_017357425.1. Classification (NCBI taxonomy): domain Bacteria; kingdom Bacillati; phylum Actinomycetota; class Actinomycetes; order Micrococcales; family Micrococcaceae; genus Arthrobacter; species Arthrobacter sp. D5-1. Next base: position 1,324,543 of record NZ_CP014571.1, on the reverse strand, counting down.
AGGACGCATGAGGCAGGAATGGGTCCCGGACATTCTTGGCGAAGGCTTTGAGCAGCAAACGCTCAACCTCGACGACGGCGCTGTCGCCACCGTGGTGCGGTACCTAGGAGCCGAACCAGAGTGGCCTTGGACTGCGGGCGGAGCTCCCGTCAACAGTGCAATCGACGCAGACGTCCTCTACGTACACGGCTGGTCCGACTACTTCTTCCAACGCCACGTCGCTGAGTTCTGGCACCGGGCCGGAGCACGCTTCCATGCCCTGGACCTGCACAACTACGGCCGCAGCCTGAGCCCGGGCATGGTGCCGGGATTCGTCACCGACCTGGCCGACTACGACGCTGACATCGCAGCAGCACTGTCAGCGATGGGACGCTCAGGTGATCCTGGGCGGGATCGGCCGCTCATTCTTTTGGGGCACTCCACTGGTGGGCTCACCCTCAGCCTGTGGGCTGCCCGTCATCCTGGAATGGCGTCGGCGTTGATCCTCAACAGTCCCTGGCTGGAATTCCAGGCGACTGAGCTCGGCCGGCGGGCGATCGCGCCCCTGGTAGGCCTCCACGCCCGGCTCCACCCCTTGGCACCACTGCCGCCAGTGGATCCGGGCATCTATACCCGGGCCGTGTCAGCCACCCTCGACGGCGAGTGGGACTACAACCTCGAGTGGCGGCCTGACCGGGGCTTCCCTGTCACGCCCGCATTCCTTGACGCCGTATTCCGCGGCCAAGCCACCGTCGCAGCAGGACTGGGTATCGACGTTCCCGTGCTCGTGCTGCTCTCGGACAAGAGCTATCTGCAGCCAAAGTGGTCCGCTGATGCACTCACCGCCGACGTCGCCTTGAACGTTGACGCCGTGGCCCACCGCTCGCTGTCCTTGGCGGACACCGTCACGGTGAGCCGGCTGCCGAATGCCTTCCACGACATTTTCCTGTCGCCCGAACCTGTCAGGCGACAGGCATTCGAACGCATCGGACGCTGGCTGCCAATGGCCCTCCAGCCTTCGGACGCAGAAGTGTGGGACGCCAGGACCGCAGGCCTTTAGGCCCGCAGTACCTCCCGGCTCCTGATACTTCCTGCTACTTCCCGGTTCCGGCTACTTCCCGAGTCCGGCCCGGCGCAGTGCTTCAGCCATGGCCGTGTTCGCGGCCTCCGGAGCCTGCCGGGGCTTGCTTTGCCGTGCGCCGCCCTGACGACGATCACCCTGCCCGCCCGAAGCACGCCCGCCGGAGCCGCGTCCGGCAGCGGCGCCGGGTTCGTCGTCGAGCTTCAACGTCAGGGAGATGCGCTTCCGCTCGGGGTCGGCTTCAAGGACCTTCACCCGGACCACCTGGCCGGACTTCACTATTTCGCGGGGATCCGAGACGAACTTGTTGGACAGCGCCGAAACGTGGACCAAGCCGTCCTGGTGCACTCCGACGTCGACGAAAGCGCCGAAGGCAGCCACGTTGGTGACTGTTCCTTCCAGGATCATGCCGGGCTTGAGGTCGGAGATCTTCTCGATCCCTTCGGAGAACGACGCCGCCTGGAACGCAGGACGCGGATCGCGGCCCGGCTTCTCCAGTTCGGACATGATGTCCTTGACCGTAGGCAGACCGAAGGTGCCGTCCACGAAGGCCTGCGGATCCAGCGCCGTGGCGGGCCCACCGCCTGCTGCGACCAGAATCTTGCGGGCAACTGAGTAGGCCTCGGGATGGACACTGGAGGCATCCAGCGGCTCCGCTCCCCCGGTGATCCGGAGGAAGCCCGCGCACTGTTCAAAGGCCTTGGCGCCCAGACGCGGCACCTTCTTCAAGTCGCTGCGCTTGGCGAACGGGCCATTCTCGTTCCGGTAAGCCACGATGTTCTCGCTCAGCAACGGACCAACGCCGGCAACCCGGCTCAGCAGCGCTGGCGATGCTGTGTTCACATCCACCCCCACGGCGTTAACGCAGTCTTCCACCACGGCATCCAGGGACCGGTCGAGCTTCGCGGCGGTGACGTCGTGCTGGTACTGCCCAACGCCGATGGACTTCGGCTCGATCTTGACCAGTTCCGCCAGGGGATCCTGAAGGCGGCGGGCAATGGACACGGCACCGCGAAGCGATACGTCCATGCCCGGAAGTTCGGAAGCGGCCAAGGCAGACGCCGAATACACGGAGGCTCCGGCTTCGGACACCACCAGCTTCTGGATCCCCTTGGAGCCGGCAGCTTCGAGGGACTTGATGAGCTCCGTGGCCAGTTTGTCCGTCTCGCGGGAGGCGGTTCCGTTGCCGATCGCGACGAGTTCCACGTTGTGCTGCCTGGCGAGCCGACCGAGAGTGGCCAACGCTTCGTTCCACTTGTTCGCTGGGGCGTGCGGGTAGATGGTGTCTGTGGTGACCACCTTGCCCGTACCGTCCACCACGGCCACTTTCACACCGGTCCGGAGCCCCGGGTCCAAGCCAAGCGTGGCCCTGTTCCCGGCAGGAGCGGCCAGCAGGACGTCGCGCAGGTTGGCGGCGAAAACGCGAACAGCTTCATCTTCGGCGTCGGCAAACATGCGTCCGCGAAGATCAGTGGTCAGCCGGTCCAGGATGCGTCCCCGCCAGGCGAGCTGAGCGGTTTGCATCAGCCAGGTATCGGCGGGCCGCCCCTGGTTGGCGACTCCGAGGCACTTGGCCACAGCGTTCTCGTACTTTCCGCGAGCGGCGGCCAGGGCGTCGTCGTCGGCTGGGTCTGCCTCAACGAGATCCAACTCCAGAACGCCGTCCTTTTCACCGCGCAGCAGGGCCAGCACGCGGTGCGAGGGCATGCCGGAGGGCACCTGCGTGAACTCGAAGTAGTCCTTGAACTTCTGGCCCTCGGCCTCCATGCCCTTTTTCACCCGGGACACCATGCGTCCCTGCTTCCAGAGGCGTTCTCGCAGATCTTCGGCGAGATCGGCATCCTGCCCGACGCGCTCCACCAGGATGGCGCGGGCTCCTGCGAGCGCCACAATGGCGTCGTCGATGGAGTGCTCGGCATTCAGGTACTTGGCGGCCTCGGTAGCGGGGTCAAGCTGGGGATTGGCGAGCAGGACATCGGCCAGCGGCTCCAACCCGGCTTCGCGGGCTATCTGGGCCTTGGTGCGGCGCTTGGATTTGAAGGGGAGGTAGATGTCCTCCAGGCGCGCCTTGGTATCGGCACCGACGACGGCGGCTTCCAGCTCCGGGGTCAGCTTGCCTTGGGCTGCAATCGCCTCGAGGACTGACTTGCGCCGTTCTTCCAGCTCGCGCAGGTATCTGAGCCGTTCTTCGAGGTCGCGGAGCTGGGTGTCATCGAGCGTCCCGGTGACTTCCTTGCGGTATCGGGCGATGAAGGGGACGGTGGATCCGGCGTCGAGCAGTTCCACCGCGGCCTTGACCTGCCAGGCCTTGACGCCGAGTTCAGCGGCGATCTGGGCGTGGATGGCGGTATCAGCTGACTGGTGTTGGAGATTTAAAGTCACCATGACAGTTTGCCTCACGTGGCCGACAGTTTCCGAAGACGGGTAGCAGGAAGGCCTATCCCGGGGACGCTGATAGTGCTGTAGTTGGACCATGCAGGAACTGCTGATCATCCTTCAGGACGGATTTGATGCCGATGACGTGACCGTCACCGTCAACGGCAAGGAAGCCGTGTCCGAGCACGGCATTTCCACCAAGATGCTGTTGGGGATGGCCGACGAAGTCACGGTGGAACTTCCCGCCAAGGGTGCCACCGTGGGGGTGGAAGTCAGCAGCAGACAACTCAGCGCAACCAGGAAGCTCGTGGGGAAACCCAAGAGCCTGATCGTCTCCATCGAAGAGGGCGAACTCGTGATGCGTGAAGGAACGGGCCGCGAGGCCTTCCTCTGAGGGAAGGCCTCGCGGCGGCTGGAGTGGATACTGGGAACCGCTGGGACTGGCTCAGCGGGACATGTGCTCCTTGGCCGAGATGTGCTCCACCATCTCGCCGAGGCGCTGTTCCGCGTAGTGGTTGCGGGCGATATCGCCCTGGCTGATGATGCCCACCAACTTGTGGTCGCTGATAACGGGCAGGCGGCGGACTTGGCGTTCCTCCATCATGGTGACGGCCTCGTCCACGTTGGCATCGGCGTCCACCCAGTAGGGCTTTCCGGTGGCGAGCTCGCGGGCAAGGACTTCGCGGGCATCCTTACCTTCGGCCAAACACTTGACCACGATGTCGCGGTCGGTGATGAAGCCGGTGAGCTTGCCGTCGCTGCCGCAGATGGGAAGTGAACCGCAGTCCAGATCCCTCATCAGCATGGCGGCTTCCTGGAGAGTTTTATCCTCGGCGATGCACTGCGCATTCGTGGTCATGAATTCACGTACGGCACTCATGGGTCCTCCTTCATCGATTGGGGTGATCGACGCGGGGCCTTCGGCATGGTTCCTTCGGCTCCGAGCGCCGATGATGCCAGCCTACGCCCGGCGGGTACCGCTGACCAGATCATGGGGACCCTCTGGAGGCCAAAAAATGGCCGTGTTTCTCTGGATATAGTCCATTCGCTGGAGTATCCTCAGTGTGGGTTACACACGGCTTCCGGGCATCGGCCATTTCGTCTCATCTGAGCCTCACCACGCGCACCCCGCCCCGCCCTGGACCGTCATGCCGCCTCTGCGCCAAGTGCGCGGGCGATCGCATATTTGACTGCTTCAGCGTGAGAAAGATCCCCCATGGACACCCCCAACGTCCCCAGCACCTACTACACCCCTGCCCCCGCTTCCGATCTTTGGAGTTGCCGCCAACCCAGCACGGTCAGCGGACGCTATGAAGGCTTTCAAGGCAACCCCGGCCCCATCGGAAGCGCCCTGGACCTCCGTCTGGACATTGACGCCCGCAACGGGGTCGAGTCCCCGGTCATGAACAAGGTCAGCGGCGATCTGTACAGCACCCGTTTCGTGAAGGTCGCCGGCGTCAACCAGTTGGTGAAGACGTATGTGGAGTCCTGGATTGTGGACACGCCTCTTGTGACATTCACAGATACCGACGTGCATATCGTCGGGACCGTCCGCTATTGGAAAGGAACCCACCCTGCCACCACGGTGGACATAGTGGTCTCGTGGTCCTCCGGTGCTGTGACCGGGGCTGTTGCCACGTTGACGTCCGGCGGGATCCTCGGCCAGCCCTATGCGTGCTCTTACCGTTCGGAAGCCTTCCGCGACATGAACCTGGAGTTGGACTACTGCTCGTCCGTGGACATCGAGCCCAAGGTCCCCGTCTACAACAGCCATGCCCACACCAACCGTCCCCCTGACCTGCCCCACCGGACCATCACCATCGAGTCCTCATACAGGGATGCCGGGATCGCGGTCACTATCGATCCGGTGCACACAGTCATCGACGACACCGCGCCAGGCTTCGCTTCCTGGAATGTCGGCGAACTCCACGACGCCATGGAAACCTCGTTCGGCAAGTACAACTCGGGGTGGCCCGCGTGGAACATGTGGGGCATCCAGGCCGGCATCTTTGACAGCGCGGGGGTGGGTGGCATTATGTTCGACGCCGCTGCGGGCTTTGGCGGCGCAGGTCGCGGACCGGACCGCCAAGGTTTTGCGGTCTTCCGGAACCACTCCTGGTTCACCAACCTCGTCTCCAATCCGGTCACCCAGGATCAGGCGTGGGCCATGCGGCACTTCCTCTACACCTGGGTCCACGAAGCCGGGCACGCGTTCAACTTCCTGCATGCCTGGGACAAGGCCCGCCCGGACTCGCTGTCCTGGATGAACTACGACTGGAAATACGATCAGCGCAACGGCACTGACTCCTTCTGGGGCAACTTCCGCTTCCGCTTCGACGACGACGAACTTCTCCACATGCGCCACGGAGACCGCGCCTCCGTGATCATGGGCGGCGATCCATGGGCCTCCGGAGGGCACTTGGAATCCCCTGCCGGCGCCATGACGGTTTCCGGTCCGGGCAGCGACGTGGAACTGACGCTCTCGGCAAAGGACCATTTCGACTACATGGAACCTGTGTCCATCGAGTTCCGGTTGCGGAATACCACTGACGTGCCGGTGATGGTGGACGGCCGGCTGGACCCCCGCTATGGCAACACCACCGTGTACGTCCAGAAGCCCAACGGAACCGTGATCCTGCATGAATCGGTGGTCTGCTTCTACGGCCTCCCGGAATTGGTCACGCTGGCACCGGCTCCGGTGGGCGACGATGACGGCAGCGATCGCTTCAGCCAGCTGGTCCAGCTCGCATACGGAGTGGAGGGCTTCGCTTTCGACGAGCCGGGGCAGTATCTGGTTCGCGCCATCTATTCCACGGACGGCATCGTCCAGGCGTCCAACACGTTGCCGCTGCGCGTTGGTTTCCCCGTCACCAGGGAAGAGGACCGCTTCGCTCCCGAGTTCTTTACCCGGGAAGTTGGCCTGACCTTGGCGTTTGAAGGGTCCATGTCACCCTATTTGGAGAGAGGGTTGAATGCCCTGACCGAGGCCGCCGAACGCTTTGGCGGTGAGCCTTTGGGCGTCAAGGCGGCCACCGCCGTCGCGCAGTCTGTGGGCGATGATTTCTATCGCCGCAAGGACGAAAAGATGGTCAAGCACCATAGCGCTGATCCCCAGCGGGCGCTGGCGCTGACCGACGCCGGCCTCGCCGGCTATCAACAGTCTGCCGGTGCGGCGAGCAACCTTGCCTACCGCGGCCTGGTGGAACTGCGCACGGAACTCCATGCGAAGGCGGACAACAGCGCCGCCGCAAGGTCGGAGGTGGAAACCCTCGCAAAGGACCTGGGAGCCCGGGGCGCCAACTCCACCGTGGTGGCCCAGGTCAAGGAACTGATTTCCCCAACTCCGACGACCCGGTCCCGCCGGGCGGCGCCGAGGAAGCCCGCCAAAAAGTCGTCGGATGGCTAGCTGGTTAGGGACCCTCTGTAGCCGGCGACGGTTATTCCGCGATGTCCTCTGCCCACAGTTCAGGGTGCTCGTCCTGGAACGAGCGCATCATGTCCACGCAACGGGGATCGTCCAGGACCACCACCTCGACTCCACGTGAACGCAGGAGGTCGAATTCGCCGGGGAAGGTCTCGGCTTCGCCCACGACAACCCGCGGGATCTTGAACTGGATGATGGTTCCCGTGCACATCGCGCAGGGCGCCAGGGTGGTGTAGAGCGTGGTGTCGCGATAGGTCTTTTGGCGTCCGGCCGCCCGGAGCGCGGACATCTCGCCGTGCGCAATCGGGTCGCCGTGCTGGACACGTTCGTTATGGCCACTGGCGACCACCACGCCGTTGCGGGCCAACGCGGCGCCGATGGGAATGCCGCCCTCGCTGAGGCTCTTTTGTGCGGCCTGGAAGGCGGCTTCGAAGGCTGGGTCCACGGTGGGGGCTGAATCGGTCATGGGTGCAGTCTAAAGTGGCCCGACGCTGTTTTGCCGGAAGTCATTTTGTCGGTGCCCGCTGATAGCTTGGCTACAAGGATTTCAACCGGCATGGAAGGAAGGTGGGTCGCTGTGTTCTTTCTCGATCCGGAGACGGCGGGCGCCCCGCAGGACTTGGTCTTCTCTGCCAGCGACCTCGTCATTGCAGCAACCTGCGAGTACCAACTTCTCCGCAAACTCGACGAAAAACTCGGCCGTTCGCCCAAGCCGGCCTTCGCGGCAGACGCCATGTTGGAACGTACCGCCGCCCTTGGCGATGTTCACGAGCATCGGGTACTGGATGGGTTCGTAGACAAGTTCGGGCACTGGGATGCGGCCACCGGAAGGGGCGTTTACGACGTCGTCCCCGCCACGGTGATGGACCGCGCCACTCTTTCGGCAAAGCACGCGGAATCCATCGAGGCCCTGCGCTCCGGAGCGGATGTGGTGTTTCAAGCCGCTTTCTTCGACGGTGAGTTCCACGGGCGTTCCGATTTCCTGGTGAAGCAGCCCGGCGGGCTTTATGCGGTGTTCGATACCAAGCTGGCACGCCATGCCAAGGTCACAGCCCTCCTGCAGCTCGCGGCCTATGGAGACCAGCTGCTTAAAGCAGGAATCACGCCGGATCCCACCGTCACCCTGGTGCTGGGCAACCGGGTCCACAGCGACCATCCCCTCTCGCAGATCCTCCCTGTGTTCAAGGAACGGCGTCAACGCTTCCTTGGCATGACATCTGCGCATGCCTCGGAGCCGGGTCCGGTGGAATGGGGCGACTCCCGCTACTCAGCCTGCGGCCGCTGCGACTATTGCGCCGAACAGGTCCAACTGCACCGCGATCTCCTCATGGTCGCGGGCATGCGCATCAGCCGCCGTAAGAAGCTGCTCGAGTCCGGCATCACCACCATCGACCAACTCGCCACCATGCCGGCAACCGGAGACTCCACGCAACTGAGGCTCCGCGAGCAAGCCCAACTGCAAACTGGTACCGGCAGCCCTGACGGCACCGTCACGTACTCGGACAAGTCCGGAGAAACCAAGGCCATCAGTTACAACGTCCTCCCGGACAACACCCTCGGCAGGCTTCCCGCGCCGGACCCGGGCGACATCTTCTTCGACTTCGAAGGTGATCCCCTCTGGCAGGACCCCGCCACGGGCAAGTGGGGACTGGAGTACCTCTTCGGCGTCATCGAAAATCCCGTGGCGCCCGGGACGGAGCCTGTGTTCCGCCCTTTCTGGGCGCATTCACGCGCTGAGGAAGGCCAGGCGTTCGTCGACTTCCTGGACTACGTAGCCCAGCGCCGTGCCAAGTATCCCGGTATGCACATTTACCACTACGCCTCATACGAGAAAACGGCGCTGCGGAACCTGTCCCTGACGCATGTGGTGGGCGAAACGGCCGTCGACGACCTCCTGCGCCAAGGAGTCCTGGTGGACCTCTTTGACACCGTCCGGCACAGCATCCGGGTCTCCGAGAACTCCTACAGCATCAAGAAACTTGAGCCGCTGTACATGGGCCAGCGCCTGCGCTCCGGGGACGTCACCGACGCCGGAGCTTCCGTGGTGGCCTACGCGGACTATTGCACGGCCCGCGACAATGGGGATCGCGGGCAAGCTGCCGCCATTCTCGAGGGGATCAGGGACTACAACGAGTACGACTGCTTGTCGACGCTGGAGCTGCGCAACTGGCTGCTTGCCCGTGCTGCGGAGCGATCCATCGTTCCCGGCGGCCCTGTGCAGGAGCAACCACAGCCAGACACCGAGCCGGAGAAGTACAAGGCACCGCCCGAAGAGACGGCGCTGTTCGACTATGTGGCCGGCCTGCCCGTGGAGCAACAGACAACCCCGGATTCCCGGGCCATCGGCATCGTCGCAGCCGGCGTCGGGTACCACCGCCGCGAGGACAAACAGCACTGGTGGGAACACTTCGACCGTCTGGAAAAGCCGACCTCGCAGTGGGACGAATCCCGCGACCAGTTCTTGGTTGACCACTCGGAGTTGCTGCAGGACTGGGCGAAACCAACACCTCGCAGCAACCCTGCCCGGATCGTCAAACTCCTGGGCCGGTCCGGTGACGGCGCGGGATTGGATCCAGGCAGGAAGTACTTCAGAATGTATGCGTCTCCGTTGCCGGATGCTCTTGCTGCCAAGGAATCCTCAGTGTTGGGCCGTGCGGGTTGGGGCGGGACGGAGGTTATCGAGGTCGGTGAAGAGGGCGACTTCGAGTCCGTCACCATCGTCGAGAAGCTTCGAAAAGACTCCACGGAGTTCGTCCAGACCCCTATGGCGCTGACCCCTGACAGCCCGATTCAGACAACCGGGCAACGGGCTGCGTTGGCCGCATTGGCCACCAAGCTCCGCGCGGCGTTGCCTTCCTGGCCCAAGGATCCTGCCTTGGACCTGGTGCGCCGACAGCCGCCAAGGCTGCGCACCCTCGCCAACCTTCCAGCAGTCCCCTCCGGCCCCGATGGCTACATCAATGCCATCACAGCGGCGGTCAAGGACCTGGACCATTCCTATCTGGCCGTCCAGGGTCCTCCCGGCAGCGGGAAGACATATGTTGGCGCCCACGTGCTGGCCAGGCTGGTGGCCGACGGGTGGAAAGTCGGCGTCGTTGCACAGTCCCACGCCGTAGTGGAAAACATGCTCTGCGCTGCCGTGGAGAAGGCGGGCATTGATCCCCGTCTGGTGGCCAAGGACGTCAAGCACAACGATCCTGTGCCGTGGACCAACTGTGCCAAAGGCGACGTGGAAGAGCTCTTGTCCCAGCCGGGTGGCGCCCTGATCGGCGGCACCGCGTGGACCATGGTGGGCAAGGAAGTCCCCGCCGGATCACTCGATCTCCTGGTCATCGATGAAGCGGGACAGTTCTCGCTGGCCAACACCATGGCTGTCAGCCGGGCCGCTAAGCGGCTCCTGCTCCTCGGTGACCCGCAGCAGCTTCCCCAGGTCACTCAAGGCAAGCATCCGGAACCCGTTGATGAATCGGCCCTGGGTTGGTTGTCGGATGGCTACAACACTTTGCCGTCCCATCTGGGCTACTTCCTGGCGTTGTCATGGCGTATGCATCCGGAATTGTGCAGCGCAGTGTCAGAGCTGTCCTACGACAACCGGCTCGAGGCTGCACCTGCCGCCACCATGCGTGAACTTGAGGGGGCGAGCCCCGGAATTTCCTGTGTCTACGTTACGCACAACGCCAACTCCACTGCCTCGCAGGAAGAAGCTGTTGAGGTTGTCCGGCAAGTCCAAGCCCACCTCGGCCTGAAATGGCTGGACCCTTCGGACTCCCCGGAACGCCGCTCCCTCGAGGAAACCGACATCCTGGTGGTAGCGGCGTACAACGCCCAGGTACAGCTCATCAAACATGAGCTCCGGTCTGCCGGCCTCAGGACAGTGCGGGTAGGTACCGTGGACAAATTCCAAGGCCAGGAAGCCCCGGTGGTCATCGTCTCCATGGCCGCATCAGCCGCCGGCGAAGTTCCCCGCGGCATGGAGTTCCTGCTGTCCCGCAACCGGATCAACGTGGCGGTGTCGCGCGGTCAGTGGCGTGCCGTCGTCGTGCGTTCGCCTGAACTGACCAACTACCTGCCGACCCATCCGGAAGGCCTCGAAAACCTCGGCGGTTTCGTGGCCCTCTGCCAGCGAGCGGCCCTCTAAGAACGGCTGGTGATATCCAGAGCTTCGTCCAGGACCCGGCCGAAGTTGCTGGCGTCGTGCGCGAAGCGGCCAAGGAAAAGCCCGGAAACCCCGTCCAGTTGCGGCAACAAGCCGGGTTTCGCCGACCCGCCATAAATGATGGGAAGCCCGGCCAGCGCGTGCCGGGCAAGCACCGAACGCAAGCTACCGACGACCCGCGAAACATATGCCGCTGAGGCAGGCTCAGGAGCGCCGATCGCCCAGACGGGCTCGTAGGCGATGACAAGCTTTGAGGCAAGGGACCAGTCGCCGGACACTGCGGCTTTGATCTGCCCGAGTACCGTGTCCGCGGCTGCCTCCGGTTCCAGCATCTCGGACTCTCCCACACACAGCAGCGGAGTCAGCCCGGCATCGACGGCTGCACTGACCTTGAGAGCGATCATCGCCTCATCTTCGGCAAAGTAGCGCCGCCGCTCAGCGTGACCGATTTCCACCAATCCCACTCCAAGCTCAGCGAGCATGGACGGTGACACCTCACCTGTCCACGGCCCATCGGCCCAGCCACAGTTCTGAGCGCCCAAGACCAGTGACGTGCCGTGAAGCATATGCGCCGCTGCGGGCAACACCGGATGCGACGGGATCACGAACGGGACCACCCGCCCGGCCGCGAGGGCCGGGCGGGCGTCTGCTTCTGCCACCAATTGCTCCAGCCACGCCAAGCTCTGCCCGTAGCCCATGTACATCTTGGTGCTGACGCCAATGAATACCGTGTCCAGCGCGGCGTCCTTCGCAGAGTCCGCAGCAGAAGGGAAAGCAGGCAGGTTCACGCCCTATTTCTCCAGCAGTTCGTCGGCCTTGTTGCTGAAACGCTTCGTACCGAACATCAGCAGCGCAGCCAGGAACGGCAGGACACCCAAGGCGTAGACACCCATGGTTCCGGTGTCCGAGGCCGTGACCTGGTTGACCGTAGTCCGCAGGATCGGCGCCACGAAACCACCCAGGTTTCCGAGGGAGTTGATCAGGCCGATACCGGCGGCCGCGGCAGTTCCGGTGAGGAACGCCGTCGGATATGACCAGCAAATGGGGCCGGTGGACAGGAAGCTGCACACCGCGAGGGTGATGAAGATGATGCCCAGGGCCGGCATTTGGTTGGCACCGGCCCACGCGGAACCAAAGATGCACAGGCCCGTGGAGATGAACAATGCTGTACCCCAGCGACGGCGGCGCGCCACGGTGTTGGCTGCCTTGCCGATGAAGTAGCAGGCGAAGATGCCGAAGAACCACGGGATGGCTGCGAGGAGTCCGACGGCGATGCCCACCTTTTGCCCGGTCAGCTGCGCCACCTGCTGTGGCAGGTAGAACGTCACGCCATACACGGCCACCTGCAGGCAGAAGTAGATGACCGTGAAGTACCAGACCCGGCCGTTACGCATGGAGGCAAGGACGCCACGAGGGCCGGATTCCTCCTTCACGGTATCTTCGAGCGCCATGACATCGGACAAAGCCCGTTTCTCTTCCTTGGTCAGGAACTTGGCATCCTGGGGACTGTTGATGAGGAAGAAGTAGGCGGCAATACCGGCCAGGACGGCGAGCATGCCCTCAACGAAGAACATCACCTGCCAGCCTGCGACGCCCGGAACCTGGTCGCCGATGTTGATGAGCCAGCCGGACAGGGGTGCACCCATCATCTGGGAGAAAGGCTGGGCCAGGTAGAAGATGGCGAACATCTTCACACGAACCTTGTTGGGGAACCAAGCCGCCAGGAACATGATGACGCCGGGGAACAGACCGGCTTCGGTGACGCCCAGCAGGAACCGGAGGATGATGAAGGACGTTTCACCCTGGACGAACGCGAAGCACGCAGAGACGATGCCCCACGTGATGGCGATGCGGGCCAGCCACACCTTGGCACCAAATTTGGTGAGCAGCAGGTTGCTGGGAATCTCGAACAGGGCGTAGCCGATGAAGAAAATGCCGGCACCCAGGGCGTAAGCCCCGGCGGTGATGCCCCTGTCCACTTCCAGCGCTGCTTCGGCGAAGCCAACATTGGTGCGGTCCAGGAAGGCCACCACGTAGAGGATGACGAGCATCGGCATGAGTCGCCGCGAAGCTTTGGAGATCGCCGATTTGAGGACCGGCGTGTCCAGCAACTCCTTGGTGGAATTGGTGGCAACAGACATTGAAACTCCTCTTTGAGTGACAGGAAATAACCAGTGCAGCGCGGTCAACCGCGCACAGGCGCGGTCAGCGCGGGAAGAAAATGAGCACCAGGCCCACGGCGCAGGCAAGGACGCCCACGGCAAGGTAGATCTTGCGTTCTCGAGTCCAGGTCCGCATGAGGGCCTAGTGCATGTACAGTCCGCCATCCACATTCAGCGTCTGGCCGGAGATGTATCCGGAGTCCTCGCTGATGAGGAAGGCGATAGCGGCTGCGATGTCACGGGTGGAGCCCACGCGGTTCACCACAAGGTCCTTGGTGAGTTCATCCTTGCGTTCCTGGCTCAGCGTGCCACCCATGATGTCGGTGTCGATGGGGCCCGGAGAAATGGCGTTGACGGTGATGTCGTATTCGCCGAGCTCCCTGGCCGTTGCGCGGGTCAGGCCAATGACGCCGGCCTTGGCCACGGAGTACGGGGTCTTGGAAAACGTGCCGCCGCCGCGTTGAGCGGACACGGAGGAAATGTTCACGATGCGGCCGATGCGGTTCTTGACCATGGACTCGGCCACACGGCGGGTGGCGTAGTGGACGCCGTTGAGGTTGATGTTCAGGACCCGGTCCCACTCGGCAGGTTCGAGTTCCAGATAGCCAACAGGCGAGCTGACTCCGGCAACGTTGGCCAGCGCAACAATCTGCGGCAGTTCCTTTTCAAGCTCGTCAATGGCGGCGCGGACCTCGGCTTCGCTGGCCACGTTGGCACCAACGCCATGGGCCTGGACGCCATATTCGGCGGCGATCTCTTTGGCTGCGATCTTGCATGCGGCGTCATCAAGGTCGATGATGCCGATGTTCCACCCTTGGGCAGCCAGGTAATTCACGGTGGCACGGCCGATGCCGCGCTCGGAAACGGCGCCGGTGACAATTGCTGTGCGTTCTGCGGGGAAAGTCATAGGTCTTCTCCTGAAAGGTCTTAGTTAATGGGGGCGGGGCCGAGCTCTTCAATGAGCTTCTGCATGGCCACGTAGGCCTTGTTGCGGTAGGCGATGAGTTCCGGAGTGCGTTCGGCGGGAACATTGAGGAAGCCTGCACCGGTCTTGGTGCCCAATTTGCCTGCGTCCACCAGGTCCGAAAGGATCTTCGGCGTCGCGAAGCGTTCCGGGAAGCCGGTCTGCAGCGACTTGTAGCAGAAGTTGTACACATCCAAACCGGCCATATCCGCGATGGCGAACGGGCCGAAGAAGGGCAAGCGGAAGCCGAACGTCGTACGCACCAGCGTGTCGACGTCGTCCGCTGTAGCGATTCCCTGCTCCACCAACTGCGCGGCTTCGTGGAACAGCGCGTACTGCAGACGGTTCAGCACGAAGCCGGTGACGTCCTTGACGACGGCGGTCTGCTTACCGGCCGCGTGGACCAGCTCGCGGGACGCGGCAACCGTTGCGGCATCCGTGCCGGCGTGCGGGATGATCTCGACGCCGGGAATGAACGGTGACGGGTTGGAGAAGTGCACACCCAGGAACCGCTCCGGGTTGGTGACGGCTTCTGCCAGTGCGCCAATGGAAATCGTGGAGGTGTTGGAACCGATCAGGGCGTCCGGGCGGGCAGCGGCACTGATGCGGGCGAGGGTTTGGTGCTTGATGTCCAGGACCTCAGGAACGCACTCCTCAATGAAATCTGCGTCCGCAACGGCCTCTTCGATGTCCTTGGCTGCCCACAGATTCTGCTTGAGGATCTCCGTGGACCCTGCCGGAAAGAGCCCGTCGGCGATGAACTGCTCCGACTCCTCCAGCAGGCGGTCGTAGTTCTTCTGCGCGACCTCGGCAGAGACATCGGCCAGGGCAACACGTGCCCCGCCAAGAGCCAGCACCTGGGCGATGCCGCCACCCATGTAGCCGGAGCCGACGACGGCGATCTTCCGGGCTGCGTTGTCGGCTGTAGCTTCGGTTGTCTCGGGAGTGGTCATGATCAGACTGCCTTCGTGTAGTCGGGCTCGTACGAGCAGATGGCGTCCACCTTGGCGGCGGAGGAGGAGGTGTGGTCGAAGCGGTGGCCCAGCCACTCCCCTACGAGCTTTTTGGCCAGTTCCAGACCAATCACCCGCTGGCCGAGCGTGAGGACCTGTGCGTTGTTGCTCAGGACGGACCTTTCCACGGAGTAGCTGTCGTGGGCAGTGACGGCGCGGATTCCGGGGACCTTGTTGGCCGCGATGGCCACACCGAGGCCCGTTCCGCAGATCAACAGTGCACGGTCGGCTTCGCCTTCGGCCACTTTGCGGGCGGCGTCAACGGCGACGTGCGGGTACGCGGTGGAGTCGTTGAAACCAACGCCGACGTCCGTCACTGTTGCCACGCGGGGATCCGCTTCCAGCAACGCCAGGAGTGCCTGCTTGTATTCGACTCCGGCTTCGTCATTGCCGACGACGATGCGCCAGCCTTCGGTGTTGTTCATGCTTGGGCTCCGTTCCCGGCCGACCGCTGCCCCGTGGGGGCAGCCGAGGCCAGTTGTGAATCGATGAATTGCGAGATCCTGGCGGCGATCAGCCCGAAGGAGACCGCCCCTGGATCGGGATGGCCAAGGCTCTTTTCCGCGAGCGGGCGTGCCCTGCCCTTGAGCGGGCGCAGATCCGCGGTTGTGGCGGCAGCGGACTCAGCAGCCGCAGCGGCAACTGCCAGCGCCCGGTCAACGGGAGCCCCGCCGTCGAGCTCTGTCAGGAAGGCGTCCCGGAAGGGCAGGAGCGCGTCCACCATGGTCTTGTCCCCAGGCTCTGCCTTGCCGAGCTCGGTGATGGCGCGGACGAACGCCTGTACAGCGGCCCCTGCGTCCTCCGATGTGTACGTTTCGCGGTTCCCGAGCGACAACCCGGCGGCGATGACCGCTGAGCCCCACAGGGCTCCCGAGGTTCCGCCGGCGCGCTCACTCCAGGCCTCGCCGGCTGCGGTCAGGACCCGCGCCGCGGATCCACCGCTCACAGCTTCCCCAGCCGCAGCTGCAGCGTCGACGCCGCGGCGCATGCCAATGCCATGGTCGCCATCGCCGGCGATCGCGTCCAGCTTGCCGAGTTCCTCTTCATGCTCGACGACGACGTCCCTCACCTGGGCGAGGACGGCCACGGCCAACTGCCCAAGGTCAGCCGCAGCGGCGGTGGGCTGTTCGACGTCGGCGGTTTCGGCGTCGTCGGCTGTGATCCCAGCACGGGGCGCGCGGGGCGCCATGCTGCCCTTGCGGAACGCCGGAGTGTCCGCGGGTGCGGCCCAGAACTGCTCAAGCTCTTCGTCCAGCCACAGCAGCGTCAGCGACAGTCCGGACATGTCCAGGCTGGTTACCAGCTCGCCACACTCGGGTTCAACAACGGTGAGTCCCGCGGCCGTGAGCAGCTTTTCCACCTTGCCGAACAGCAGGAAGAGTTCGTCGTACTTCACCGTTCCCAGGCCGTTGACGATAGCCACCACACGGTCCCCGGCGTCCTCGGGCTTGTCGTTGAGAAGCTTCGACACAAGGAGTTCGGCCAGCTCGGATGCTGTGGGCATGGTGTGCTCGGAAATGCCGGGCTCGCCATGAATGCCCAGGCCGAGCGACATCTGCCCGGCAGGCACATGGAACAGCGGATCCTTGGCGCCGGGAAGCGTGCAGCCGTCAAAGGCCACTCCCAGGGAACGGGTCCGATGGTTCGTCTTGATGGCCAAGCGTTCGACGCCGTCAAGGTCCAGTCCCGCCTCGGCGGCGGCGCCGGCAATCTTGAAGACGGTGAGGTCGCCGGCAATGCCCCTGCGCTTCTCGAGTTGTTCGATCGGCGCGCTGGCGATGTCGTCAGTGACGGTGACTGTCCGCGTTTCGATGCCCTCGGCGTTGAGGCGGAGCTGCGCCTGGCCGAAGTGCAGGACGTCCCCTGCGTAGTTGCCGTAGCTGAGCAGGACGCCACCGCCGGCGTTGGCAGCCTTGGCCACCCGATACACCTGGCCTGCCGCCGGCGACGCGAACATGTTGCCGCACGCCGAACCCGTGGCAAGTCCGGGTCCGACGAGTCCAGCGAAGGCCGGGTAGTGCCCGGAACCGCCGCCGACCACCAGTGCGACCTGGCCGTGGGGGACTTCGGTGGAGCGGACGACGCCACCGTCAACGCGGGCGACGTAGCCGCGATTGGCGGCTACGAAGCCGTCCAGCGCTTCATCGGCAAAATCTGCCGGGTTGTCAAAAATCCGGGTCATCTTCCTACACTCCTGCGAGCTGCGTAGCCGGTACCTGGCGTCCTTGGGCCACCTGGCTCTTGCCGAGTTCATAGCCTGCGGTCTTCGGCAGGACGTGGCGGCGGAGGTAATCCTGGTTGCTGGCCGTGACGCTGAGACCGTCGCCACCGTAGTGCTCAGTGCAGAGGATGCCCTGGAATCCGACGGACAGCGCGAACTTGAAGGCCTCGCGGTAGTTGATGAGACCGCTCTCCATCGGCGCCGGCATGGTGATGTAGCTGTCGCGCGCCACATCTTCGTCCCGGAGGTAATTCTTCATGTGCCAGTAGTTGGAGTACGGCAGGGTCTTTGCCACCATCTCGTGCCAGTCCTCGATGGGCCGGTGGAGGCGGATCAGGTTCCCGAGGTCCGGGTTCAGGCCGACGTTGTCCAAGCCAATGTCCTGGACCAGCTGAACCGAGGAGTCAGCAGTTCCGAGGTAGGTGTCCTCGTACATTTCCAGCGAGATCAGCACCCCCGCCTCTGCTGCGTGCTGACCGAGCTCGCGAAGGCGGGAGACGGCGTTGCCCCATGCTTCCTTGTCCCCCACCGGATCCTTATAACCCTCAACGGTCCAGAACCAGAGCTGTTTCTGCTGCTCTGGGGTGATGGCTTGGTGAAGCCCGAAGGACACCACTTCACAGCCAAGCTCGGCAGCGGCGTCGATGGTGCGGTGGCTGTAGGCGAGGTTGTCTGCCCAGTCCTTTGCGTGGATGATGCTGCGGCGGATAGCGGAGATGACGGGAACCCCGATGCCAACCTCGTCGGCGGTTCGCTTGAACTCGGCCAGCCGGTCCTTGCTGAGGTCGCCAGGACGAACCCAGCTGTCGGTGAGGTCCGCGTTGGCGAAACCGGCGTCCTTCACTTCCTGGAGGACTGCCGCCCAAACGGAAGCATCGGCGTTGTTGACGTGGTTTCCCGAAGCGTCGGTGCCGGGGAACTGCAGGAGGGCCGCCGTAATGGGCCAGTCCTTGGCGGTGTACGCCATAGTGATCACTCCTTCGTGGAATCCTGTTTCCTATAGGATTTACGAACCAAGCAAGACTGTCAACCCTTTTGCGAAACTTCCTAGATCCTATATGTCATACATTTAACTGTGAAGGGGGTCACGAAAACCAGCAGGAAGGGCCCGCCGGCAATGGCCAGCGGACCCTCGTGGGTCCGGGAGCTAGTCCTCCGGAGCGTCAGCCATGGCCCTGCCACGAACCTTTTCGACGTGGTCGATCATCATCTTCGCGGCCTTGTCCGGATCGCCGCTGGCCATGGCGTCGAGTACGGCCTGGTGTTCGGCGATGGCCTGCTCGGCGTCGGTGATGCCCACTCCCCCGAACAGTCGGAACCGCTGGATCTGCCCACCCAGGGTGTTGTAGGCCGCGAGCAGGAACTGGTTGTTTGCCTGCGCGGCGATGAGTTGGTGAAAACGTTCGTCGGCCTCGAGATAGCTGCGGTACTCGGCAAAAGTTCCGCCCCGGGGTGCAGTCTTCAGGTCTTCGACGGCCTGCTTCAGGGCATCCAATCCCTCCGGCGTCATGCGCGAACACGCCAATTTTGCATTGACGGGTTCAATGGAGAGCCTGGCTTCCATCAGTTCCGCGAAGTCTTCGCGGGTAAACACGGGGGCAACCCTGTAGCCCTTGAGCGCCACCCGCCGGACCATGCCTGTGTGCTCCAACCGGGCCAAGGCTTCTCTCACGGGAGTCGGCGAGACGTCCAGTTCACGAGCCATCCCGTCGATGCTCACTGCCGCCCCCGGTTCCAAACGGCCGTCCATGAGCCACTCGAGGAGGGCTTCGTAGACGTGGTCGGCCAGCACTTGGCGGCTGACGGGAAAGCCAGCGCGGGCACCGGCCGGGGAAGGATCAGACATGCCACAAATCCTATAGGAAGCCGCGCTCGGGACCGGGCACGTGGTCCTGTCACCATCCCTCACCAGCTGCCAGTCAGTGGGGTGGCCACAGGTTAAACCACGACGTCGGCACTCACGTGAGTGCCGACGTCGTGGTTTTACTGGGGGTGCTGGGCTTTAGTTCGCGTAGAACGGGTAGTCCGTGTAGCCCTCGGCGCCGTCGGCGTAGAAGGTGGAGGCGTCCGGCTCGTTGAGCGGCAGGCTCTCGCGCCAGCGGCGGGCAAGGTCCGGGTTGGCGATGGCGGGGCGGCCCACCACCACAGCGTCCGCGAGGCCGTCTTCGATGATGGCGAAGGCTTCATCGCGGGTCGTGATTTCGCTGAAGCCGGTGTTCACCAGGAACGTTCCGTTGAACCGTTCGCGAAGATCCTGGACCAAAGCACTCTTGGGGTCGTGGTGCAGGATGCTCAGGTAAGCAAGGTTGAGCGGGGCGATGGTGTCCACCAGCACCTCGTAGGTTGCCCGTACGTCTGCAGCATCAACCTCGGCGATGCCCTGGACGTTGTGCTCCGGAGAAATCCGGATGCCGACGCGGTTGGCACCGAGGGCTTCCACCACGGCATTGACCGTCTCGATCACGAAGCGGGCGCGGTTCTCCGGGGAGCCGCCGTAGCTGTCTGTGCGGACGTTCGAGTTCGGTGCAAGGAATTCGTGCAGCAGGTAACCGTTGGCGGAGTGGAGCTCGACGCCGTCGAACCCTGCCTCGATGGCGTTCTTGGACGCTGTGACGATTTCCTGAATGACGCCCGGAAGTTCGTCGGTGCGGAGTTCACGCGGTACGGGGTACGGCTGCTTGCCATTGGGGGTGCGGACATCACCTTCGATGGCAACAGCGCTGGGGCCTACGATCTCGTGCCCACCGGTGATGTCGGCATGGGAAACGCGGCCTCCGTGCATGACCTGCGCGAAGATGCGGCCACCCTCAGCGTGCACGGCGTCGGTGACTGTCTTCCAGCCGGCGATCTGAGCCTCGGTGACGAGCCCTGGCTGTCCAGGGTAGGACTGACCGGCCGGAACCGGGTAGGTTCCCTCGCTGACGATCAGCCCCAGCGAAGCCCGCTGGCGGTAGTGCTCGGCGATCAACGGACCCGGCACGCCGTTCTGACCCGCGCGAAGACGCGTCAAGGGTGCCATCACCAGTCGGTTGGAAAGTTCAAGCTCGCCGAGGGCCAGAGGGGAAAACAGCATGCGCAGTTCCTTTCAGAATGAAACAGGTTCACTCTGCGCAACTGCATGGCGTCTGCAACTATTCCAAACGAGGTGCAGATCACACACCCGGGCTGGCCTTCTCCGCCACCCGGCCCAGTCAGTCCGGGGTCACGCCGGCTTGACGTGCTTCAGTGCGTCATCAAAGCATTCGCAGAGAGCCAACACCGCCACCAGATGCGCTTCCTCGGCGTGTGGCGGATCGGTGTTGATGCATATTGCTTCATTGACCGACTGCGCGAGCTCCTTGGACTCCTTACCCGTCAGGGCCCACACGATCGCACCACCCGATTTTGCGGCGGCAGCAGCGTCGCGGAGCTCGTCGGTGATTCCCTTGGCAGCCAGCAGCACCACGATGTCTCCACGCTGCACCTGCTCAGAGAGTTGGGCACTGATGCTTGGGGTAGTCCCGTTGGAGCCGCTGGCGCCCTTGGGAATGTAGATCGCTTTGAAGCCGGACCCGTCTCCGTGGTCGTGAGCCGCCAGTTCCGAGGTGAACCTCTGCGCCTCGTGCGAGGATCCGTCGCTGCCTGCGGCGAACACAGTTCCACCGCGCAGCCTGACAAGCGCCAGTTGTTCGCCCCATTCGGCCAGCCTGGACGATTCGCGGCGCAGGGCCGCAACGGCCGGTCCGATCTCGCCCAAGTGTCCCAGAACCACATCTACCGCATGCCGCGTCGCCTTCGACTCAGTCGACCGCACAGCCTCACCTGTTCGCCTCACCACGATGCTCACTTCCCGCCCTCCGTTTCTCCTGTGAAACTACAAGTTCCTGTCACCTTCGTGTGGGGTTCGTTCGCGCGTGGCGCCGTCGCGGCCACTCCGGTCCCGAGTCAGGCGTTCGCCTTCAACTGCGGCCGGGCGGCCCTCGTCGGCCCGGCGATCCGGGTCCTGAGAGCGATCCGAGTCCTGCGAGCGATCTGCGTCAGTCGAGCGATCCTGCCCGGTATTGGGGTCCAACTTGTCTGCGTGCCGCAGGTGTTCCTCTACCCGCCCATGAGCCTCGTTGGCCTTCTCCGCGTGGCGTTCCGCTTCCTGCCGGAGCCGATTGGCTTCGACCTCTGCCTGCAGCGCATTGGCCTCTGCCTGGGCCGATTCGGCCTTGGCTTGGTGGGCTCCGATGGCTTCTTCCGCGGCCTTCTCGCGAAGTTCCGCTGCTCGGTGGCGGTTGACCTCCGCCTTCTTCCGACGTCCGATGACGACCGCGACGATCACAGCGGCGATGACGACGACGGCCACCACGATGATGAGAACCAGCTGTCCTGTATCCATGCGGATTACCTCCCTGGTGAGCGGCTTCTATGGGCGCCGCTCGTAGCCCACGCTGTGGTTGCTGCTTGGGACGTACCCAGTTCAGGGCGCCCCCAAACGATGCCCGCCTTCATGCCGGCAGCTCCATCCGGAAGCCGCACCGGCACTCGATGACGCGCGTTTTCAAGTACACCTCGAGGAGGCCGTCCTCAACGACTTCCGTGGTCATGGGTGCATAGACGCTTCGAGCTGAGGATTTGGTGAACTGCATTGGTTCACCGCAGTGGAAGTACCGTCCGCCAAATTGCAGCAGTCCCGACGCCGACCCGTTGCGGTTGAGGACCGCGGCCACGTCGTGGAAGGCAGCGTTGTGGGTGTACGGGACTTCACAGGCCAGGCAACTATAAGAGACCCGGACCATCAAGTCGCCGGCATGCGGCTCAAGGGATTCGATGGTTTCCAGATCCAAGTGATCGTCGGACCGGCATTGACGGCACTGGAGGGGTTCGGCGTGGGGACGGGTTGCGTCGCCTGGAACCAGAGGGTTTTTCATCGATGACAACGCAGACACTCCTCGGTCAACTCTGCCCGAAACTCTCCCTTGCCCACCATGTTAACACTACTGGTCAGATTACTTACTAGTTTTAGCTTCCCGTCGCTTCGGGATGCTCCCTGGCCCGCTTCTCCACCGGGGATTCGCCGCTTTCGTCAGGGATAAAGGTGGGGTCCACTTCCGTGGTAAAGTCACCGTTTCCGGCGTCACGTTTGTCATGCTCGACGCCGGCAGGCACCGTGGGTTTGGAGGCTCCAGAGGGCGCAACTTCAGCTTCGTTCGGTTCTTCGCTCATAGCCTCAATCTAGGCTCGGCCGCGAACAGTGTCGAGGGCGGCCGGCCTTGTGCGCCGATGCCATCTCTGATTCGCTGGGGTGGTCTCCTGCAGCGCGGGACACCTCCAGCCGAAAGCAGGGAGAGTAATTGTGAAAGCAGTGACATGGCAAGGCCGGCGCTCACTCAGCGTTGAAGACGTCCCCGATCCCAGCATCCAAGAGCCTACGGATGCGATTGTCCGGATCACCTCCACCGCGATATGCGGCTCGGACCTCCACCTTTACGAAGTGCTCGGCCCGTACATGCACAAGGGCGATGTCATCGGCCACGAGCCGATGGGAATTGTCGAAGAAGTGGGCCCGGGTGTCCACCGGCTCAAGAAGGGCGACCGCGTTGTGGTGCCCTTCAACATCTCCTGCGGACGCTGTTACATGTGCAACCAAGGCTTGCAGTCGCAGTGCGAGACCACCCAGGTCAAGGAGAAGGGATCCGGGGCGGCCCTCTTTGGCTACTCAGAGCTCTACGGTTCCGTTCCCGGTGGCCAGGCCCAGTTCCTCCGCGTTCCCTATGCCGACTACGGCCCCATCAAAGTGGAGTCGGGCGCCCCGGATGAGCGCTACCTCTTCCTCTCGGACATCCTTCCCACGGCCTGGCAGGCAGTGGACTACGCGAACGTTCCGGAAGGGGGCACCCTCGCGGTGCTCGGACTGGGTCCCGTGGGCCAGTTTGCTGCGAGGATCGGGGCCTTCAAGGGCTTCCGGGTGATCGGCGTTGATCCGGTTGCTGAACGCCGCGCGATGGCGGAGGCCCACGGCATTGAAACCATGGATTACAGCTCAGACGTGGCCGGCCGGATCCGCGAACAAACACTGGGTCGCGGCCCGGATTCCGTGGTGGATGCTGTGGGCATGGAGGCCCATGGATCCCCTGTGGCGTCCTTCCTTCACAAGGCGGTTTCCCTGCTGCCGGACAAACCCGCGCAGATTGCCATGGAAACCATGAGCGTCGATCGGCTCGCTGCACTGCATACAGCCGTGGATCTGGTGCGTCGTGGCGGGACGATCTCGCTGAGCGGGGTCTACGGCGGGCAGGCGGACCCGATGCCCCTGATGACTATGTTCGACAAGCAGATCCAACTCCGCATGGGGCAATGCAATGTGCGCCGCTGGACTGACGATCTGCTTCCCTTGGTGGAGGACGACGCCGATCCGCTGGGCGTCATGCATCTGGTCACCCACACGGGAGGACTGGATGAAGCACCGGCGCTCTACGAGAAGTTCCAGAAGAAGCAGGACGGATGCATCAAGGTGGTCCTCAAGCCATAATGACGCTCAGACAAACCACTAGGCGAGGTGTTTGCCACCGGTGACCCCGATGACCGATCCGGAGATATAACTGGAATCTTCGCTGGCCAGCAGGACATAGGTCCCGGCAAGTTCGGCAGGCTGCCCTGCGCGCCCCAAGGGGGTGTCCTGGCCAAACTCTTGGATCTTTTCCGCGGGCTGGGTGGGCGGCTGCAGTGGCGTCCACACGGGACCCGGCGCTACTGCATTGACGCGGATCCCCTGAGGACCCAGTGACTCTGCCAACGAAAAGGTCATGCTGTTGATGGCTGCTTTCGTCGCTGCGTAGTCGATGAGTGATGGGCTTGGATGGTAGCCCTGGACGGACGAGGTGTTGATGATCGCGGCGCCGGGCTTCAAATGCGGCAGTGCTGCCTTGGTGAGCCAGAACAGCGCATAAACGTTGGTTTTGAAGGTTTGATCGAACTGTTCGGTGCTGAGGTCTTCGATCCCCCGGCTCGTGGTCATCTGGAACCCGGCGTTGTTCACAAGCACATTGAGCCCACCGAATTCGGCAACGGTTTGGGCAACGACTTCCTGGCAGAACTCTTCGTCCCGCAAGTCACCAGGTAGCGCGAGCGCCCTGCTGCCGGCGTCCTCGATCAGCTGGACAGTATGCTCGGCGTCCTGCTCTTCTTCAGGCAGGTAGGTGAAAGCGACGTCCGCACCTTCACGGGCAAAAGCAATCGCTACGGCTTTACCGATCCCGCTGTCGCCGCCCGTAATCAGGGTCCGGCGGCCCAGCATCCGGCTGTGCCCCACGTAGCTTTGTTCGCCGTGATCGGGGCGGGGAGTCATGGCCTCGGTCCAGCCCGGATAATCCTGGGTTTGTGGCTCGAACCCTTCGGACGGGTATTTGGTACGGGGATCCGATGCTTCGTCCTCCGGATCGTAGTATTCGGAGACCACATTGTTAACCAGGGCCATGGCGATGTCCTCGTCCAGGTCCGTTTGCTCCGTCTGTTCGTTCAGGATCTCCTCAGCCATGATCTCAGTGTAAGCATCCTGACTATCTTGGAAGTCGTTCAGGAAGTACCCAGAATTGCTCGCTAGCCTAGCAATCGTCAACGTTGGATTACATCGAAGGAGGGCCCATGGGACTCGGAGACAAGATCAGCAACAAGGCACAGGAAGTTTCGGGCAAGGCGAAGGAAGCCTTGGGAGACGCCACCAACAACGAGAAACTGCAGGCCGAGGGTGTCGCGGACCAAGCGGCCGCCAAGACCAAGCAGGCTGGCGAGAACGTCAAGGACGCCGCGAAGGACGCCTTCGACAAGTAAGCCTCACAGCAATACACAGCACGAAAACACACAGCGCAACGCCCCGGCTCCCTTGATGGAAGCCGGGGCGTTTCGCGTGGACCCAAGTAGGTAACAGCACACGCTCCAATGAGCACTCAATAGAGCAGGTGCTGTTACTTAGTTGGGTTGGGAGGGCTATTTCTGGGCCGGGAGCACCAACTCGCCCGACTTATCCGTGGACAAGGCGAGGGACGAGATGTACTGGGGTTCGCCGTCGGGCCCATCCTGACCCGACCGGAGCATGTCCGGGCGTTCGAATTCAAGACCGGTGACGTGGCAGAGGAGTTTCTGGTCGCTGGGGTTGCCGTCGGCGTCGAACATCGGGAGGTTAATGCCGTCGTCGGTGCGCCGCAGGTAGTAGCGTCCCTTGGTGGCCAGAGCCAGCACGGGCGGCAGGATCAGCGCCAGGCCCACCGCGAAGATCGGCGAGAACGGCTGGACACCGGAACCAAAGGCCCCGAAGAACACTGCGATGGAAACCCCGGCAGAGACCAGCATGGACACGAAGCCCACGGGGTTCACGGCGTAGAGCATCCCGCGACGGAACTCCGGAACCTTGGGTGAAATCTTCAGCAGGTACTTGTTGATGGCGATGTCAGAGGCAACAGTGACCACCCAGGCCATGGCGCAGTTGGCGTAGAAGCCCAGGATGGTGTTGAGGAACTCGAACATGTTCGACTCCATCAGGATCAATGCGATGACCAGGTTCACCACCACAAACACCATGCGCCCCGGGTAGGTCTTGGTGACGCGCGTGAAGGAGTTTGTCCAAGCCAGCGAGCCGGAGTAGGCGTTGGTGACGTTGATTTTGATCTGGGAAATGACGACGAGCACCACGGCCAGGGTCATCGCGAGCCACGCCGGCATCATTTCTTCGTAGACGCCCAGGAACTGGTGGACCGGTTCATTCGCGGTAGATGCCGCTGCGGGGTCGAGCTTGGCGATCAGGTAGATGGCAATGAACAGGCCGATGATCTGCTTGATGGCGCCGAAGATGACCCAGCCCGGTCCGGCGAGGATCACTGCGCGCCACCAGGCGCCCTTGTTTTCGGCGGTCTTGGGCGGCATGAAGCGAAGGTAGTCGATCTGCTCAGCGATCTGCGCCATCAGGGACAGGCAGACGCCCGCAGCCAGCATTACCGAAGCCAGGTTGGGACCACCTTCGCCGGATGCTCCGGTGAAAGCGAAGAACGCGTCGATGCTTTCGGGGTGGGACAGCAGCAGGTAGCCCACTGGGACCACCATGAGCAGCAGCCAAAGCGGCGTTGTCCACACCTGCAACGTAGCGAGCGTCTTCATCCCATAGATCACCAGCGGGATGATGATGATGGTGGACACGGCGTAGCCGATCCACTGCGGAATGCCCAGGCCCAATTGCAGGCCCTGGGCCATGATGGAGCCTTCGAGGGCGAAGAAGATGAACGTGAAGGTGGCGAAGATAATGTTCGTGACCACCGAACCGTAGTAGCCAAAACCCGAGCCGCGGGTGATCAAGTCCAAATCGATGTTGTACCGGGCTGCGTAGTACGCCAACGGGAACCCCGTGGCGAAGATGATCACCGCGGCCACGATGATGCCGAAGATGGCGTTCACCGTTCCGTAGGCGATGCCGATGTTCGCGCCAATGGAGAAGTCGGCCAGGTAGGCAATGCCACCCAGCGCACTTGTGGCCACCACACCGGCACTCCACTTCCGGTAGGAACGCGGGGCGAACCGGAGCGTGTAGTCCTCCAGGCTCTCCTTGGCCGCACTCATGGCATCGGCGTTGCCTGGGGCCGTTGAAACGGAGCCGGCGATTCCGACGGCGGTGCTTGCCGCCGTCGTCGGCTCCAGTGTTGCGGTACTCGTCTTGTCGTCGCTCATGCGTGGTCGCTTTCGTCCGGGGAGGGTGCCTCGTCCCCGACGCTAGTCACGCAGCGCGTCAATTCAGTCACGTGCATGTTTCACAGCTGTAACTTCTGCACCAGCCGCCCCGGACAGTCACCTCCAAAATCCACCACGTCAGTTTGTACGCACCCCACAAAATCGCCCTTCACCAGCGCGGATACCGTCAAGGACATGACCACACAAGCACCCCAAGAAGCCCCTGAATCCACTGGCTACGGCATCCTGGACACCGCCCGGGAGCAGGTCCTCGAACGCGGCGAGGGCCTGAACGAGGCCCAGCTCATCGAGATCCTGGAGCTACCGGATGACGCCATCCCCGCAGCCCTGCAACTTGCCCACGAGGTTCGGCTCAAGCACTGCGGCGAGGACGTGGAGGTGGAAGGGATCATCTCCATCAAGACCGGCGGCTGCCCGGAAGACTGCCATTTTTGCAGCCAGTCCGGACTGTTCGACTCCCCCGTCCGCGGAGTCTGGTTGGATATCCCGGAGCTGGTCAAGGCCGCCAAGGAAACCGCAGCCACGGGGGCCACGGAGTTCTGCATCGTCGCAGCCGTCCGCGGGCCTGACATCAAGCTCATGAACCAGATCAAATTCGCGATCGACCGCATCAATGAAGCCGTGGACATCAACATCGCCTGCTCGCTGGGCATGCTCACGCAGCGGCAAGTAGACCAGTTGGCCGAGTGGGGCGTTCACCGCTACAACCACAACCTGGAAACCGCGCGCAGCTACTTCCCCGAGGTAGTTACCACCCACAGCTATGAGGAACGCCTGGAAACCTGCGCCATGGTCAAGGCGGCCGGCATGGAACTGTGCTGCGGTGCCTTGATCGGCATGGGTGAGTCGTTGGCGCAGCGCGCTGAACTTGCCGCCCAACTCGCAGCCCTTGAACCCCATGAAGTCCCGCTGAACTTTCTCAACCCACGCCCCGGTACACCCCTGGAAAACCAGGGAATCATGGACGGCAAAGATGCCCTCCGGGCCATCGCCGCGTTCCGGCTGGCCATGCCCCGCACCGTTCTTCGTTATGCGGGCGGCCGCGAACTGACCCTCGGCGACCTCGGCACACGGGAGGGCCTGCTCGGCGGAATCAACGCGGTCATCGTAGGCAACTACCTCACCACACTGGGCCGCCCCGCCAACGCCGACCTGAACCTGTTGGTGGAGCTCAACATGCCCATCAAGGAATTCCAGAAGTCGCTGTGACCACGGCGTTTAGCCAGCAGTACTGCGGCCACTGCGGCGGTGGGGGCGACGGCAACGGTGACAGCCCGACGTCGGACGCCCACGATGGCTGCCAACAGCGCCTGACGATGGAGCCACCGCGCTTTTGCCCGCAATGCCGCCGCCGCATGAAAGTCCAGGTCACCCCGTTGGGCTGGACCGCAGAGTGCTCCAGGCACGGGAGGCTCGCGTCATGAACTCGCGGCTGAAGCGCGACCGGTGCCATGGTGCCGACATCCTGCGGACAGCGGTGGCGGAGCCTGGGTAGGCTGGGATCATGGGCGAGAGCCGGGACCTCCTGACGCCGGAGCAGCGCAGCCGCAACATGTCCAGAATCCGCGGCAAGAACACCAAGCCGGAGCTGCTGGTCCGCAGATTGCTGCATGCGAAAGGTTACCGGTATCGGCTGCACGGACAGGCCGGAACGGCAAAGCTTCCCGGGCGACCAGACTTGGTGTTCGCGGGCCGGCGAAAAGTCATCTTCGTCAACGGCTGTTTCTGGCATTTTCATACGTGCCGCGTAGGGCAGCATGCGCCTGCGGCCAATGCGGAGTTCTGGGAAACCAAGCGGACCCGGACCCGCGAGCGCGACGCCCTGCAACGGGAGCAATTAGCCGACAGCGGCTGGGACGTGTTGACGGTGTGGGAGTGCGAACTGAAGGACCAATCGGTTCTCGAAGACAGGCTCACACAGTTTTTGGAGGGCGGTCTGCAGGCCCCTCCGGCTACGGGGCGGAAGTGGGCGGTGCAGAGCTTGCGGTCTGGTCGGTGACGGTGGTGCGGGTGCCCTGTTCCCATAATGCGTAGGCGGCGGTCCCGCCAATGCCCAGAAGGACGGTCATGCACAAAACGATGGTGACCATCAAGCCAGGTGATGGACGAGGACTGCTGTTCATGCTTTTTCCCGATCCTTGATTCAAGCCTGGAATCCCCCAGATCCGTGATCTTGCCTCTGCTGTCCTACTCTGGGGGGCGGCAATCAAGACTCCCTCTGAGTCCGCTCAAGATTGGATCAAGCTTTCGTTTTCTGGCGCTTCCGCCGTTCCACGGGTCCTACTGTTGAATCGTGAATCTATTGTTTGGAGGCGGGAGGAGTCAGGTGTCTGAGTACGACGAGTGCACTGACTCCCTGGTAGATCGGACCGTCCTCACCGAGCTCCAGGCGGAGCTTGGCGGAGACCATGCCATCATCAGCGCCTTCGTCCGCAACTACGTAGCCTTGCTGCCTTGGCGGGTGTCCCGGCTCCATAGGGCCTTGGAGAACCTGGACATGGAAGACGCCATGGACGCGGTCCTCAGCCTGAAGACCTCCAGCCACATGGTGGGTGCCATCTGCATGAACCGCTTGGCTACGGAGTTGGAGATCAGCCTCAGGCTCCTGCCCAATGCGGACCATCTTAACGAGCTCGGGCCCCAGGTTGTGGCAATCGAACAGTTTGTCTTCGGCACCATTACGGAGCTGGAAACGCCGATCCTCTGAGCATGCCCGAGGACCCCGCCCGCAACCACCCGGTGATCGCGGCGGAGCCCCAGCGCGTTGCTAGTTGTTGCTTGAGGAGGGCGCGAGTCGGTATCCGACGCCGCGGACTGTCTCCAGCCAGCGGGGGGCCTGGATGCTGTCGCCAAGTTTCTTGCGCAGGTTGCCCATGTGCACCTCGACGGCGCGTTCGTCGGCGTCGCTGACGTAACTTCCGACGTCGTACGGTTCGTTGCGGAGGCGACGGGCCAGGTCTGCCTTGGTCCGGACGATCCGGCCGGTTTCCAGCAGCGCGAGCAGGAGGTCGAATTCGGTCCGGGTGAGTTTCAGCTCCACACCGTTCAGAACGGCGGTGCGGGAACCTGCAGAGACGGCCAGGCCGTTGTGGCTCACCTCGGGGTCAACTTCTTCAACAACGTTCTTGGTGTCCGACGACGCGCGGGGCCTTCGCATCATGGCCTCAACACGGGCGCGCAGTTCGCGGGGACGGAACGGCTTGGTGAGGTAATCGTCGCCGCCGGCCTCCAGCCCCATGAGGGTATCGAGTTCCTCGGCGCGGGCGGTCAGCATGATGATGTAGGCATCGGAGGACTTGCGGATCTGGCGGGCAACCTCAAAGCCGTCAATATCCGGGAGGCCGAGATCCAGCGTAATGACATCCGGATTCAGTTCACGTGCCGACGTCACACCAGCAGAACCGGTGGACGCAGTGTGAACATCGAACCCTGCCTGGGATAGGACAACCCTTACCAGCTCGCGAATATCCTGGTCATCTTCAATGACCAGCCCCACACGTACTTCACTCATCGCTGCCCCTCAGCCCCTTCGATAACCTCAGAAGTATATCCATTATGGTTAGGCTGATCTTATGAACCGACTTTCTTCTGCATCCGTGGTGGATGTGCCATGACCCACCCTTCGACGTGGGACATCGGTGAAAAGAAGAAACTGTTGGTTTTTCAGCGCTCGTTCCACGAACATACCCTGCGGATGCGGGTTGTCCTCAGCCAACTGCCGTTGTCTGTCTGTGTTTGTCTTTCGGCCATTCTGGTCTGGCTGTTTTTCCCGGCAACGCTGGAGAATCCATACTTCCTGATATTCCTGCTGAGCCAGGCATTCCTTCTTGCCGCATGCGTCATTGTCCCGTGGCACCGGTTACCCTTCCCCAGCTTCCTCGTCATCCCTGTCCTTGACATGGTTTCCATAGCCTTCGGACGTGAAGGTGGACAAGAAGCACTCACTGGCCTCAGCGTTTTGGTGGTTCTGCCTGTCATTTGGCTCTGCGCGTCGGGCCTCTATCCAAAGCTGGCCATAGTCCTGTCATTCCTCGGGCCCTTGGCTATCGTTTGGGTTCCCTTGTTTGTCAAGGGTGACATCACCGAACAGGCGCTCACCAAGCCGTTGCTCTTCCCCATCCTGATCCTGGGAATCGGGGTGTCCGTCAGCGTCCTGACCTTGAGCATGGTGCGACAGCAGCGCGCCTTGGAGGAAAAGGACGAGGCCCTCAAAGAAGCCTTGGAGGTCAGCACCAAGCAGGAACGGCTCCTGAATACCGTGATGGAAGCACTGCCGCTGGGAGTAGTAGCGGTCGACGGCGAGGGACACGACATCCTCATGAACCGCCGCCAACGCCAAACCCACGTGTTGGCCACTCCTACCGATATCGACGATCCCAACGAGTCCCAGTTGCTGGTCTTCGACATCGACAGGACCACGCCGCTGGACGCGGACCGCCGGCCCGTCAGACGCGCCGTTCTGGGCGAGCGGTTCACCGATCAGTTGGTCTGGCTCGGTGCCGGAGAGGGTCAACGCGCCTTCACCGCCAGTGCCCGGCCCATGGTGGACGACGCTGGAAAGTTCACGGGATCGGTGGTGGTGTTCAGCGACGTCACGGACCTGATGAACGCCTTGGCGGCCAAGGACGACTTTGTTTCCAACGTCTCCCACGAGTTCAGGACCCCGTTGACCTCCATCCTGGGCTACGTGGAGTTGATCTTGGACGATCCCGACGCCCTCGACGTCCGGTCCCGTCAACAACTCGACATCGTCAGGCGCAACGCCGAGCGGCTCCTCACTCTTGTTTCCGACCTCCTGGCCGTGCGCTCAGGCCAGATCGTCATCCAGCCACACGCCGTTGATGTGGCTGAGCTGGTGCGAGGCAGTGTGAGCTCCGCGGAACCCCGGGCAGCCAAAGCAGGTATCCGCCTTTCGGTGGACCTTCCCGATGCCTTGGAAGCCCACGTCGATTCCTCACGCATTGCGCAGGTACTGGACAACCTTGTGTCCAATGCGATCAAGTACTCACCCGACGGCGGCGACGTGGAAGTGGCAGCGTGGGAGGACGAGGACTTTGTGTTCTGCCGCGTCACTGACACGGGCATGGGCATGAACGCAGAGGAACAGGCGGAAGCTTTCACCAAGTTCTTCCGGGCCGGCGGGGTTCGCAAGAGCGCCATACCCGGTGTCGGGCTGGGGCTGCCCATCAGCAAGGCAATCGTCGAAGCCCACGGCGGCACCATCACGCTGGAGAGCGAGCCGGGCCGCGGCACCACGTTTACGGTGAAAGTGCCCGCCTGAGCCCTTCTTAGTTCTTCAAACCCGCTGCATCACGTCGGCGGCCGAACAGGAAGTAGCTGACCGGGCCGAAGAAGTTGATGAACGACACCGCGCGCCAGACAGCCTTCTTGCCCCTGATGTCTGAATCCGGGGTCTTGGCGATGCTGCGCTGCGCGGCCACCAACAAAGCCAGGTTCAGGGCTCCGCTGGCCAGAACCGAGATGCGTTGGCCCTTGCTCATGTCACGCCAGGATTTCTTGCCGGCCATGGTGCCTCCTAATCGCCGAACGGTTTACCTCTCAGGCTAGTCCGACGCCGACCGACCCGCCACAGCCTGGCGTACTACTTCACCCCAGGACTGTTCAGCGAGGTCAGCCACCGCAGCCAGAATTTCCGAGGGCGGCAGCGACAGGTCCAACGGGTACTCCACGATGTCGATATCCGTGTTCAGGATGCGCCGCAGCTTCACTTCCCCTGCACCGGCGTAGACCAACCACGCTGTGGGAACCCGGAGCGCCGTGCAGTACGCCAGCAACTGGTAATGATCGGCACTGAGCGAGGCACCGGCGTCGGAAGCTGCCTTGTATTTGGAGTCGTAAACCACCACCGGACGGCCGCCCAGGAAATGGACGGCGTCGGGGCGGACTGTCAGTCGGTCCGAGTCATTCACGGCCTCGTTGAGCAGCGCACCATACTGGAGCCGCATCTCACCCGGGTGGGCGCTCATGGCAGCGCGCAAGGCAGCACCTACGAATTCCTCAAACACCTGGCCCATATCCACCACGAAGGACGCGGTCTGCTGCTTGCCTTCACCGGCCTCGGCAGAGGCATTGCGGAGGATTACCTCGGACAGGCGCAGCACAGCGTGGTATCTGAGATTCATCCGGCTGGCCCGCCACGCCGGCAGCGGCGCACCGGACTGAAGCCGGGTGACGGCGTCGAGCTTTCCTTTGAGCTGCCGCAAGCGGCTCAGGACGTCGGGCCGGACACCGGGAACCTTACCCATCCTTTCCAAGGCAGCCCGGAGGATGCGGTTCTCAGCGATGTCCTCGGTAAATTCGTCGTAGGAGACTTCCAGCGGCACCATCATTCCGGGCCGGCGGGAGATCTGGTCAGAGATCCGGATCCGGCCTTTCACGGTCCGCAGTGACTCTTCCACTGTCAGGTAGCCCTGCAGGACGCCGCGGCTGAGGGCCCTGTCCGCCAACTGAGCCAGCGATTCCGACAGGGCACTCCACAAATCCGGGTGTTCCACGGCCTCCACTGAATGGTCCCGGAAGCCCTGTTCACCGGCGTAGCTGAGCAGGAACAGCAACCGGCTCAGGCCAAGGCGATCCTTGGGCCGGACTTCCAACTGCACCGCGGCAGTCCGCACCGAACCCACTTTGCCCACCGGCTCAATCCGGTACAGGCCCATGCCCATGGGCGAGGTCTTCGCCAGGCCGCTGGTATTGATGAATGCCGCCGACTGGGGGTCGAGCTTATCCACCACGCCTCCGGAGAGCTCGTCCAGGACGATGTGCCGGGGGCCCGCGGTGATCCGGCCCGCGCTGGTGAGCCGGGCGGCGCTGGCGGGCGCCCGGCCCGGCCGCGGCGGGATGGCCTTAGCGGGCTGCAAGACGTCCCAGCAGCTGGTCCAGGCCGAAGCGCTCCTCCAGCTGTGCCCGGTTCAGTTGCCCGTGGTAGTGCTCTTCCAACAGCGGCATGAGCTCGTATTTCCAGATCCGGCGCAGGCCCGTGGGGTTCTGGGCGGCGTTCTTCATGAAATACGACGGCCCGATCATCAGGTCCCGGTCCCAGTCGTCAATCGCGTCGTTGAGCGCATCCAGCAGGTCCGCGTTGAGCGTGTCCAGCCCCCGCGCTTCTAGGAACCGGCGCAACGTGCCGCGGATCGGTTCCTCCTTGGGGTGCAGCTCGATGAACGCGAAACGGCGGCGGATGGCCGCATCCATCATGGCGATGGAACGGTCAGCGGTGTTCATGGTGCCGATGATGTAGAGGTTGTCAGGCAAGCTGAACGGCTCATTGGGGCTGTATTGCAGGTAAATCCGGTCGTCCCGGTACTCAAGCAGGAAGTACAGCTCACCGAAAACCTTGGCCAGGTTGGCGCGGTTCATTTCGTCGATGATGAGGAAGTACGGCTTATGCGCGTTTTCCGGTTTGGCGGCTTCCTCCGCGAGCCGGCGCAAGGGTCCCGCCACGAGCTTGAAGGAGACCTGGCCGTCGTCGGTCTTGTCCGGGCGGTAGCCCTCGAAGAAGTCCTCGTAGGCATACGACGGGTGGAACTGGACCAGCTTCACCCGTTCATCGGTGTGATCGCCCGCGAGCTCGGCGGCAAGGTGTTTGGCGAGGTACGTCTTACCGGTTCCCGGAGGACCATAGAGAACCAACTGCCGGTTCTCCTCCAGCAGCTCCGCGATCTCCTCGAGGGGTTCGAGGTCCATGTGCAGGGACGCTGCAAACTCTTCGGTCAGGGGCCGGAAACCTTGTTGGACAACCTCGACGACGGCGGTGGGCGGGGCCTCGTCCTCGCCGTCGGTTTCGGCTTCTACCGGGAGCAGTTCCTGCAGGGCCTGGATGACCCTGGTGACATCCACCAGGATCCCGGGTGTGGACAGTTGACGCTGGGCATGCCGCGGAAGTTCGGGGATGGCGTAACTGTCATCGAACCAGCGGACCTTGCGGCGGATGCGGCGGTTGTCCTCGTGGTGTTCGGGCTCGCCCAGGACAACGCCAACCCGGACCCTGCCCGCATGCTGGTAGAGCGTGAGATCGCCCGGTTTCATCACCGTCAGGAAGGCAAAGACGGCGGTCTTGGTATCCTCGCGTTCCACATAGCCAAGGTGTTTGTAGTCCTCGTCCACGGCGTGCTGGACCACGCCTGCAGTAACGCCTGCCGTCAGGGTCCGCAGGTGTTCCACATCCAAGGTGGCCTTCTCTTCGGCTACCCAGGCAGCCAAGAGGTCCGCATTATCGTGATGGGTGCGCAGGAGCCAGGAGCGACGACCTGGATCTCCCACTTTGCGCCATTGGCTCACCAGTTGGCGGGCGTACCAGTCGATGCGCTGCCCGGCTTGTTCGTCCAGGTGCAGGCGGATGCGGTGGATATCCGCGGTGATGTCCTCGTCCGAGTCACCCTTGGCTCCGCCCACGAGCGAAGCA
Organism: Arthrobacter sp. D5-1; assembly: GCF_017357425.1. Lineage (NCBI taxonomy): Bacteria > Bacillati > Actinomycetota > Actinomycetes > Micrococcales > Micrococcaceae > Arthrobacter > Arthrobacter sp. D5-1. Next base: position 1,289,046 of record NZ_CP014571.1, on the reverse strand, counting down.
AAGGCGTCCCGGATCTCCTGGCGCTCTACATCGGCCACCACGGGCTCAAAATAACTGGGCCACACCAGGTACTCGATGCTGCGGCGCAGGGCAGGTTGGTCTTCGGGTGTTGCGGCTGCGAGTTCGTGGAACTTCAGCGGGTCCTCAAGAGCCTGATTAATGGTGGCTGTGCTCTGGCGGTCCACGTGGGCCACAAAGCGGCACAGCCACTTCAAGTGATCCCAGATGGTCCAGTTGAACTCCGCCGTACGGTCACGGATGACTCCATGGTCCGTCATGCCCTCGTAGAGTTCTTCAGGCAGCTCAATGGCCGGCTCAACCCAGGACGCGGCCTCGGCAACACGGGCACGCTTCACCCTGAGGGACTTGACCTCGTGCGCGAGCGGCAGCGACTGCAGGAACAGCAATTCCACAGCCAGCAACTTGGCCTCACGCGACGCGCCTTCCAGGTTCTGCCGAAGATTGGTCATCATGGGAGCTTTGGAATCTTCCACCCCACGCTCAAGCCGTTCCAGCAGCTCACCGGCGGCATCCGCTGTCCACGTCAGTGTCCGGCCGTCCAGCGCCGAAGGTCTCCCCTGCAGCGCCGGACCGAGCACATACCAGGCCGCGTCCTCGATCTCCTTGGAGACTCCGGGGGCGCGGTCAATGGCAGGTTTCACGGAGGGAATCACCATGCCAACTTACCTTGTTTGGTTTACCCAAGCATCTGGATATCCACAGGCAGCCGCTCCACCCGTTTGACCCGGGCTAACTTCCGTCGCGCAAATCTGCCGGAGGTTCTTCCGTCCATTCGATGGCGTCAAAACGCGCCTCGCAGCTCTCTCCCATGGGCGCCTGCGACATGAACCCGACGTGCACGGGTTTGTCCGAATCCAACCTGAACAGGCGGACAAAGGACCATTCCCTGCCATCGGCTGATGAGTGGAACGCCCACGCTGGACCAACCCTGCTGACCCGCAAATAGATCCAAGGCGCCGTAACCAGCGGGCCGTTGGAATCGTCGGAATATCCGTTGGTGACCACGCTGACCACCATGGCTTCCCCTTGCGGCGAGTACTCGAAGCAGAGCTTGGCCCAGTGATCGCTGTCCGCCCACAACGTCAACACGCCGGCGTCGAACGTTGTCCTGGGCGAGGCCACCAGAACCCGGGCCGAGAGCGAGAAAGCCGCCGGCGCCCTGAAGCCCAGCGCCGTGGCCGCATGCTGCGGCTCCCCGCCCAGGGAATCGTTGGTCCAATCGACGCCGGGAGCTGCCGTGAGCGTCAGCGTCCCCTCCGCCTCGTCGTAGCTCACGTGTCCAGGCGAAGACGTCCACTCCATCTGCGGCAGTCCTGGTATTTCGGGGATCAATCCGTGCTCCGTTCGTCGTCGCTGATTCGTCCAGAACACGCTTTCAGACATTGACCCGGATGTGCGGGAGGCCACACCGGGGCAGGGGTCAGTGCATCCCGAATTGGTAAGGAGCCGGAACAGGCTGGTCCGGGCAGACTTCTTCCCACAGGGCCGCGATGGCGTCTTCACCTTCACGTAGGTCCGGAATCTCCACGCCCTCACGCAGGATCGCGGCCGCCTCCCCCGAATTTCTGGTTCGTGCAAGCGCCAAGGCCCTCAGGAACCGCAAACGTCCGACGCCGGTCCCCTCCTTGGGCGCCGATGCACTCAGTTCCAGCGCCATGGCCGGGTCACCGTGCCGGATGCTGAGGGTGACGGCTTCGGTCAGCAAGGCTGCGTTTGAAGGGTCGCTGTCCACTCCGTTCCTGAGCTCGGCGAGCCCTTCCGTGTCCTGGCCGCCGGCTAGCAGCGCCAATCCCAGCCCACGATGTGCGAGCGCCTTTGTCCCCGGCGTGGCGTCCGTGGCCAGCACCTCGCTGTAGGCAGCCTTCGCACCCTCCAGGTCCTGCCGGGCGTGCCTCATGGTGGCCAGATGCAGTTTCGCGCCAGGGCTGTCCTGCCGTGCCAGCAACTCCTCCCAGTCCGCCCCGGTGACGAAGCTGGGCGCGCCGTCGAACGCTTTTCCTTGCAGTAGCCCAAGCCAGGGCTCCTGCTCCCCTGTGACGCTCTCATCCATGAATGGGGTTCCGGTCTCATCGATCCACGCCCTGCCTGTTTTCAGGCGGCGCGCACGCTCCACCACGCCCCACCCGCTGCCGCGCAGCAGCATTGTCGACGGTGGGACGTTGGCGTCGGCAATGGCTGCGGGCAGCATCGCTTCGAGTACGTCGTGCGGCAGAAGCTGCTCCAAACGTTCGCCGGCGTGTGCCACCGCGGCGTCCCAGTCGGTGCCATGCGACGCGTCCGGATCCAGATGCCCGTTCCCGTACGCCTCTACCCACGCCCACTCCGCGCCGGCTGGCATCACCAGGTGTTCAAACTGCGTCTGGGCCAACCCAGCCTGGATCTCGGCATAGGGCCCGGCACCGGGGCTTAACCACTCCTGCCACCGTTTCCCGCCTTGGCCCTGGCCCCACACGAAGAGCTTCTTTCCCCTCAGGAGGTCCGTTGACAGCATCGCCAGCCCATCGCCGTCGTCGTCTGCGGCCACAACCCAACGCCGCTCGGAGGGGTCGATGTCGAAGAAAAAGTCAGCCGCGTGCGGACTGTTGACCAGCCACGTGCCGTCATAGCCTTCGTGAGCGGTGGGTCGGACGCGGGTGATGTCCGTGGTGTAGTCGCTGCCGTAGGCCTCGTCCGCCGGCGCGATCACGCGGGTGCGGTCCGTTTCCGGGATGGCGGCGTTGCTCCACCAATACATGGGGACGTCAAAGTCATTGGGGTTCCGCAGCCTGACAGCGGCGAACAGAACGGCTGAGTCCTCCGGCAACCACACGTCCACGTGGAACACCACTTCCCGCAGCCGTTCGAACTCCCACATGCGCAGGATATGTTTTCCGTCCGGGGTGTGCACGATCGCCGTGTGCAGCGGATCGCAACTGGTGGGCGAATGGCCGCGGGTGCCGATGTTCCATTCCAGCCCGCCCGCGAACCATGCCTTGCGCAGCGCGATGTTGGCCAGCTGCGGCGCATCGTGGGTGTGGAGGAGTTGCTTGCCGGTCGCTTTGTCGAAGAGTTCCCAGATGCGGCCGCCCAAGGACGGGAGGACCGTCACCTTCAGCTTGCTGTTTTCCAGCACGACGGCGGGAACCTCCCGGGGTGCCGCCTCGCGACTGTACCCGTCCTGCATGAGATACGGGTAAATGTTGGGCACCACACCGTAGCGGGCCGACGCTTGGAGTTCCTCCGATACTCCTTCGCCCACGGTGTAGGGCTGGTCAAGCTCGGCGGCTACCACGGGCAACGGGTTGAGCGGACCGAGCTCGGCCATGGTCAGGGAAATGGTGGTGACGGTGAGGTTCGAGCTGGTGGTGGTGTCCACGTCAGTATCCGATCGTGAGGAGGAGGCCGCGCTGCGGATCAAGTGTGATGGAATCGCCGGGCGCATAGCTCGCGGCGGGTTGGAAACCGGGGATCGCCGGGGCGATGATGCGGCTGGTGGCGGCAGCGACGTCGTCGCACAGCAACCTCACGTGTTCAGTGTGCCTGGCCCAGGAAGCCAGCGCCACCACCATTCCGCGTTCCGTGAGCCAGGTGGTGGCCCGGATGTCCGGATGGCTGGACCGCACGGGTGATTGCGGGTCCCAGAACCCCTGCATGTGGGCGTGCTCCAGCCCGGTTTCGGCCCAGAACTCCCAGAGCGGCCGGTTGTCGACGGCGGGCGCCCGGCCGGTCATGCCGAACACCATTCCCCGCCACGGATTGCCGCCGCCTTCCAACATCTCGCCCATAAGCCCGAACGGAATGCCGGACAGTTCCACCAGCCAATACTCGGGATCGGTGGAGTCATAGTCGAAATACTCCCCCAGCCAGAGCCTGTCCACATAGGGAAGCTGCTCCATGTACAGATTGGCCGAGGACGCGTACCCGTCGTGCGCCGTGAACTGGTTTGCCGAGTGAAGGTCTATCTCGGGACCGTCAACGCCCCGGGCGTGGCAGGCCCTCTCCAGGACCTTGCGGACCCGAAGCATCGCGTGGCGGTCGTAGGCAATGTCGTCAAGATAGATGCCGTCGATCCCATCTTCCCCGCTGGCCAGCTCCTGCAAGCTGCGAACATAGAAGTTCTCCCACCGGGACTCACCCGTGGTCACCACTGCGATGTCCTTCACATCAGGAGCGAACCAGGCGGACACGTAGCCGTTCCCGGCATGCTCCTGGAGCCAGATGTGTCCCTTGCCCCGGCCGTCGCTGAAGATCTCGTGGTCCAGTTGCAGCAGCGGCAATAACTCCGGGCTGTGGAACGTGAGCTCACGGACCGTGTTGTACACCTTGGCTTTCAGTCCGTGCCGGTGGCATTCGTCGATGTACTTCCGCAGCGGGTCCGCAGTCAGCAGGGGGTCGTTGATATAGGGCGCCGGTGCCGTGGCGTGGTGGACGTTGACTACCGTGGCTCCGGCAGCTGAGATGTCCGCGGGGGCCGCAGGCTGATGGAAGTAGCGCTTGGCCAAGTGGCGGCCGGGTTGGAGTGGTTTGAACGGTGTCAGGAGCAGGCGAAAGTTGAAGTCCAGTGGCTCGGTCGCCGCGAGCGTCCGGGCGCCGCTGAAGGCGTTCAGTGTCACGCAGCCCCCGCCGGTCCGGAGGGTGACCCCGCCGCGGACTGTGCTTTCGCCGCCTGCCTCCTGCCGATTGGCCCAGGACACCGGTTCCACCAACGGCTTTTCCCGGTAGAAATTGGTGTTCAGAGGCCGCTCGTAGCTCCCATCCCGAAGGGCCACCTGTATCCCCACGTTCACGTTCCCGAGCCATAGCGCATCCTGGTTCTTCGTCGCCACGTCCCACGTCCAGTCCAAGGACTCCGGACGCCGCCCGCCGGGAAGTCCCAGGCCCATCGCGAGCGGAACCGCAGCCTCTTGAAACTCAAGCTGCAGGCCGACGTCGTTCACGTCCGTGGTTCCCCCGGGACTGAGCCGCAGCGAGTACGAAACCGCTCCTTCGGCGTCGAGCACGCCGTTCAGCTCCAGAGCCAACACGGCCTTGGCCTCCTTCAGCCCCGTCCACGTGGATCGCCACGAGATCCGCGCCGGCCCTTCCACTGTGAAGGTTATGGGTGCATGGCTCCATTCGATGCCGTCGACGTCCAGGCGTATCGGGCCACTGAAGAGCTCGACGTCGGGACCGTCCGTTGCGGTCACGGCGGCGGTGAAGGTCGACGTCACCTGCGCAGGGAGTCCCGACTCCGCCAACCGCAGGGACCTGCCCAGAATCCCCAGCGTCCTGCTGGATTGGTCCAGCGTGATGGCCGTGAAAGGGCTGACGAGCTCCGCATCCTGGGCCACCCGCGAATCCAGCCACGCCAAGCGGCGCAGCAAACGGGGATCGCCGAAGCCGCCGGCGGCAACCGCCGGGTCCGCACCGCTGTCGGCGGCCACGTCCAGCCTGACCTCAACCTCTTGGGCCGCTTGGCCGGCGGCAGTGACCCTCAGCAACGCTTCCAGAGTGGTTCCGGCTCTTTCCTGGGGGACCGGCAGAATCACATACAGCGCCTGCACCTGTCCGGCCGGAACAGCCAGGCTGGTGTGCCACGGCTTCCCAAGACGGTCTACGCCATCGGTGTTGAGGCAATGACCGCCGGCCGACGAGTTGACGTCGACCCTCACGCCGTGCAGATCCTCCAGCGAGTAGAGGCCCACCTGGACCACGTAGTCCTCCCCCGGTTCTGCACTCGCGTGGAAGCTCCGCTGCGGTCCATTGATGACCCAATGCGCCGGCAGATCCCCTTGCATGGAGACCGGATTCAGCCGGTCCTCGGGGAAAAGCAGGAAAGCCTCGCCCGCATGTCTGGTGTTGAGTACTTCCACCTCGTCCGCCCGGGCCGTGAAGTTCATCGGAGCGAAGGAGTCGCGTCCGCTGGCGGCTTCATAGCGGAGGACGGTTGCCTGGGGTAGTTCGTTGTCCGGATGTTCGGCGTCAGCCGCCTGCCACCACGGTGAAGGCACGACGCCGGCGGCCCACCCAGGCTCTGCCGATGGACGATGCGGGAGGTACTCAGCTTGGGGGTAGTGGGGCTTCCCCAGCATGGCGTAAGGCAAGTAATAGAAGAAATAAATCCCGTGGCCGTCGATCGCTTCGAAAACGATGCTTCCGGACTCACGGGTGGCCACTTCCACGATCACGTTCCGGACCCTGGAACCGGTCCTTTCCGAGACGACGATGACGTCCACCGACGCCGGGTCCTTGTCCTGTCGACGCCATGGGAGGACCACCCTGTGGGCCTGACCCGCGCCGTGGGGGGCTTCCACAACTTCCACGACGAATCGGTGGTTTCCATAGAGCAGCTTGTCCCATGCCCCCAGGCCACATTCCACCTCCGGGTGGCCTGTTGTCCTGTTGCTTGGGGTGATGATGGGTGGGGACGTGACGGCCGGTGAAACCGGCGTGGGCAGCGGCATCGCTGGGACTCCTGAAGGGTAGCGTCCGGGGCTTTTCACCACGTTGGTGAATCCTTACATCATCCCGGCCTTCAGAGGGCTCGTAAAGGGTTATTGCGATGCGTACTTACTGGGATTTCTGCCCCAAGACGGTGGACGCCGGGTTATCTTGCGGCGGCCAGGTCCAGCGCGTTCACCATCGCCTTTGCTGCACGAACCACTTCGCGGTCGGTGACGGTGTAGGCAGTGGGGTCTGCCCCATCCTGGGCGCCAAGGGAGATGGCACCATCCCCGAGGGTGGATACCGTCTTCTTGGCGGACAAGTGAACGGCGGACAGGCCCGCGGCGTGCATGGCAGGGATGTCTTCAAGGGTCAATCCTCCACCAGCCATGATTTCCACGGCACCCCCGGACCGTTCTGCCATTGCAGCCAAGGTCTTCAGACCCGCACCAGCGGTGGCTTCGTGTCCGGACGTCAGGACTCTGGTGAAGCCCAGCTCAACAAGCTGCTCCAGCACGGCCAACGGTTCCTTGGATTGATCGATGGCCCGGTGAAAGGTCAGCTGGGCTCCGGGGTTGGCCGCCCTGGCGGCTTCCACCAGGCGCTGGATCGTGTGAACGTCCAAATCTCCGGACGGAGTCAGCGCCCCCACCACCACCCCATGGGCGCCCTGCGCCAGAAGGTGGCGGATCTCATGGACCATCGTGTCCACGTCCGAGGCTGAGTACCGGAAGTCGCCGGGCCTGGAGCGAATCAACGGATGGATCTCCAGACGGCCGTCAACGTGCTCCATGCTGGCTTCCATGAGCCCCTGGCTGGGCGTGATGCCACCCAGTTCCAGGCTGCTGCAGAGCTCCACCCGGTGGGCTCCCTCAGCGGCAGCGGTACCCGCACCAGCGGCACTGACCACGGCAATTTCAAGTTTCATGCTGAAACTCTACGCGCGGTAACGCTCCAACTTTTCCTTCTGCCCGGGAGTGAGCCTGAGGACCCGGCCGGTGTCCTCGGCAACGAACGCCAAGTGTGTGGTGGCCTTGACGCAATCCTCCCGCGTAACAGGGTCCTTGATGACGTAGTGAAGATCGAAGCTTGCGCCTTTGACGGCACCAACCCAGATCTCCACGACAGCCGGAATGTTGCGGTACTCCAAGGTCCGGACATACCGGACCTTGTGCTCCACCACGAGTGTCATGATGCCTTCTTCAACGTCGTTGAACAGGGCAGCTGGAGGCTCTACGCCGGGAAGTCCCGCGCCGCGGGGAGGCCCGAAGGCTGCGATGCGGGCCTCCTCCAACATGCGAACGATCTGCACATTGTTGATGTGTCCATAAGCGTCCATGTCACCCCAGCGCATGGGTACAAGGACCTCAATGCGCTGGGGTGCAAGGAAATCCCGTGCAGGTTGCCCGGTCTTCAATGAATCGGTACTCAGCTGTGCACCGCCGTCGAATCATTCACAGCGGTCTCTTCCTCGCCGGCGAACTGCGACATGTACAACCGGTAGTACGCGCCTTGGAGGGCGAGCAGTTGGGTGTGGTTGCCCTGCTCCACGATCTTGCCGTTCTCCATGACCAAAATGGTGTCTGCGTCCCGGATGGTGGAGAGGCGGTGGGCGATCACGAAGCTCGTCCGGTCCGTGCGGAGGGCAGCCATGGCCTTCTGCAGCAGCAGTTCGGTGCGGGTATCCACGGAGCTGGTGGCTTCGTCCAGGATCAGCAACGAGGGATCGGAGACGAAGGCCCGGGCGATCGTGATCAGCTGCTTCTCACCAGCACTGACGTTGTTTCCTTCTTCGTCAATGATCGTCTGGTAGCCGTCAGGCAGTGCACGGACGAAGCGGTCCACGTAGGTGGCCTTGGCCGCCTCCATGATCTGCTCCTCTGTAGCGTCCAGGTTGCCGTACTTGATGTTGTCGTAGATGGTCCCGCCGAAGAGCCAGGCATCCTGCAACACCATGCCCACCTTGGACCGAAGCTCGGAACGGGTGAGGTCCTTGATGTCCACGCCATCCAAGGTGATCCGGCCGGCGTTGAGCTCGTAGAAACGCATCACGAGGTTCACCAAGGTGGTCTTACCGGCACCCGTGGGTCCTACGATGGCCACCGTGTGGCCAGGTTCAGCCGAGAAGGACAGGTCCTCAATGAGCGGCTTGTCCTCCACATAGCTGAACGAGACGTGCTCGAACTCAACGTGACCATCGGTCTTGGAAGGCAGGTGACGTGTGCCGTTTTCTTCGACTTCTTCATCAGCATCAAGGAACTCGAAGACGCGCTCGGCAGAGGCCACGCCGGACTGGAGCATGTTCGCCATACCGGCGATCTGGCCCAGGGGCTGGGTGAACTCACGCGAGTACTGGATGAATGCCGTGGCGTCGCCCAGGCTCATGGAGCCCGACGCAACCCGGAGGCCACCCACCACGGCGATGCCGACGTAGGACAGGTAGGACACGAAGTTCATGGCGGGGAAGATGACGCCGGACACGAACTGCGCACCGAAGGAGGCCTTGTAGAGTTCCTCGTTCTTGTCGTCGAAACGCTCCAGCATGTCGGCATCGCGCCCGAAGACCTTCACGAGGTCGTGGCCGGAGAACGATTCTTCGATCTGGCCGTTCAATGCGCCGGTGTTCTTCCACTGTGCCGCGAAGAGTTTCTGGCTGCGGGCACCAATAACACCTGCCACGATGCCGGACAACGGCAGGGCGATCAAAGCAATCAGCGCCAACTCCCAGGACACGATGAACATCATGACCGTGATGCCAAGGACCGTGAGCACCGAGCTGACCAACTGGGAGAACGCCTGCTGGAGGCCTTGCTGGACGTTGTCGACGTCGTTGGTGACGCGGGACAGGATGTCACCGCGCTGGCGGGTGTCGAAGTAGTTCAACGGAAGCCGGTTGAGCTTGGCCTGGACGTCGTTGCGGAGCTTCTTGATGACCCGCATGACGATCCTGTTGAGCAACCACCCCTGGGCCCACAGGAAGATGTTGGCTACAAAGTACATGAGGAGCACGATCGAAATCAGGAACGTCAGCTTGGGGAAGTCGATCCCGTTGGTGAGCTCCATCTTGGAGACCATGTCCGCAAAGTTGCCCTCGCCCTGCTGGCGCATAAGTTCCACGAACTGCTCTTTGGAGACGCCCTCAGGGATCTGCTTGCCCATGACGCCCCCGAAAATGACGTCCATGGCATTGCCCAGGACCTTGGGGGCGATCACGTTAAGGACCACCGAGACGATGACGAGCCCGATCACGATGTACACGCCAACGGCCTCGGGCTTGAGCAAGCCCATGAGTCGCTTGGCGGACGGCCAGAACTCCTTGGCCTTCTTTGCCGGGACATCGCCGAACATGCCGCCATCGGCTTCTGAAGGGACGTATTCCTCTTCGACGAAGTCGTCGTCGTCAAGTGCTTCGGTTGCTGCTTCAGCCTCGGCTGTAGCCTTGGCATCCTTTGCGGCTTGTGCTTTGGCAGCCCAGCCGCGCTTCTTCTGCTGGTCCTGCTCGCTCATGCCACTTCCTCCACGCTCAGCTGGGATTCAACGATTTCCTGGTACGTGGGTGACGTCTCAAGCAGTTCGTCGTGCGTTCCGCGGTCAACGATCCTGCCGTTATCCAGCACAAGGATCTCGTCCGCGTCCGCGATGGTGGAGACACGTTGGGCCACAATAATGACCGTCGCATCCCGGGTTTTGGCCTTCAGGGCCTTTCGGAGCCGGGCGTCCGTAGCGACGTCCAAGGCAGAGAATGAGTCATCGAACAGGTAGACGTTGGGTTTCGTCACCAAGGCACGGGCAATGGAGAGTCTCTGGCGTTGTCCACCGGAGACGTTGGTTCCGCCCTGGGCGATGCGCCTGTTCAGGCCCGAAGACTTTTCCTCCACGAAGCCCTTGGCTTGGGCGGTTTCCAAGGCATCCCAGAGTTCCTCGTCAGTGGCGTCCGGTTTGCCAAAGCGCAGGTTGTGCTCGATGGTTCCGGAGAACAGATACGGCTTCTGCGGAACGGCCGATACCCGGCTGGTGATCTCCGAGGCATCCATGTTGGTGACGGGGACGCCGTCGAGCAGTACTTCGCCGGAGGCGACATCGTAAAGTCGCGGCAGCAGCGAAACCAGGGTGGTCTTGCCGGCACCCGTGGAACCAATGATGGCCAGGGTCTTGCCCGGCTCAGCAGTGAAGGAAATGTTGCTCAGCACCGGAGCCTCGGCACCGGGGTACTTGAAGGTGACGTCCCGGAATTCGACGCGTCCCTTCTTCTCTGCGGGAACCACGGGCGAGCTGGGGTTGTGGATGGACGGCTCGACATCGAGAACCTCGCCGATGCGGTCTGCACAAACCGACGCGCGGGGGATCATCATGGCCATGAACGTGCCCATCATGACGGCCATCAGGATCTGCAGCAGGTACTGGAGGAATGCCGTGAGCGCACCCACCTGCATCTCGCCGGAGTCCACGCGCTGGCCGCCGAACCAGAGAACGGCAGCAGTGGAGAGGTGGAGGATCATGCCGATGGCCGGGAACATCAGCACAAACAGGTTGCCGATTTTCACGGATACAGCTGTGAGGTCGTCATTGGCATCGCCGAAGCGCTTGGCCTCGTGGGGTTCACGCACAAAAGCGCGAACCACCCGGATACCGATGATCTGCTCCCGCAGCACGCCGTTGATGGCATCGATCTTGGTCTGCATGGAGCGGAAAAGCGGCATGAGCCGGACCACAAGGTAGCCCACAACCGCTACCAGGACGGGAACGGAAACCCACACGAGCCAGGAGAGGTTGAGGTCCTCGCGGAGCGCCATAATGATGCCGCCAACGCACATAATAGGCGTGGACACCATGAAGTTCAGGCCCATGAGCACCAACATCTGAACCTGCTGGACATCATTGGTTCCACGCGTAATCAGTGTGGGAGCACCAAACTTGTTGACATCCTGGGCGGAGAAACTACTCACCTGACGGAAGACGCTGCGGCGCAAATCCCGACCGATCGCCATGGCAACGCGGGAGCCGAAGTACACGGCGACGATGGCAGTGAGCACCTGCCCAAGGGCGACGGCGAGCATGAGCGCACCCGTCTGCCAGATGAAATCGGTGTCGCCTCGGGACACTCCCTCATCAATTATTCTGGCGTTGAGGCTGGGGAGATAGAGCGTGGCGATGGTGGACGCCAGCTGAAAGATCAGCACGGCCACAATCTGCGGCAAATACGGCTTGGAATAGCGCCGTATAAGGGTGACAAGCATGCCCACGGGTCCTTAGAAAAAGTGCGCGAATGAGATAAGAGAAGTGTTGCAGCAAGGGCTGACAGTATTAGCCTCCCTACTCTACGAAATCCGTTGCCCGGGCGAAACAACCTACGGAAAAGATCATCCCAGCGGAGTATTTGCCGTGTCGCAGGTGACCGGACGGCAGCCGGCACCAGAGGCCCGGAGACAGCAAAAAAGCGCCGGCTGGAATCCCAGCCGGCGCTTCCGTCCGCCTCTCTTCAGCCCGGCGGTGTCAGCCTGCGTGCTTGCCGTGGTCCGGACGCGCTTCCACGCCTTGGAGAAGCAGTAACGCCATCCGTTCCTGCTGCCGGCGTTCCCGTTTCAGTTCCTTTCGGATTGCTGCGAGTTCCTCGGCGGTGCTGGCCTGCTGTTCAGCGATGGCCTGCTGCTCCCGCAACCTCGCCTGCAGTTCTACGTTGGCACGGCTCAGCTGCAACTGCTGTTCGGCCAGGACGTACTGGGTGCGTGACAGTTGCTCCTGCACTTCCCTCACGTCATTTCCCGCATGCGGGCGTTCCTGCGTAAGGATCCTGGCGAACTCAAGATCCAGGTCGGAGCCGGAGTCCGGACTGGAGGTAGTGCGTTCGGTGTGCGGAACCTGGCGTTCGCCCACCGGAACCTGACGCCCGGCACCCAGGGTGCCGGCGCCGTCGTCGTCCGCGTTCAGACCGTCAGCAGTCAGACCGTCAGCTGTCAGATCCTCCGCCTTCAGCGCGTCCATCGACGCCGTGTCCAGGGGCATCCCGGCGTCCGAGGAGGCCGTCGCAACAAGTTCCTTCTCCGGAGCTGCATCCACGGTTCGGCGCAGCGGCCGTTCCTTGATGAAGAGCACTGCCAGGAGTGCCACGACGCTGATGATCGCGGAGATCAGGAAGATCTGGGCAGTAGCGTCGCCATAGGCAGCCCTCATGATGTCGGCGACGGGGGCGGGCATATCGGCCAGGTCCATGCTGGCACCGGAGGCACCGCCCTGGACAGGAATACCCGCAGCCGCCATGCCTTCAACGGCCAGGTCTTTCACATGGGTGGACATGATGGCACCCAGGACGGAGACACCGATCGCGCCACCGACCGAGCGGAAGAACGCCACCGAAGCACTGGCCGTTCCGATGTCCTTGGCCTGGACCGTGTTCTGCACGGCCAGCACCAGGTTCTGCATCAGCATGCCAAGGCCCAGGCCAAAGACGCCCGTGTAGATCGCCACGATCCACAGTTCCGTGGTGTGGTCCATGGTTCCAGCAAACGCCAGCCCGCCGATCAGCAGGACGGAGCCGGCGATCAGGAACCTCTTCCACTTACCGAAGCGGCTGATCAGGATGCCGGATGCGACCGAACCAATCAGGTTGCCGGCGATCATCGGAAGCGTCAGCAGGCCCGCCTCTGTGGGCGTAGCACCGCGGGCAACCTGGAAGTACTGGCCCAGGAAGGTAGAGGAACCGAACATGGCGATGCCGACGGCAACCGAGGCAACAATGGCCAATGCCGTGGTGCGCTCGGAGATGATCTTCAGCGGAATGATCGGCTGTGCAACCTTGGTTTCCACGAACACCAGGACGGCCAACAGGGCAACGCCGCCACCCACCATGAGGGCCGACTGCCAGGAGAACCAGTCGTAGTAGTCCGGGTTGCCTGCGAAGGAAACCCAGATCAGGAGCAGGCTCACGCCGGAGGTCAGCAGGATGGAACCGAGCCAGTCGATCTTGGCGGGGCGTTTGATGTGCTGGATCTTCAGGGTCACCTGGAGCAGGATGAGTGCGACGACGGCCAGCGGTACGCAGACGAAGAACGTCCAGCGCCAGCCGAGCGGGCTGTCAACGATGAATCCACCCAGCAGCGGGCCACCCGCGGTGCCTACAGCCATGACGGCGCCCATGTAACCGGAGTACTTGCCACGATCGCGCGGCGGGATCATCGAACCGATAATGGCTTGCGCCAAGGCCGTGAGGCCACCCATCGCCACACCTTGGATGACGCGGGCGGTCAGCAGCAGCGGGATGGTTTCGGACAGGCCCGCCATCACCGAACCGGCCACGAAGATGATGATGCTCAGCTGGACCAACAGCTTCTTGTCGAAGAGGTCAGCGAGTTTGCCCCAGATGGGCGTGGTGGCCGCGTTCGCAAGCAGCGCGGCGGTAATGACCCAGGCGAAGTCGGTCTGCGTGCCCTTGAGCTCGGACATGATGGTGGGCAGGGCGTTGGCAACAATGGTGCTGCTGAGGATCGCCGTGAAGAAGGCTGCAAGGAGCCCGGTGAGGGCTTCCATGATCTGCCGGTGGGTCATGGGCGCGGCGGCCTTGCTGGCCGCGGGGCTCACTGAGGCGTCCACCGCCTTGGTGTTCTGAACTGCTGGTGTGGCCATGGTGGCTCCTAAGCTGTCTGGTGTGTTGTGATGGAGCCGGCCGCCGTTGCCCGGATTGAGTCCTTGAGGGACACAGTGAGTTTGTTGATGACCTGGGAGGCCTCGAGGGCGTCTGCCTCGCTCCAATCCGCCAGGTAATCCCGCAGTCTCACGCTGCGTTGTTCTTCGAATTCGCGCAGCTTGGCCGCGCCACTTTCTGTCAGGGCGAGGAGTTGGGCCCTGCCATCCGCAGGATCCGGTCGCCGCACCACAAAGCCAAGGTCCTCAAGCTCGGTGACATGCCTGCTCAGGACCGGAGCGCTGACGCCCAGGCGTGTGGCCAGTTGGGTAGCCCGGGCCTCCCCCTCGCCAATGAACCGCATGACCCCTTGGAGCGCCATTCCGACGTCGGGAACGCGGGCCATGTGGGCGGTCACCACGCAACGTAGGGTGCGCTGGAGGTCGAAAATTTGATGAACAAGATCTGTTGCCGTGGCCGAACCGACGGACATGGAAAACACCCCTCTTTTTGTTTGCCTAAAGCAACTATAACTCAGATTGATTGCTTTGGGAAACTAAAGATGGCTTGGACTGGTGTTGCGGGGCCTGCTCGGCGCTCTGTCTCCCCGGATTGGGGCGCAGAGCAGGCCCCACAACGCAAGCAGCCCCCGCACGGTATTCCGTGCGGGGGCTGGCTGCTTTGGGATGTTTAGTCGTCCAAATGCGTGGGGCCGAACATCTTCAGCAGTGTTTCAACCACGACGACGTTGGGTCCGTCCGCTTCGAAGGAGGCCTTGAGCGCGTCCCCCACTTCTTCCGGTGCTACCCGGCGTGCCGGGACACCGAAGGACTCGGCAAGCTTCACGAAGTCCGGGCGCGCGAGCTCGGTGGCCGTGGCCTGACCGAAAGCGCCCACCATGTACTCACGGAGGATGCCGTAACCGCCGTCGTCCACGATCAACCAGGTGACCGGGACGTTGTGCTGCTTGGCCGTGGCGAGCTCGGAGATGGAATACATGGACGAGCCGTCACCGGATACAGCGAGCACACGACTCGGTTTGCCCGTGGTCTCCAACCCGACGGCACCACCGATGGCAGCCGGGAAACCGTAGCCGAGGCCACCGGCGCCTTGGGCGGAGTGGAACTGGCCCTGCCGGGCGTCCCAGCAGCTCCAGCCCCAATAAGCGGAAATGGTCATGTCCCAGAACGTCTGCATGTCGGCCGGGACGGCCTCGCGGATGTCCGACATGAACTTCAGTTCCTTGGCAAGGTCCTGGGATTCCAGGCGGGCCTTGACCTTGGCCAGAGAATCCTTGACTACGTCTTCCGGGCTGGTGCCGTGCCAGGATCGCGTCACCTTGTCCGCGGCCCCTGCCGCCGCGAGGGCTTCGTCCAGTGCTGCGAGGGCCTGGCCGGCGTCGGCACGGATGCCCAGGCCCGGCCTGTTGGATTCGAGGACACGGGGTTCGGCGTCGATCTGGATGATGCGGCCGCGGGGTTCGAACGTGAAGTAGTTGGATGTCACTTCGCCCAGCGACGAGCCGATCACAATGAGGACGTCGGCGTCTTCCAGGACGTCGGTCATGTACCGGTCCTCGATCCATGACTGCAGGGACAGCTCATGGGTCCACGGGAACGCACCATTGCCGCCCGGAGTGCAGATGACCGGAGCACGGAGCTGTTCGGCGATGGAGAGCAGCGACTTCTCAGCACGGCCACGGCGTGTACCGCCGCCTGCGATGATCGCCGGACGTTCCGCCGTCGAAAGCCACTTCACGGCCTCGCGGATCAGCTCGACGCGGGGCGGGTTGTCGAATGCCTCGGCGAGGGCGTCCTCAACCGGGGGCACCATGATCGGGTCCAGCAGGACATTCTGCGGAATTTCGATCCAGACCGGACCCTGCGGCGAGGAAATCGCTTCAGTCCAGGCGTCCTGGATGGCCGACGGGATACCGGAGGCGTGCTGGATCAGTCGTTGGCTCTTGGTGACGTTCGCGGCCGAAGCCTTCTGGTCATCAAGCTGGTGCAGCATGCCCTTGCGACGTGCACCCAGGCCATCGAGCGGGATCTGGCTGGCGACAACCACCATGGGAACGCCCGTGGCGTAGGCCTCCTGCAAACCTGCCAGGGACGTCAACGCGCCCGGGCCGGTGGACAGGAACAGCACACCTACCTCGCCGGTGGCGCGGGAGTAGCCGTCGGCAGCGAACGCCGAGTTGTTCTCCACGCGGGAGGAGACGAAGTGGAGGTTGCCGCGGCCCATGGCGTCAAAAAGACCCAGTGCGTGCTGGCCTGGAATACCGAAAACGGTTTTCGCACCCAGCGCTTCAAGGGTCTCGACGACGAGGTCCCCGCCGTTGCGCTGGTTGGTCCCCTTGGTGGGCGCTGCCGTGCCGGGATCAAAATCAATCATCGCTGGTCTCCCGTTGCCTTGGCGAGCTCCGCGATGCGGGCGCCCAGTGCCTGCTGTGCATAACCGTTCGGGGCACCTTGTCGGTCACCTTCGACGGCGTTGTCGGCCATGAGGGTCACGAGCTCGTAGGCTACGTGGCTGCCTGCCACACCGGTAATTTCTGCGTGGTCATACGCCGGGGCGACTTCTACGATGTCCGCACCGACGAGGTTCATGCCGCGGAAGCCACGGATGATTTCGAGGAGTTCGCGGCTGGTGATGCCACCGGCCTCGGGGGTGCCGGTACCCGGGGCGTGGGCCGGGTCCAGGACGTCGATATCGACGGAGATGTAGAGCGGACGGTTGCCGATGCGGTCACGGATCTTGGCCACAGTTTCCAGCACGCCCTGGTAGTAGACGTCTGCGGAGGTGACGATTCCAAAGCCGAAGCGGTGGTCGTCGTCGAGGTCCTTCTTGCCGTACAGCGGGCCGCGGGTACCCACGTGGCTGATGGCTTCGGTGTCCAGGATGCCTTCCTCGACGGCTCGCCGGAAGGGCGTGCCGTGCGTGTACTCGGCGCCGAAGTAGGTGTCCCAGGTGTCCAGGTGTGCGTCGAAGTGAAGCATGGCGATCGGCTCACCGGCGCGCTCCGCGGCTGCGCGGAGGAGGGGCAGGGCAATGGTGTGGTCGCCACCCAGGGTGACCAGCTTGCTGCCGTTGGCCGTGAGGTCCAGGGCGTTCTGCTGGACGGTTTCGATGGCCTCGTTGATGTTGAACGGGTTCACGGCCATGTCGCCGGCGTCAGCAACCTGGATGTTCTCGAACGGGCTCACGTCCCAGGCGGGGTTGTACGGGCGGAGCAGGCGGCTGGCCTCGCGTACGTGGTTGGCGCCGAAGCGCGCGCCGGGGCGGTAAGAGACGCCGGAGTCAAAGGGAACGCCAACTACCGTGACGTCGGCTTTGGAGACCTGATCCAGGCGGGGCAGGCGGGCATAGGTGGCGGCACCGGCATAGCGCGGGATGCGGGACGAATCGATGGGACCAAGGTTGCCGTTGGCCTCAATACGGAGCTCTTCCAAAATGCGCCACTCCTTAGTGGATAGCTGGGATAACTGTGACACCCATCATACACTCAAAGTTGCCTAATATGCATCACCTGTTTACAAATTGATTTTGATGGCGCGCTTCATGAGATGCCGGTCACAGTGGGCGTAAAGATTCCATAAAAACCGGGGTCCCGGCGTCGAAAGCGGCCATACGCTCCTTGCGGAAGCAGCACCGTGCTGCACGAAAGGACACAGTGACCACCTTGTCGAGGCCTCCGGCCGATCCGGCCAACCGGCCAAAGAACTCCTTCAAGCTCAAGCCCTGGCTGCTGGAAGGAATGCCGGACACCTCGGGCAAGAGGCAAGGCCCCCACGGCCGCCCGTCGGACGCCCACAAGCCGCAAGCCTGGTGGAAGGTCATGTGCCTCACCGGCCTGGACTACTTCTCCACGCTCGGCTACCAGCCCGCCATCGCCGCACTGGCAGCGGGCCTGCTGTCCCCCTTGGCCACCCTGCTCCTGGTGCTGGCAACCCTGGCCGGCGCACTGCCCGTCTACCGGCGTGTGGCCCGCGAGAGTCCTCGCGGCGAAGGCTCCATTGCCATGCTGGAACGACTCCTCCCCCGCTGGGGCGGCAAGCTCTTTGTCCTGGCCCTCCTGGGATTCGCCGCCACGGACTTCATGATCACCATCACGCTCTCAGCTGCCGACGCCACAGCACACTTGATCGAGAACCCCTTCGCGCCGCACTTCCTGGAAGGCCAGCACGTTGTCATTACACTGGCTTTGATCGCCGGGCTGGGTGTGGTCTTCCTTCGCGGATTCAAGGAAGCCATCAATGTGGCAGTGGTACTGGTGGCAGCGTTCCTGGCACTGAACCTTGTGGTCATCGTCGTATCCATGACCCACCTCTTCACCGAAGCCGGAGTCATTACCGACTGGTGGACCGCACTCACCACCTCCCACGGCGACCCCATCATGATGATCGCCCTGGCCCTTCTGGTCTTCCCACGCCTGGCACTGGGGCTCTCCGGATTTGAAACCGGCGTGGCCGTCATGCCCCAGATCAAGGGGCACGCCACAGACACCGAAGCCAACCCCGCAGGCCGGATCAAGGGCGCCCACAAGCTCCTCACCACGGCCGCCATCATCATGAGCTCGTTCCTCATCACCTCCAGCTTCACCACCGTCATGCTGATTCCAGCCGCCGAGTTCCAGGACGGTGGTAAAGCAGAGGGCCGCGCGCTCGCCTACCTTGCCCACAAATTCCTCGGCGACGGCTTCGGTACCGTCTACGACGTCAGCACCATCGCCATCCTCTGGTTCGCCGGAGCGTCCGCCATGGCCGGGCTGCTGAACCTCGTTCCGCGATACCTGCCCCGCTACGGCATGGCCCCCGCCTGGGCCCGGGCACTGCGCCCGTTGGTCCTGGTGTTCACCGTGATCGCCTTCATCGTCACCATCATCTTCCAGGCCGACGTCAACGCCCAGGGTGGCGCGTATGCCACCGGCGTACTGGTCCTGATCACCTCTGCTTCCATCGCAGTCACCCTGTCCGCACGCCGAAGGAAGCAACGTGGCCAGTTCATCGGCTTCGGAATCATCTCCCTCGTCTTCATCTACACCACAGTGGTCAACTCGATCGAGCGTCCTGACGGCCTGAAGATCGCGGCACTCTTCATCCTGGGCATCATGGTGGTCAGCTTCATCTCCCGCATGCGGCGCGCCTTCGAGCTCCGGGCCACCCACATCAAAATGGACGAGAAAGCCCTGGAATTCACCGCCAATGCTTCCGAGGGACCCGTCCGGATCATCGCGCATGAACCCAAACACCTCAGCGCCAGCAGGTACCGCGAGAAGCTACAGCACGCCCAGCAGGCCAGCCACCTGCCCGTCGACTGCGACGCCGTCTTCATCGAGGTCATTGTGGATGACAGCTCGGACTTCGAACAGGAACTCCAGGTTGTGGGCAAGATCCGGCACGGTTTCAAGATCCTTGAAGTACACAGCAACAACGTCCCCAACACTGTGGCGGCCGTGCTGCTCCACATCCGGGACGTCACTGGATTCATGCCCCACATCTACTTCCGTTGGACCGAGGGCAACCCGATTTCAAACCTCAGCAAGTTCCTCTTCTTCGGCGAAGGCGAGATCGCGCCGGTGACCCGGGAAGTGCTGAGGGAAGCCGAGCCGGACATCACCCGCCGACCGTGGGTGCACGTGGGCTGACCGCCTGCTACCACGCGCGCTCCTTCCCGGTTGGTTGCCGCCGGGGTGCCGCCGGCCAACGGATTTCCGGGGCTGGCGGACCTTGGGTGCTCAAGGAAGGGCCAGCAACCGGGGAGGAGCGCGCTGCCAACTTACCCACATACCGGAGATCGAGCCTTCCGGGAGTTGCCCCATCCCGCTGGACTGGAGGCATGGACGCTTTGAAGTATCTGCAGGAAGCCGGCGGAGTAGCCCGCACGGGTCAACTTCTCAGGGCAGGGTTCTCCCGCTCGGACGTGGAGTCACTGACGTCCCGGGGAGCGATTCGTCCCCGCCGGGGCGTGTTGATGCTCAGTGACCACCGGCCCGAGTTCGCTGCGGCCATCCGCAATAACGCTCTTGTCTCCTGCGCCAGCGCCGCATCGCACTATGGCCTCTGGCTCAGGACCGCCCCCAGCCAACATCATCTGACCTGCGACCACGGGCACGGCAGCGGGTTCATCAGGCACAGAACGGCGCGCTTCGACCCCCACGCCGCACTCCCTGTTGCAGCGATTGAGGACGTGGTGCTTCACGCGATGACATGCCTGGAAGCTCCGGCGTCAACAGCCATGGCAACATCGGCAATTCGGCTGCACGGCGTGCCCCTGGCACTGCTTAAGGAGCAGCTTCGCGGGGACAGGTCGAGGCCGGCCCTGAAGGCTCTGCACGAGCTCGACCTACGTGCGGAATCCATTATTGAGGTGGATGCGCAGCACTTGTTCCGCGCCCACGGAATTGCCTTCGACGCGCAGGTGGCAATACCTGGAGTGGGGCGCGTGGACTTTCTTCTCCAGGAATTCCTCATTGTCGAAGTGGATGGCTTCGCGTACCACTCCAGTAGACAGGCCCTGCGGAATGACCTGTCACGGAACAACGCCTCCACCGTCAACGGATATGCAGTGCTGAGGTACCCACCGGAGGTGATCTGGTTCGAGCCGGACCGCGTTGTTGCAGAAGTCAGGGCAGTCCTTGCACGAAGGCCCGGTACGCTCCCTCCCGGTTAGCAGCCCACTCCCTTCCGCCGGCCCCCGGATTCCCGAGGCTCAGCGCACCACCCGGCCCCCAGAACGGGAGGTAACTGGGAAGGAGCGCAGCAGCAGCTGAAAGGGCAGGGCAGGGCAGGGCAGGAAAACCTAGCGGCTCGCCGCCGGCACCAACACCCAGAGCACCTCGACGGTCTCGTCCGTGGGGTTGATCCACGTGTGCGGTTCGCGGCCGGGGAAGGAGAGCGTGTCCCCTTCTTCGAGGTCGTATGCCTCGTTGGTCAGAATGAGCTTGATCCTGCCCTTGATCACGTGCAGGACATCGACGTCGCAGTCCACGGCGTAGAGCTCGTTCTCCCCGCGGCCCCGCGGCTCAATGGTGGCCTGCAAAATCTGGAGCCTGCGCTCGGAGCGGGCCGTCAGCAACCGCTCCACGATGCCTTGGCCACCCAGGGAGATACGGGGGCCGTCGTCGCGCTTGGTCAGGTGCGTCTCCGGGGCGGCGAACAAGTCACCCACAGAGACCGACAACACCTGGCACAGGGTGACCAGTGAAGCGACCGACGGCGACGTCAGGTCACGCTCCACGCGGCTGAGGAAGCCCTTGGTCAGCCCGGTGGCATCAGCCACCTGCTCAATGGTGAGGCGCTGCGCCTGCCGGGCTGCGCGGATTCTGGAACCGATGGCAACGGGAACATTGCTCGGTTCAACGGGGAGAGCCTTCATTCACGAACCTTTCAGGCCTGTCATCTGGCCCTGTCATTGGAGCAATAGTAGCCGGGAGACGAGCCAACAGGACCAGAACCGGCGGAACCGTGACTAAAGCATCTTGACTGTTACTCCGATCACAACATATCCTCATAGGCAACAAGTGTTGTCTGTGAGGCACACAACACCCTTCCCCAATCTCCAACCATCAGCACAGAGACTTCGACGCTTCGCAGGAGTATCGTCGAAAACCCCAACCTCCGTGCATCAGCTCCAAGGACCGCTCATGGAATCTTCGGCTATAAACATCGCAATCGTGGTGGTGTACCTGCTCGCCATGCTGGCATTCGGCTGGTGGGGCAAGTCCCGCACCAAGAACAACAGCGACTTCCTGGTGGCTGGCCGCCGCCTGGGACCGTTCCTTTACACCGGCACCATGGCCGCTGTGGTCCTCGGTGGCGCTTCCACCGTGGGCGGCGTCGGCCTCGGCTACAAGTTCGGCATCTCCGGCATGTGGCTGGTAGTGGCCATCGGCGCAGGCGTGCTGCTGCTCAGCCTCCTGTTCGCCGGCACCATCCAGCGCCTGAAGATCTACACGGTCTCCCAGATGCTGAGCCTTCGCTACGGCAGCAGGGCCACGCAGACCTCCGGCATCGTCATGCTGGCGTACACGCTCATGCTCTGCGCTACTTCCACCGGCGCCTACGCCACCATCTTCGTGGTGCTCTTCGACTGGGAACGCTGGCTTGCCATCGCCGTTGGCGGCGCGATCGTCCTGGTTTACTCCACCATTGGCGGCATGTGGTCCATCACGCTGGCCGACCAGGTTCAGTTCATCATCAAGACCGTCGGTATCTTCTTCCTGATGCTCCCGTTCGTCCTGAACGCTGCCGGCGGCATGGACGGCATCCGTGAGCGCCTCGATGAGACCTTCTTCCAGATCGATGGCATCGGCGCCCAGACCATCATCACGTACTTCGTGGTCTACACACTGGGCCTCCTGATCGGTCAGGACATCTGGCAGCGCGTCTTCACTGCCAAGACCCCCGCCGTTGCCCGTTGGGGCGGCGCCACGGCCGGCGTCTACTGCATCCTCTACGGCATCGCCGGCGCCCTGATCGGCTTGGCCGCCCGGGTGGCACTGCCGGACATCGATGTCACCAACCTCGGCAAGGACGTTGTTTACGCCGAGGTGGCAACCCACATCCTGCCCGTCGGCATCGGCGGCCTGGTCATGGCCGCGGCTGTTGCGGCCATGATGTCCACCGCATCCGGCGCCCTGATCGCCGCAGCCACGGTGGCACGTGCGGACGTTGTCCCGTTCGTGGCCAGCTGGTTCGGCAAGAACATCAACACCGATGACAGCGAAAACCCCGAGCACGACGTCAAAGCCAACCGCTACTGGGTTCTTGGACTCGGCATCGTGGCAGTACTGATTTCCATGGCGGCTCAGGACGTGGTGATTGCCCTCACCATCGCCTACGACATCCTGGTGGGTGGCCTCCTGGTCGCAATCCTGGGCGGTTTGGTGTGGAAGCGCGGCACGGGCATCGCCGCTGCATGGTCCATGGCAGTTGGATCGGTGCTGACACTGACCCTGCTGATCCTCTTCGCCCTGGGTGTCATTCCGAGCGCGGACGGCGTCTACGCCAACGAACCGATCTACTACGGTCTCGCCGCTTCGTTCATCGCCTACGTAGTGATTTCACTGCTCACCCCGCCCACTGATCCCGCAGTCCGCGAGGCCTGGGACAAGCGCGTTGCCGGTGCCGTCTCTGAGGAACTCCCGCCTGAGGCCCACCCGGTCAGCAGCCACAAGTAGCGCTGCAAGCAACAGAGCAAAATTCGACGGCGGCGCCTCCCCTTTCCGGGGTGGCGCCGCCGTTGTTTTGTCCCCGGGAAGAGGGCGCCCCAACTTGCTGGACAGCCGTGCGGTAAGGTGGTCCCAGCTTCAAGAGATGTGGTGCCAAGCTCCGACTGGCCACACACCAACCCCATGTTCACGGGTGGTTCGGATGAGGAAGCGGCCCGTCCCGGACCAGAGACAACCGAGCGGGCAAGAGCACTCCCCCAAGGAGCAGTCCCTTGCCGTACCAAGGCGATACCACCCCGGCTACCAGTACCCCGGCAACAACAGCCACCCACACAGTCGCGGTGATTCCCGCCGTCGACCTCTTCCTGGGCACGGTGACCATCACTGCCAAGGCCGGAACCATGCGGTTCGGACATCCCCAACCGCACCTGATCGCGCAGGCGTTGGCCCGAGCGGTCCGGCCGACCCTTTGGTGTGATGCGTCGAGAACCCTAACCGTGACTGTTGCGGCGGCCGGCAAACGCGCCGGCGTGCAGCTTCACTACACACTCAGCCACGAGGAGCCCGCCTAGATTTCCTCGTCTGCTTCGCGGAATTCCTCGGTCTCGTCGATGGGGACCACACGTTCGTCGTCCTCGGGGGCGTCCACTTCTTCCACCCAGGCCTCGTCCACTTCCTGGTCCTCGGCGTAGTCATAGGCCGGATCTGACTCAATGGTGGTCCGTTCCGGGTAGTTGGCGTGTGATTCGGTGGTGTTCATGGTGCAACCTCCGTCTCGTGGGCCGCTCAAGCCCTGTTGAACGTGTGCGGGGTGGGCCCCCGCCCCTGTCCTTCCATCTGAGCACCGGCTAAGTCGGGGGTCAAGGACGGCCGGAAATTACGGTGCGCCGAACATTCCAAGTGAGGAATACCAGCCAAAAAACCGCGCAGATAAGCGGTACAGTGGGGCGTGCAATGGGGCCGCAACTACCCCACCCAGCACAGGAGAGAAAGTGCAACAGCACCAGGAATCCCCCGGTTCGTCGAGCCCAGCTCCGGACCCCACCCCGGAATCGGCAGCCCTCGAGAACGTCGGAACGGAACCCGCGGCGCCCTCGCACGCCGACATCCGCCGGTGGCGTCAGTACCTCGCCGACGAGCGCGCCGAGGCCGCTGTCTACCGCGAACTCGCCCAGAGGCGCGACGGCGAAGAACGCCAAATCCTGCTGGCCCTGGCCGAGGCCGAAGGCCGGCACGAGGCCCACTGGCTCAAGCTCCTGGGTGAGCACGCCGGAATGCCCAAGGCCGCGTCAGCCCGCAGCCAGTTCCTGGGATTCCTGGCCCGCAACTTCGGGTCGGTCTTTGTACTGGCCCTGGCCCAACGTGCAGAAGGCCGCTCCCCCTACGGCTCCGAACCCGCGGCAACACCCGCCATGGTGGCTGACGAACAGATCCACGAAGAGGTGGTCAGGGGCCTGGCTACCCGTGGTCGGAACCGGCTCTCCGGGACCTTCCGTGCCGCGGTCTTCGGCGCCAACGACGGCCTGGTGAGCAACCTTTCGCTGGTCATGGGCATGGCCGCCACCGGCGTGCCCAGTCCGGTGGTGCTGATGAGCGGTGTGGCAGGTCTTTTGGCGGGCGCACTGTCCATGGGCGCCGGCGAGTACGTCTCGGTCCGCTCCCAGCGGGAACTGCTCAACGCGACGCTGCCCACCCAAGCCACTCTCACGGCAGCACCGTCGTTGGACATCGAACACAACGAATTGGTGCTGGTCTACCTTGCCCGCGGCATGACGCGCGAGGCCGCTGAGCATCGCGCCGCAGAGCGCATGGGCCTGTTCAGCTGCGACTGCGATCCCAGCCTCTCCTTGCAGCCCGAGAAACCTGCCACCGACGAGCACGAATCCGTCGGTTCGGCATGGGGCGCAGCGATGTCCAGCTTCTGCTTCTTCGCGTCCGGTGCCATCGTTCCCATCCTGCCCTTCATCTTCGGCATGACGGGCTTTGCCGCCTTGATGGTGGCCGGTGTGCTGGTGGGCATCGCGCTCTTGGCGACCGGCGCCGTCGTGGGCTTGCTGTCCGGGACCTCGCCGCTGAGCCGCGGGCTGCGCCAACTCGCGATCGGCCTGGCAGCGGCTGCCGCCACGTATGGGCTGGGCCTGGTGTTCGGGGCAACCATCGTCTAGTTTGGACGGTTCCCCCCGCAGCCCGTAATGTTGGTTCGTCCTCCGCGCTGCCCCGCGTGACCAGGGCGTGAGGAATGGAGAACCGTGGACTCGGAGCGGGAAACGCGTGCGCCAAAGCACCGGCGTACCGGCACGGCCTGGCGCATTCTCCGTGGCGTGCTCATGGCCGGAATTGCCGCTGTGGTG